>DAIRTT010000220.1:0-2022 GCA_036803745.1 Solirubrobacteraceae bacterium | reverse complement strand
GGTCCCCCCCAGCTCGACGTCGGCGCGGACCGCCACCGAGTCGTAGCCCTGCAGCAGCGGATAGAGCAGCTCGAGCATCGAGATCGGCTCGCGGGCGGCGAAACGTTTCGCGAAGTCGTCGCGCTCGAGCAGCTGCGCGACCGTCGTCGTGCGCAGGAGCGCGAGCAGCTCGATCATCGCCATGTCCAGCCACTCGCTGTTGCGTCTTAGCTCCAGGCGCGCAGGGTCCGGATCGAGGATCCGCAGCGCCTGCTCCTGGAAGGTCGCCGCGTTGGCCTCGATATCGGCCTCGGAGAGCATCGGGCGAAGGCTCGAGCGGCCGGAGGGGTCGCCGACGCGGGCCGTGTAGTCGCCGATGATCAGCACAACCACATGCCCGGCGTCCTGGAACTCGCGCAGCTTTCCGAGGACGACGGCGTGGCCGAGGTGGATATCTGGGGCGGTCGGATCGATCCCGAGCTTCACCCGCAGGGGGCGGGATTCCGAGCGGGCCGCTCGCAGACGGGCCGCGAGCGCCCCCTCGGGCAGACTCTCGACGGCGTTGCGGCTGAGGCGCGCAGCCTCCTCAGCGGCGTCGTCGGCGTCATTCGGCATGGGAGGCCAATGCTAGACTCTCGCCCTCCGGAGGGTCCCATCGTGGCGCCCACGCGCGGCCCGTGCAGCATGGACCGGGCCCCTCCGACTCGGAGCGCTCCGCTCCGCAGCCGCCGATGAGCGATGACGATCGCCCCGACATAACCACCGCCGATCGACGCCCGGCAAGCAAGCCCCGCGTCAAACGCCTGCGCCTGCTGGCGATCCTCTTCGCGGTCCTGCTGCTCGGGCTCGTCTCCTTCGTCTTCGGCATCTTCGTCTCGATCGCCTCGGACCTGCCCTCCCTGACGGCCTTCTCGCAATTCAAGGACGCCCAGAGCTCGGTGCTGCTCGATGACCTCGGCCACCCGCTCGGCGTCCTCAGCCAGCACAACCGCGTCATCGTCACCCCCGGCCAGATCCCGCACATCGCCAAGGAGGCGGTGATCTCGATCGAGGACAAGCGCTTCTACAGCAACGGCGGGGTCGATCTGCGCGGCATCGCCCGTGCCTTCGTCGCCGACATCAAACACAGCGGCACCGTCCAGGGCGCCTCGACGATCGAGCAGCAGTTCATCAAGAACGCGCTCCAAGCCCAGTCCCACCGGACGATTGCCGAGAAGTTCAGGGAGGCGGCCCTGGCCTACCAGCTCTCGCACAAGTGGTCCAAGGACAAGATCATCACTGCCTACCTCAACACGATCTACTTCGGCAACGGCGCCTACGGCATCGAGGCGGCCGCCGAGACGTACTTCGGGCACGACGTCAACCACCTCGGCTGTGGGCCGCCGCCGAAGAAGCTGTGCGTCGAAGAGCTCCAGCCCTGGGAGGCGGCGATGCTGGCCGGGATCATCCAGTCGCCGACCGCATATGACCCCGCCAACCATCCGGTGGCGGCGCGCGCCCGGCGCGACCTCGTCCTACGCCAGATGTTCGATCAGGGCTACCTCACGCGCGGCGTCTACGAACAGAGCATCGCCCAGGCCCTTCCTGCACCCCACGCGATCCAGGTGCCGCGTGTCCAGACGATTGAAGGCGTCGACGCGGGCTACTTCACGAGCTGGGTCCAGCAGCAGGTGATCGAACGCTACGGAGCCCCGCGCGCGTTCGACGGCGGCCTGCGGATCAAGACGACGCTCGACATCGAACTCCAGCGCTCAGCTGAACAGGCCGTGAGCGCCTACCTCGCCAATCCCGGCGGGCCGACCGCGTCCCTGGTGGCAATCGAAAACTCGACCGGCGAGGTGCGGGCGATGGTCGGGGGGCGCAGCTACGACGAAAGCCCATTCAACCTGGCGACCGAGGGCGAGCGCCAGCCGGGGTCCTCATTCAAGGCCTTCGACCTCGCGGCGGCGCTCGAGCACGGGATCTCGCCGGACTCGGTGTGGGCCTCCAAGCAGAAGGTCTTCTACGTCCCCAGCAGTCACGGCACCGAAAAGTTCGTCGTCC
>DAIRTT010000219.1:0-2559 GCA_036803745.1 Solirubrobacteraceae bacterium | reverse complement strand
CATCACGAGCCCTGATCGCGCGTGGCGCTTCGGTGGCGATCGTCGATTTGGATGCCGCGGCGGCCGAGCGCGCCGCCGCACACGTGCACGACGCAAGGGCGCTAGGCCTCGCTGCGGATGTCGTGGCCAACGCGGGCACCACCTCACGCGTTGCCACGTTCCGTGCAATCTCCTCGGAGAGCTTTGAGCGCGTGCTCAAATGTTCTCCTTTCGATCGAGAGCGGGCGCCTCGATGATCGAGCCCGACGAGCCCCTTTGGAATGCGATGAAGGAGGGCCTCCCCGGTGGCAAGCTCCGGTTTGTCACCGAGAACGAGCCAGAGGAGGCCCGAAGGGCTAGCGGCTGGCCTGGCTGCCGTAACAGGGGCCAATTTCGGCCCAATGCACCTAAGTGGACACTACTCAAACCATTCCCCAGCGTTTACGGGGGTTCTCGGTGCATTTCCGGCGGGTTTTCCGGATCAGGGTGGTCACGATCGACTTGCGTCTGAGGCTTCAAAGGGGCGTCGTGCCGGCAACGGCGTGATCCAGAGGGCCGTCATTAGGGTCTTGGGGGAAGCTGATCGCCCGATGGATGTGGGGGACGCGCATATCGCCGTCGAAGGGCTCCTCGGATATCCCGTCTCCCGGGATTCGGTCAACAGCTGCCTTTCGAGCGGCGCCCGTGGAGCGCGGCCCAACTTCCAGCGCGTCGGGCCGGGTCGCTACCGGCTCATCCGCGCTGCCTGACCAAGTCGCGGCGCCATCGCCATCGCTACCGTTCGTCAGCGAAAGCAGGCGTCAGCCGACCGCCCGGCGAGACGCTCGCAACTCGTCCGATCCGACAGTCTCGATCGCGAGTGCGGTTGCGCCTGCTTCGGTGGCGATGCGGTAGCGAGCGATCGCGACGCCAGGTCGTCCACGGTCGAGGGGGTATCGAAATCTCGCGGATCGTTCGGTGCGGTGTCTCTACCTCGAACAGTCCGCTCTGTGGTGGCCTCAGCACACGACTCCGACGGGTCAGGATCTACGACGACAGACGTTCAGCCCGCGCGAGCAGGTCGGATGGGCGAGGGTCATGACGCTGGGCTGGCGCTCGGCGCGCTCAACGCCACCGATATAGCTGCGGTGGACGACGGAGCGGAAGCCAAGCTTCTCCTTGTCTCGTGCGAGGAGGCCGTCGTGGCGGCGGTCGGCGCGGCAGGCCTCAAGGAGTCCGTAGTCGGCCCACCTCGATACGCGGGTTCCTTCGGTCGTCCCCGTGAGTCGAATGGGTAGCGTCGTCATGCACTAGTAGGGCCGTTATCGGCCGCTACTGTCCGACTCTTCTCGCGAAGGTCTTCGGGGGGGCAAGACCACCGGACCTCACGGGCCGGTTCGTTCAAAAGCGCCAGAAACGCCGCTAGGTGTAGCGCCCGTCCTGATTCGGGGGGTTTGGAGAGGTCAATCCGTTGATCATTGCGCCCTGGGTCGCTATGAGCAGTCAAACAAGGATGTGCCCATGAGAGTTGGCGACCGCCACCGACTGACCGCCTGACCGCTGTCGACGTTGGGGCTCATCGCCCTGCTGTCTTGCTTTGTTGCGTTCGGGACTTCAACTGCCGTTGCCAGCGCGGCCGCCACCAAATCACACACAGCGAAATCGTTGACTCGCGTGCAGAAGCTCTCTAAGGCGCTAAAGGCGTGTAAGAAGCAGCCGAAGCGGAAGCGTGCGGCGTGCGTGAGGAGGGCCAAGAGGCACTACGGGCCGCATCATGCGGCGACCACGGCCCCATCCGGCCCTGCGGCCACGGCGCCGGCCACGTCACCCACCGTTCCGGCGTCGCCTCTCGCTGGCCCAGTCGCGCCCGCCGGTCCCACGGACGCGCAGATCCAGCAATGGGTCTGCGAACACCACATCAACTGTGCCATTCAGAATTTCATGGTTCTCGAACGAGGCGTCCCGCGCCTCGGGACTGGGGTCTCACAGGCAAGCGGAGGCGACAACGTGCCGAGCGACACCTGGATCTTCCCGGTGCTGGTTAGCTTCGACGTACGCTCCGAAATAACCCTGCTCTACGGTGGAACGGAAACCGAGATCCAACACACTCGTGAAAAGATCAAAGCGCAGTTCGACCATACGGGCGCGTGGGCGTTGTTCACCGCTGGCTCAAGCACCACCTGCGAACCCGTGATAGCCAGCTGCCCCGGCGAAAGTGGCGGTGGTGCCTGAGGCTCGACGCCCACCTCCGAACGGACGGCGCGCAGGATGCGCGTGGGTGGGCGCACCGCGGCAGGGCCGGCGAGTGCCTGAGCGAGATCCCTCGCCTTGCGCGCAAGTGCGTGGTCTGTGCCTCGCCTCGGACAACCACGAGCTAAGACTCGACCGCTAAAGTGCTCCCGCTTCGCCGGCATTGCGAGCGTGCGAACCGCGTGTGACACTGTCGCTCAGGACGAAACCCAGGCGTCTCGCCCGGTGGTCCCGAGACGCTCGCTTCCCCGGGGCTAAGCAGCAGTCCGCCGGGCCGGCGTTCGGACGAGCGCTTGTCGTCCGATCCGAAAGCGCGGCCCGCCGTCACGCGACGCCTCCTCTTGCACCAAA
>DAIRTT010000218.1:0-2906 GCA_036803745.1 Solirubrobacteraceae bacterium | reverse complement strand
GCACCAACCAGCTCAACAGGCTCGAGGTCTACCGCGGACTGTGCCGGTCCGAGACCATCTCCTGCCTGCCGCCGCTGCGCCGCGCCCAGCCCGACACAGACGGAAGGGCTCACACAAACGGAGACGCTGGCGCTTATCTTGATGCAGACGCGCCCAGGCACGCGAGCGTCGACGGAGGTGGGGGCCGATCATGAGCGGGATCACAGCGGCCGAGCGCGCCGAGATCCGGGCGATGGCGCGCGAGCTGGGGCATCGCGAGCTCACCCCGCGAGCCGCGTCGCTCGACGCCGGCGGCCAGGACGTCCTCGCCGAGTGCTGGCGCCTGCTCGTCGAGCTAGGACTCGACCGCGTGCTGCTCGACGAGCAGCACGGAGGCGCCGGGCTGGGCATTCCCGACCTCCTGGCCACGATCGAGGAGCTGGCCGTCGGCGACGGCGGGACCGCCATGTGCGTGCTGCTCTGCAACGCCGCTCTGGCGACACTCGCAGACGAGCAGCTCGAGGACGTCCCCGCGGGGGCACGCTGGGCGCTCGTGCCGGCCACGTCCGGCACAGAAGTGACGATCTCCGACGGCCAGCTCGACGGCCGCCTCGCCTGTGCGCTGGGCGCTCACGGCGCCGACGGGCTCGTAATCCTCCTCGACGGACCCGAGCCCGCGGCGTCGGCGGTTGGGGCCGGCGCAGCCGGGTTGATGCTCGAGCGCGATCTCGAGCAGATGGGCTTGCGCGCGGCGCCCGCAGCGTCGGTCGAGCTGACCGGCGTCAGGTGCGCGCCGGCGCTCGGCGGATCAGACGGCCGAGCAGACGGCGGGTCCGCGGAGCTGAGCGTGGAAGACGCGCTCGCGCTGCTGCGAGCCGGCACCGCCGCCATCGCACATGGGATCGCCCGGCGCGCCTACGAGATGGCGCTCGAGTACGCCCACGCCCGCCGGCAGGGAGGGGTAGCGATCATCGAGCACGACGCCGTCAGCGACATGCTCTCCGCGATGGCCGTGAGACTGGCATGCTGGCCCGGGATCGCCGTCGATTCGGCCGGGCTCGCCGTCGATCCGGCGCAGGCGCTCGCGGTGAACATCGCCGCCACCGACGCCGCCGTGGCGAGCACCACCGACGCGGTGCAGGTGTTCGGCGGCACCGGCTACATGGTCGAGACGGGCATCGAGAAGCTGATGCGCGACGCCAAGTACTGCCAGCTCTTCCCCGAACCCAACTGGGTCGCGCACGACGAGCTGATGCGCTCTCTATGAAGAGCGCGCCGTCCGCGCAGCGTAAGTGGCGCGTACGACCTGACCAACAAGGTCGCTCTCGTGACCGGTGGGGCTCGCGGAATCGGCCTTGCCACATCACGAGCCCTGATCGCGCGTGGCGCTTCGGTGGCGATCGTCGATTTGGATGCAGCGGCGGCCGAGCGCGCCGCCGCACAGGTGCACGACGCAAGGGCGCTCGGCCTCGTTGCGGATGTCGTGGCCAACGCGGGCATCGCCTCACACGTTGCGACGTTCCGCGCAATCTCCTCAAAGAGCTTTGAGCGCGTGCTCAATGTTCTCCTTTCGACCGAGAGCGGGCGCCTCGATGATCGAGCCCGACGTGCCCCCTTTGGACGACCTGCAGCGGGCCAGTGCTCACGACCTGACCGCGCCCTGTGGGGTGCGCAAACCCGATCATGCCCGGGCGAAGCGCATGGTCGGCCTTCGCGCGGCGGCAACCGTTCAAGCCCGGCATCGTTCAGCGCCGGTAAGGTCCTCCCTATGGCCCCCGAGACCGCCCTCGGCTGACGCGGAGTTGACGCCGGGGGTGCCGACGGTCGCGGTCGTCCACCTGCCGTCGGGCGGGCACGTCCGTCCATTGCTGCCGCTCGTCGCTGCCCTGAGGGACCGGGGGGCTCGGACGGTGCAGTGGGCCTTCCCGGAATGGGAGGCGGAGTGCGCAATGGCCGGCGGCGAGTTCCGCACCGTGCCCGACTTCGGCATCGACATGGACCCACCGCCAGCGAACCTGATCGGCGTGGCCGAGCTCATCGCGCGGGCGACCGAGCGGGTGACCCCGTGGATGACCGAGCAGATGCGCGGCAGCGGTGCCGACGTCGTCCTGCGCGACACGTTCGCCCAATACGGTCGCTATGCGGCATACGAGGCCGGGCTGCCCCAGGTGGCGTTCAGTCCCGCGATGGCCATCCACCGCGGAATCCGGCCGGGGCTGCGGAGCATGCCGAAGGCGCTCGCCCAGCTCGCCGCCGGGACACCCGATTCCCTCCGGCTGCGGCGCGTCTCGCGGCGGCTCGAGCAGCGCTACGGCGCGCCCATGGGCGGCTGGCTCGAGGTGCTCGGCGGGCGATACGGGTGCACGACGCTCGTCGGAACCTCGCGCGGACTGCAGACCCGTCCGGAGGGTCTCGCCGGCGAGGACGTGCGGTTCGTCGGGCCGCTCCGCGCCGTGAGCGCGCCCGTCGGCGGCGAGGAGCCGGCGCTCGCCGCGCTCGGAGACAACGAGGAGCTCGTGTACGTCTCGCTCGGGACAGTGTTCGAGGACCGGCCCGCGTTCTTCCGCGACGCCGCACGTGCCCTCGCGCGCCCGGGGCGGCGCGTGGTCCTATCGGTCGGGAGGATCGCACCGCAGGCTCTCGGGGGGCTGCCCGCGGGCGTCTCCGCGCACGCGCACGTCGACCAGCTCGCGGTGCTCCGTCGCGCCGACCTCTTCATCACCCACGGCGGGTTCAACAGCGTGCAAGAGGGACTCGTAGCGGGGGTGCCGCTGCTCGTCTTTCCCCAGATGCAGGAGCAGGTCTTCAACGCCGACCGCGTGTGCGAGCTCGGCGCCGGGCTACGCCTGCGCCGCGCGACCGCCGCACGGATCGGCGCCCAGGCGGATCTGATCCTCGGCGAGCCCCGGTTTCGGGCCGCGGCTGGG
>DAIRTT010000217.1:0-2924 GCA_036803745.1 Solirubrobacteraceae bacterium | reverse complement strand
CCCGCGGCTTGCTGCCCGGCGGACGTTCAGCTTCCACAGCGCCAACACAGCACTGCTGTCAACTGGGGCATCGCCGCGGTCCTCTACCTGTTTGTGGGCGGACTGATCGCGCGGCTAATCGGCCGCACCCACTGCTAGCGCCCACTTGGGCGCTCCTCGCCAACCCAAATCAGGAGGGTTCATGACCGACGAGAACATCGATAAGGCGAAGGGTCGCGTGAAGGAGGCCGCTGGCGCGCTGACCGGAGGCAGGCGCCTGAAGAACGAAGGGCGCGTCGAACAAGCCAAGGGCTCTGCGAAGAAGGCCGTGGACAAGGCCGCCGACACCGTCACCGGCCGCAAGAGAAACAATAAGCAGATCTAGACATGCGCCAGCCAACCCAGCTGAGCTTTGGGAGGTGACCATGCTCACGATCCTCCTCATCGTCATCGTAGTTCTGCTGCTGACCGGCGGAGTCGGCTACAGACGTCGCAGCCGCCGCGGCGTGTAGAACCGCGAACGCAGGGATTCCGGTGGCTGGGCCCGACCGGATCCCCGAGCGCCGCCCGTCAGTGCTTCTCATCCATCTCCGCCCGTCGGAATTCGGATTGACCCGAGATCCTCCGCCGACGCTGGACATCACACCTCGGCCGTATCTGCCCGTTGCTCTCGTCGCCGGCAGACCGGACCGGTAGGTTCGCTGCCTGGGGCACGGGAGACTTCTGTACACTGCAGGGGTCCAAACCGAAGGTGAGAATCGTGCCCGACAAGCTGGAGATCGAGCGGTTGCGAGGGGTTCAGGAGCGGCTGGCGAAGCAGGAGGGCGAAGAGGCCGAACGGGCGAGCGAGCCCGCTGAACGTGGGGCGCACGAGCGCCGCGCCGACAAGGCGGCTTACCTGCGCGACCGCCTCGATGACCAGGCCGCAGCGTCGGATGAGTGATCCAGACTACTTGGATTGACCTCTCGCCTGATCGCGATCGCCTTCGGCGACCTCAGTCAGCTCCTCGTCTGTTTCCGTACCCATAGCCGAACGCAGCAAGCGATCCCCAGATCATCGTGCTGAAGCTGAGCACGAAGAACAGGTGGTGTCCACCTAGAAGGCGCGCTGGACAGCGGACGCAGGCGCAGGCAGTCGTACGGCCGCTGATTCACGCCCAACGCGATCGGATGGAGCCGCGATCTGCGACGCTGGCCTCGCGTCCTCGGCGAAATCGCCGCTGATCCGCGGTCGCGCGTTCACCGGAGCCAACACGAGATGCCTGCACAACCTGTCGACTCGAGCCCAAGCCCTACGGTGGCCGTGTTCGCGCCGCATCCGCTGCTGACGGTGACGCTGGAGCGCGAGGGCGCTGATCGCGAGGGGGTCCACTTCGCTGCCGGTGGTCAGGGCGTCTGGGTCGCGCGTACGGCCGGCATGCTCGGCGCCGTGCCGGCGCTGTGCTGCTTTATCGGCGGAGAAAGCGGCAGCCTGCTGCGAGGGCTGCTCGACCGACTGCCGGGCAAGCGATGCCTCGTGACCACGGCGACGGCGAGCGGCTGCCACGTGAGCGATCGGCGCTCGGGCGAGATCGAGGTCCTCAGCATGGCGCTGAGCGACCCGCCGTCGCGCCACGAGCTCGATGATCTGTTCTCGCTGGCGTGCTCGGAAGCGATCGCGTGCGGCTGGCTCGTTGTCACCAACCCCCTGCCCGCTGACGCGCTCCCGCTCGAGCTCTACCGTGACCTCGTCGCCGACGTCCGCGCCAACGGCTGTCGCACGCTGGTCGACCTCTCGACCCCGCGGGTAGAGCTCGCCCTCGAGGCGGAGCCTGATCTCGTGAAGCTGAACGATTGGGAGCTGGCCGAGATCGTCCACGAGTCGGTGTCCGGGGCGGCGCTGCGGCCCGCAGCGGAGGGGCTGCGCGACCGCGGCGCGCGATCGGTGATCGTCACGCGTGGGGAGCAGGCGGCCCTCGTGCTGCACGACGAGGACGCGTGGTGGCTTGAGCCGCCACGGTTCGCGCGTGGTTTTCGCGAGGGCTGCGGTGACGCGATGCTGGGCGGGATCGCCGCGGCCTGGTCGGCCGGCGCGAGCTTCGAGGAGTCGCTGCTGACCGGCGCCGCCGCCGGCGCAGCCAACTTCCTGCGCCACGGAATTGGGGGCGCGTCGCGCGAGTTGATCGAAGATCTCGCCAAGCGCGTCAAGCTGTATCCGGTCGGAGCCGTCACCAGGGAGGGCTGAGCGACTCGGCACCGTCCAGGATCGCCCGCGGCGCGTCCTGCGCGATCCATTGAACCTGTGCCGGTGAGCACACCTGGCGCAGGTTCGCGATGCCGGCCGCGAGCCGCAAGGGCCGTCCTGCTCGCGAGGAGTGCGCATCGCTTCCGAGCAGGTGCACAAGGCCGGCGCTCGCATACTGCAGCACGAGGTCCCCGGCGGCTGCCCGGGCGACGAAGTCTGCCGTCCACTGGATCAGCGCCCCGCGCCTGGTCAACTCGCGCGGGCGTTCCTCCAAGTCCGATGCGGCGTGACGCTCGGGGTGGGCGACGATCGCGTGCACGCCACGCGCTGGCATGCCGTCGACGAGTGCGAGGAGGTCATCGCCAAGCGGTCCCGGGGCCGGCTCGACAAGAACCCAACCGCCACCACCGAGCGACAGTCGGCGAAGCTCGGTGTCACCGAGTCCTGCAGCTGTCGCTTGTGCGATCTCCGCTCCGGGTGAGATCTGGAGGTCGAGTCCGCGGCGGCGAAGCTCCATTTGCAACGCGGCGACGCGTGAGGGCAGTTCCTCAACGCGGACGAGGTGGTGTGGGGTGCAGAAATGCGATCGGGGGCGTGAACGTCGTTGCTCGGCAACGCATGACCGCGGGATCGTGTGGGCTGGCAGCTCGTAGGCTCGCGCGTTCCCGCTCCCGCCTGCAAGGAGGTCTATGTTGCTTGCGTCGCTTATCTATCTGGCGCT
>DAIRTT010000216.1:0-2960 GCA_036803745.1 Solirubrobacteraceae bacterium | reverse complement strand
GAGGGCCGAGTGCGAGAGCGCGTTGCGCGTCCAGACGTGGCCGGTGTAGTGGGCGGTCGGGCTGATCGCCTCAGACCCGCGACGGAGGCGGAGGTGGGCGGGCATTGCTCGAAGTATGGCCTGCGATGGGCGCGATTCGGGTCGCGCCCGGGACGGAAGCCGCCATGACTTCGGCCCATCCTCAAAGACGCCCCGGACACGACCTCGACGCCGAGGCCGCGCCGGTCCCCATCGCGTTGCGGTCGTGCTCGTCGACCTCGACGACTTCAAGCGCATCGACGACCGCGCTGGACACACCATCGGCGACGCCGTCCTACGCGAGGTGGCGATGCGCATCCCACGTCTCTGCGCACCTTCGAGCTGGCCTACTGCGTCGGTGGCGAGGAGTCTCTCGTCCTGCTTCCCGACGCCGACGCCGACGCGCGCGTCGCTCAGCGACTCCGGCGCCCGCTGGCTCCGAGCCTTGCCACGGTCTACCCGTGACGATCTCCGTCGGCGTCGCGGTCACAGCTCCGGGCGAGCGTTTCACCTACCGCGACATGTTCGACCGCGCCGACACCGCCCTGGACGACGCCACACACAGCCGCCGTGATCGCGTTGCATCGACCTAACGGCAAGCCTCGCGCCCGCGCTGGCCGTGGTTGCCGACGTGATCTGATTCACGGACGACCGCCGGAGTTCCCCTTCGTTGCTGTGAGTCGGCGATTTCATCCGGTGGTTGAGGGCACGGCAGCCGCAGCTAGCCGCTGTCATCAGCGGCAAGCTCGTACACCCACGGGCGAAGCTCGCGGTCGCGCAGCTGGAACTCGGCGATCTCCTGGTCGCGCTGCAGGGTGAGCTCGATCGAGTCGCGGCCGCTGAGCAGGGCCTCGCGCTGCAATGGGTGCACGGTGAATGGGATCGTGCGCCCGCTCGAGCTCGTGATTTCGCAGCGCTCGAGGTCGACGCGGAACTCCCCAGTGGCGGCGTCGTCGGCCAGTGCGTCGACCTCGGCTTGCGGGCGCGTGACCGGAAGCAGGCCGTTCTCGAAGCAGCTGTCGAAGAAGATGTCGCCGAAGCTCGGCGCGATGATGCAGCGGATGCCCAGGCCCCGCAACGCCCACACGGCGGTCTCGCGTGAGCTGCCGCAGGCGAAGTTAGCGCCTGCGAGCAGGATCGGCGCGTCCCGGTATTCCTCCTGATTGAGCGGGCAGTCGGGGTTGAGCGCTCCATCCGGTGTGTAGCGGAGCGACTCGAAGGCATAGCGCGTGAGCGCATCGCCCCCCTGCATCACGCGCTTGATGGGGGTGATCACGTCGGTGTCGATGTCCGGCACCAGTAGCGGGATCGCGCGTCCTTGCACGCTGGTGAAGCGCTCCATCTCAGGCCACCCGGGCAAGCGGGCGTGGATCGGCGATGTGGCCCTCGATCGCGGCGGCGGCCGCGGTCGCGACGCCGGCGAGGTGCGTGCGCGCACCGGGCCCCTGGCGGCCGACGAAGTTGCGGTTACTTGTCGAAACGCATCGCTCTCCCGCGGGGACGACCTCGTCGTTGACGGCGAGGCACATCGAGCATCCAGGCTCGCGCCATTCGAAGCCGGCTGCGGTGAAGATGCGGTCGAGTCCGAGTGCCTCGGCCTCGCGCCGCACGCTCTGAGATCCCGGCACCACCCACGCGCGCACGCCTTGCGCCACGTGCCGGCCGCGAACGACCTGCGCGGCCCTCTGCAGGTCAGAGAGACGGCTGTTGGCGCAGGAGCCGATGAACACGTGCTGGACGGGCAGCCCGAGCAGCTGCTCGCCGGCGCTCAGGCCCATGTACTCGAGGGCCTTGCTGCGGGCCAGGCGAGCCCCCGGATCCTGCGCGTCTTCAGGATCGGGGATCTTGCCGTCGATGGGCATCGTGTGCGCCGGGCTAGTGCCCCACGTGATCTGCGGCGACACCGCAGAGGCGTCGATCTCGATCTCGCGATCGAAGGTTGCATCCTCGTCGCTTCGCAACTCATGCCAGGCGGCGAGCGCCAGGTCCCAGCGCGCGCCAGCGGGCGCGTATCGCCTCCCGGCGACGTAATCGAGCGTCGCCTCATCCGGCGCGACGATCCCGATCTTCGCTCCGAACTCCATCGTGAGGTTGCACAGCGTCATGCGGCCCTCGACCGACATCGAAGCGATGGCGCTGCCGGCGTACTCGACGGCGAAGCCAGCTGCGCCATCGGCACCGTGTTCGCCGATCAGGTGCAGCACCAGGTCCTTCGGCTCGACCTCGGCGGCGAGGCTGTCCGAGCAGGTGACGCGCATCTGCTTGGGGCGGCGTTGGACAATCGTTTGCGTAGCGAGCACATGCGTGAGATCGCTGCTGCCGATGCCCCAGCCAAGCGCGCCGAGTCCGCCGTGCGTACACGTATGGCTGTCGCCGCACAGCACGGTTATCCCCGGCAGCGTCAGCCCTAGCTCGGGACCGACCACGTGCACAATGCCCTGCTCGCCGTCGTCGAGGTCAAACAGCCGGATGCCCTCGGCGTGTGCCCGCTCGCGCAGCGCGGGCACGAGCATGCGGCCCGCGTTCGTGTCCGCGTCGGTGCGACCAACCGCGGTCGAGACCGTGTGATCGGGCATCGCAAACGTCAGCTCGGGGTTGCGCACCGCGAGACCCCGTCCGGCCAACATCCCAAGCGACGGCGGCCCGGAGAGGTCGTGCACGAGGTGTCGGTCGACGTGCAGGAGATCGAGGCCTCCACCGAGATCGGCCACGATGTGCGCGTCCCATATCTTCTCGACGAGCGTGCGTGCAGCCATCTCTTCCTCCTCCGTTTCAGATAGCCGCGGCAACAGCGTCGCAAAACTCATCGGTGGACGCGGATCCGCCCTGGTCGGGGGTGAGCGATGCCCCACGCGCGTAGACCCGCTCGACCGCGGCCACCAGCTGTTGCGCCGCTTCGCCGAACTCCAGGTACTCCAGCATCATCGCGGCGCACAGGATCG
>DAIRTT010000215.1:0-3028 GCA_036803745.1 Solirubrobacteraceae bacterium | reverse complement strand
GTCTATGAACCCGGCCACACCTACCCGACGGCGACCCAGTCCGAGCGCGACCACATCCCCATCGTGCCCCCCTCCGCGACCCGGCTGCTGGCCCGTGTCGGGCCGCTGTCGGGCGAGCGCCTCGGACTCGAGCTGCTCGCCGCCCTGCTGCTCGGCATCCCGGCGCTGCTGTGGGGCCTCGGCCGCGCGGCCGAGGCCGAGCAAGAGCCCGAGCCGGAGCGCGAGCCCGCCAGGGGCCTCTCGGCCGAGGGCACGCCCGCGGCCGGCGGCCCAGCCGCAACGGCATCCACAGCCGAGCCGGCGAGGCCGGCCGTCCCCCCTGCGCCCGGCCCATCTCAGGCCAACCCCCGCGGGCCGCTCGACCGCGCTCCTGCCGACGCTCTACGCGTACGCCGCGCCGTCGCCGCGGGCCTCGGGCTGTGGATGCTCACGGGCATCGTCCTGTTCAGCCACATGGAGCGCCTGCACCCGCGCTACGTCGAGAGCTTCACGCCGGCTGTGGCGGCGATGCTCGGAATCGGCATCGCCTGGGTCGCCTCGCGGCGCGGGATGCTGCGCCTCGGTGTGCTCGTGGCCGGCCTCGCGATCACGATCTACTATGCCGAGCGCCTGCTCTACGGTCGCCCCGATGAGTGGTGGATCGCGCTGGCGGGAGCGCTCGGCGCAATCGCCTTCGCGGCGCTCGCGCGCGTCTCCGGGCCGCCGTCGCGGCTGCGATCGCTGCTCGCCCCCGGCGGTGTGATGGCGATGACGCTGATCGCGGTCCTCGCCGTCCCCGTGAGCGCGGATATCACGGCGATCAACAACCACGTGACAGACGCCGGCTACGTCGGCGCACTGCCGACTGAAGAGCAGCAGCCCCTGAGCGCGTATCTGCGCGCCAACCAGCGCGGCGCGCGCTATGAGGTGGCTGCCGAGTCGGCCACCCAGATCGGATCGCTGATCGTCCAGGACGCCCGGCCGATCCTCGTCTTGACGACCTACAACGGCCGTGTGTTCACGACCGTCGCTCAGCTCCAGAGCCTGATCGCCAAGGGGGAGGTCCGCTATGCGTTCCTGAACACCTTCTGCTCCCGCCACGCGGCGTCGGTCAACCCGGCGTGCTCGGCACCCGCCAAGTGGATCCGCGCGCACGCCACCGACGTCTCGCGCCAAGCGGGCCTCGCCCAGCACAAGACCCTGTATCTGCTCCCCGGAGCCACCCCGTGAGCCCGCAGGATCAGTCAGCGCGGCTGCG
Organism: Solirubrobacteraceae bacterium; assembly: GCA_036803745.1. Taxonomy (GTDB): domain Bacteria; phylum Actinomycetota; class Thermoleophilia; order Solirubrobacterales; family Solirubrobacteraceae; genus Palsa-744. The sequence continues at coordinate 1,791 of DAIRTT010000215.1, read as the reverse complement.
GGCGCTCGCCGACGGCGCTCGCGCCGCGGGCAGGCTCGCGCTGGACACGGAGTTCATGGGCGAGGGCCGCTACCGCACGCTGCTGTGTCTGATCCAGCTCGCGATCCCCGAGGGCATGCAGTCCTCCGAGCACATCGCGGTGATCGACCCGCTCGAGGATGACCTCGACGGCGGGCCGCTGGCCGAGGTCCTGGCCGACCCCGAGATACAGATCGTCGTCCACGCCGGGCGCCAGGACATCGCTCTGATCCGCCGCTACCTGCAGACCGAGGTGACGAACGTCTTCGACACCCAGATCGCGGCCGGCTTCGCGGGCCTCGGCGCCCAGTCCTCCTACGACTCGCTGCTGACCGAGATCCTCGGCCTGCGGGTCGCCAAGACGGCGAGCTTCACCCGCTGGGACGCCCGGCCGCTGTCCAGCGAGCAGATGGCCTACGCCCGCGAGGATGTCGTGCACCTGCTCGAGATGGCCTCCGAGCTCGAGCGCCGCCTGACTGACCTCGGGCGGCTCGAATGGGCGCGCGAGGAGTGCGAGGCGCTCACGCTCTCGAGCGACGAGCGGGTGCCCGAGAAGATCTTCCAGCGCCTGCCGCGGGTGGCAGGTCTGGGCGCGGCCGCGCGACCCATAGCTCGCGAGCTCATCGAGTGGCGTGAGCAGACCGCCGAGCGACAGAACCGTCCCGTCCAGGGGGTTCTCGGGGACGCGACGCTCGTGGAGATCGCCAGGCGCCACCCCTCCTCTCAGGGCGAGCTCGAGAAGATCCGCGGCGTCGGCTCGAGCGGCAACTCCCGACGTGCGCAGGAGCTCCTCGGCGCGATCGAGAGCGGCCGGCACCGTCCCCCCGAGGAGATCCTCAAGGGTTCCCGGCCGCCCACTCCGAGGCCCGACGACGCGCCCCTTGTCGCTCTCGGCGAGGCGCTACTGCGGACCCGGGCGCGCGAGGCCGGTCTGGCCTACGAGCTGCTCGCCGCCCGCGCCGATCTGCAGGCGATCGTTGCTGCCGTGCGCTCGGGTGCCGAGGAGGCCGACGTGCGCACACTGCGTGGCTGGCGCCGGGAGCTGGCCGGCGAGGAGCTGCTTCGGCTGCTCGACGGCGGCGTGTCGCTGTCGGTCTCGAGCGCCGGGTCGGGCAGGCGGATCGCGATCGAGGAGCGGCCCGTTTAAGGTTCTGGAGAGCGGGTTTGCGCTATTCGATGTGCTTGTAGACTTCGAACAGCGGGAGGTACATCGAGATGACGATGAAGCCGACGATGGCGCCGATGACGATGATCATGATCGGCTCGAGGATCGACGTCAGGGCCTTGACAGAGGCTTCGACCTGTTCCTCGTAGAACTCGGCCACGCGGTCGAGCATCGCGTCCAGGGCGCCTGTTTCCTCGCCGACGCCGACCATGTGGGTCACCATCGTGGGGAAGATCGGGGCCTGCGCGAGCGGGGCGGCGATCGTGCCACCGCGCTTGACGGAGGCGATGACTCCGTCCATGGCCTCTTCGACGGCGACGTTGCCGCCGGTGCGACCGGTGATCTCGAGCGCCTGCAGCAGGGGCACGCCGGCACTCGTGAGCGAGGCGAGGGTGCGCGACCAGCGCGCGACCGCTACCTGCTGGACGATCGAGCCGATCTTCATCGGCACGTGCAGGCGAAAGTGATCCCACTGCTTGCGTCCCCACGTCGTTTTCTTCCACTTGACGAACGTGAAGATCACGGCCCCGACGGTCAGGAACATCAGCCACCAGTAGCCGGTGACGACTTCCGACAGAAAGACCGAGACCTTGGTGAGCGCCGGGAGT
>DAIRTT010000214.1:0-3130 GCA_036803745.1 Solirubrobacteraceae bacterium | reverse complement strand
CTCGCGGCGATAAGCGAGCGCGTCCACACCGGCGCCTCCCGCTAGCGCAACGGACAAGGAGCACGCGTCTCGTGATCCGCTCGGCGGACTTCCGCTTCGCCATGGCGAAGCCAGGCATGATCGTGTTCCCCGGCGAAACCGCAAAAACAGGCTCCGAGGCGGGCTAAGTGCTACCCAAACCTGCTACCCCGCGGCGATTCAAGCCGAACGCTCAAGCCCCGTGAACAGCGAAAAGGCCCACATTTGCGGGCCTTTTCTGACATAGCGGGGGCGGGATTCGAACCCGCGACCTTCGGGTTATGAGCCCGACGAGCTACCAGACTGCTCCACCCCGCGTCGCTACACAGGTTTTAGCAAAGAACGCCGGCCACGGCGCGGCGGCGACGAGGCCTGGCACCGGTGAGGGGTCGCGCCGCGGCCGTCTAGAGTCCCGACCGTGCGCGTGGCGGTCATAGACATAGGGACCAACTCGACCAGGCTGCTGATCGCCGAGGTCGAGCAGTCGGGTGACAGCGTCGAGGAGCTCGTCCGCCGCTCGCGCGTGACACGTCTGGGCGACGGCGTGGACCGCGACGGCAGGCTGAGCGACGAGGCCGCCGACAGGGTGTTCGCCACACTGGCCGACTACCGCGCCGAGATCGATGCGCACGACTGCACTGCGAACATGGCCGTTCTGACGTCGGCCGTCCGGGACGCCTCCAACGGCGAGGCATTCGCCACACGGGTGCGCGAGGAATACGGCCTGGACGCACGTGTCCTGAAGGGTGAGGAGGAGGCACAGCTGACGTTCCTGGGAGCGATGTCCGGGCGTGCGCCCGCGATCGAGCCGACGGTCGTGATCGACATCGGCGGCGGCTCGACCGAGTTCGTGATCGGCGTCGGTCGCACGGCCGGATTCCACGTCTCCCTCCACGCGGGCGTCGTGCGCATGAGCGAGCGCCACATCCACTCCGACCCGCCCGCCCCCACCGAGCTGCAGGAGCTCGCCAACGACGTGCGCGCCGTGTTCCTCAGGGGCCTACCGGCCGATGAGCGCGCGCCCGTCACACGCGCGATCGCCGTTGCCGGGACGGCCACGTCGGCCGCGTCGATCGAGCAGGAGCTCGACCCCTACGACCCCTCGCGTGTCCACGGCCACCGCCTCGAGCTGGCGACGGTCGAACTGCTGCTGGCGCGGCTGGCCGACATGGACGAAGCCCAGCGGCGTGATGTCGTCGGCCTGCATCCAGATCGCGCGCCCACGATCGTCGCGGGCATGATCCTGCTCGAGGAGGCGCTCAGGGTCTTCGGGCTCGAGCACACCGAGGTCTCCGAGCACGACATCCTCTACGGTGGCGCGCTGCGCCTTGCCGGGGTCGGCTGACCGGCGCTCAGGCGAGGTTCGAGCGGCGCGGGTAGACAACTGTCGGGTCGGTGAGCACGTTGACGAGCGCCGGGCGACCGGCGCTGAAGGCGCGCTCGACCGCCGGAGCGAACTCGGCCGGGGTGCGGACGAGCTCGCCGTGTCCGCCGAGTGCCTCGACGACCTGGTCGTAGCGGGTCTCGGGCCGCAGGTCGGCAGCGACCGAGTATCCGTACAGGAACTCCATGGGGTGCTTCTCGAGCGCCCAGATGCCGTTGTTGCCCATCACGCCGACGACATTCACGCCGTGGCGGGCGAGCGTGTCGAACTCCATCCCCGAGAAGCCGAACGCGCCGTCGCCGAGCAGCAGCACGACCTGGCTCTCGGGCCGAGCCAGCTTGGCCGCGAGCGCGTAGCCGGGGCCCGAGCCGAGGCAGCCAAACGGACCCGGGTCGAGCCAGCAGCCGGCCTGGTAGCTGTCGACGACACGTCCCGCGTAGGAGACGAAGTCGCCGCCGTCGCCGATCACGATCGCGTCGCGGTCGAGAACCTTGGCAAGCTCGGCGTAGAGGCGCATCGGATGAAGCGGCGAGCGCTCGTCGGCGAGCTCGGCCGCCTCGCCCTCCCGTTTCTCTGTCTCGCTCGAGCGCAGCTCGCCGATCCAGCGCTCGCTCGCAAGCGCCTTGGCTCCGGCCGCTCGCGCGATGCCCGACAGCGTCGAGCCGACCGCGCCGTAGCACTCCACCGCGACCGCCCGCGGGTGGCGACGCTCGGGTTCGGCACTATCGATCACCACGATCTCGGTGTCCTCGCCGAAGGAGGCGCCAAACGCCAGGCGGAAGTCCATCGGCACGCCGATCACGAGCGCCACGTCGGCGCCCTTGAGCGCCTGCGAGCGCGCTCGCGAGAAGAACAGCTGGTGGTCGGCCGCCACGCACCCGCGCGCCAGGCCGTTGAGGAACACCGGGATCCGCAAGGTCTCGGCAAGCTCGAGCAGCGCCTGCTCGCCGCGGCCCCAGTAGAGGTCTGTCCCGGCCATGATCACCGGCCGCTCAGCCGACGCCAGCAGCTCGCCCGCGCGCTCGATCGCCTGCTCCGAGGCATTGGCCTCGGCCGGGGCGCGGGGCGCCTCCGCGGAGTCTGCGGCCTCCATGAACACGTAGTCCATCGGGAAGTCCACGAACGCGGGGCCGCCGTGGGGCGAGCACGCAGCGGCGAAGGCGTCGTCGACGAGCCCTGGGATCTCGGCGGTGCTCTCGGGCGTGGCCGCGAGCTTGGTCAGCGGCCGCACGAACGGCACGTGGTCGATCTCCTGCAGCGAGCCCTGGCCCCAGCGCAGCGCGGGTGCGCGGCCTCCCAGGACGACCATCGGGGAGTGGTTGGCCTGGGCTGAGGCCATCGCGCTCATTCCGTTCGTCACCCCCGGCCCGGCCGTCAGCGCGCACACGCCCGGCTCACGCGTGACCTTGGCCCAGCCCTCGGCCGCGAAGGCCGCCGTCGACTCGTGGCGGACGTCGACGATGTCGATGCCCTCCTCGCGGCAGCCGTCGTAGATCGAGAACAGGTGCCCGCCCGAGAGCGTGAACAGCTTGCTCACGCCGTGGGCCTTCAGCCTGCGGGCGATCAGGCGCCCGCCGTGGAACGTGTTCGTCTCCTGCGCGCTCTCTGCGCTCTCGGTGGCCATCGGCGCGACTCTACCCGTTCACCGCACGCCCGTGCAGCGGCGCGCAGCAAGGTGCCCGGGACGGGATTCGAACCCGCAGGCCCTTGCGGGCGGCAGATTTTAAG
>DAIRTT010000213.1:0-3181 GCA_036803745.1 Solirubrobacteraceae bacterium | reverse complement strand
CATCGTGGACGCTGACAGGCAAATCTACAGCCTGGCGCGGCAGATCAAAGGCGTTGCCGCCAAGGATCTGCGCGCCTTCATGGCCGACGTTGACCGGGATTCGATCCCGAGCGTCGAGCAAGCCAAGGCGCTTCAGGAAGAGCGCGGACAGACGCGCGAGAAAAACCCTGCGGAGAGTCCTGAGCCTCCGCAGCCACCCACGCCGCCGCCGACCGGCCCCACCGGATCACCTACAAGCGGCTCGTGCGTGGATGAGCGCCATGCACCCGCGCCTGTAGGCGCGGGTGTGTTCGATCGCGACACGGCCGTCCGACTGGAGCGCGAGGAGGGTCCGAGGTGCCTGTTCGCGGCCGAGGTCGCCGACGGCTGGCGCGCCGGGCGCGGCCCCCACGGCGGCTACCTCGCGGCGATGCTCCTACGGGCGCTCACCGAGACGGTCGCCGATCCGGCCCGTTCGGCGCGGTCGCTCACGATCCACTACGCCCGCGCGCCCGAGCCGGGTCCGGTCACGATCGAGACGCGGATCGAGCGGGCGGGGCGCTCGCTGAGCACGCTCTCGGCGCGCATGAAGCAGGACGGAAGGCTCGTTGCGCTCGTGCTGAGCGCCTTCTCGACGCCGTGGAGCGGGCTCGAGACGGCCGACCTGGTGATGCCAACCGTCGCCCCGCCCGACGCCACGCGTATCGGGGGCTCGCTGCTCGAGCACGGCGCGCCGCCGTTCACGCGCCACATCGTCCTTCAGACCCGTATCGGGGGCGTCCCGTTCGCCAGCCCCGAGCAGCCGATGGAGGTCGGCGGCTGGCTCGGCTTCACCGAGCCCAGGCCGATCGACGCCCTCGCGCTGGCCTTCTTCAGCGACGCGCTGATCCCCGCGCCGTTCATGCGCTCGAAGCACCCCAACCCGGCGCCGACGGTCGACCTGACGGTCCACTTCCGTACCGCGCTGCCGCGGCCCCGGCAGGCCGAGGAGCATGAGCTGTGCCTGATCCGTGTCCGCGCGGGCGTCATCCACGAAGGCTTCTTTGACGAGGACTCCACGATCTGGGCGCCCGACGGGACGCTGCTCGCGCAGTCGCGCCAGCTCGCGCTGCTCCTGCCGGTTCCCAGCGAGTAACGTCCGTCACATGGCTAACTACACGGCGAAGAAGATCAATGACATGGAGGCCGCCTTCGGCGGTGGGTTCGTAAAGGCACGCGCCGAGCTGGGGGTGACGTCGTTCGGCATGCAGATCATCCGGATGCCCGCCGACTACGGCGACTACCCCGAGCACGACCACGAGAAAGACGGCCAGGAGGAGGTCTACGTCGCGCTCAACGGCTCCGGCTGGATCGACATCGAGGGCGAGCGTGTCGAGCTGAACCCCGACACGTTTGTGCGCGTCGGCACCGGGGTGACCCGCAAGGTCCACTCGGGTCCCGAGGGGATGCAGATGCTCGTCATCGGCGGATGCCCCGGCAAGGCGTATGAGATCCCTGAGATGTCGGAGCTGAGCGTCACCTAGCGGGCGAAGGAGCTGTCGCCGTCCAGTCGCAGGGCCGCGGCGGCGATCAGCCGCGCGCAGTCGTGGACGTCCTCGAGCTGAACCAGCTCGACGGGCGAGTGCATGTAGCGGATCGGGATCGACACGAGGCCCGTCGGCACGCCGCCGCGGCTCAGGTGCACGGCATCTGCGTCGGTCCCCGTGGCGCGGCCCGAGGCCTCGACGGTGAAGGGGATCTTCTCGGCCTCGGCGGCGGCGTGGAGCAGCTCGAAGACGCCGTTGTTGAGCGTCGAGCCGCGGCTGATGACCGGGCCGGAGCCGAGCTCGTGCTTGCCGGCGCCCTTGACGTCGATCCCGGGGGCGTCGGTCGCGTGGGTCACGTCGAGCACGATCGCCGCGTCGGGCGCGAGCGAGAAGGCGCTCGTCCGCGAGCCCCCGAACGTCGTCTCCTCCTGGGCGGCCGCGACCGCCGCGAGCTCCCACTGGGCGCCGCCGGCCTCGGCGACCATACGGGCCACTTCCAGCGCCACGAACGAGCCGAGGCGGTTGTCGAGAGCGCGCGAGGCCAGCCGCCCGTTGGGCAGCTCGACGGGATCGGCGTCGATCACGGCGACGTCGCCGATGCGGACCATTTTCTGGGCCTGTTTGCCGTCGCGGGCGCCGATGTCGATGTGCAGGTCTGGGATCGTCGCGACCTTCTTGCGCTCCTCGTCGCGCAGCAGGTGGATCGGCTTCTTGCCGACCACGCCCGGGATCGGGCCGTCGGCGGTGTCGAGCACGACGCGCTGGCCGACTAGGATCTGGGCGTCCCAGCCGCCGACCTCGCGGAACCACAGGTAGCCGTCGTCGTCGATGTGAGTCACGATCAGGCCGATCTCGTCGATGTGGCCCATCACGAGCAGCCGCCGCGAGTCGCTGCCGGCGCCATGCGATGGCGCGACGAGCGCCAGGGGCGTGCCGAGGAGGTCGGTGCTGACCTCGGCGAAGGACTCCGCTGCCTCGCGCCACACCGCTGCGGGCGCCGTCTCATAGCCCGAGGGCCCGCGCGCGGCAAGCAGGCCGGCGAGCAGCGGCGTGTACCCCTTGCCCGGTTTGAGCTTGCTTCGCTGGGCGCGCCTCGGCTGGGTCATCGGGCCGCCAGAAGAGCCCGCAGGACGTACTGGAGAATGCCGCCGTGGCGGAAGTACTCGGCCTCACGCGGCGTGTCGATGCGCACGCGGGCTTCGAACTCAACCGCTTCGCCGCCGGGGCGCTCGGCGCTCACGCGGACCTCCCGCGGCGGCCCTCCGCCGCCGACCATGGCATCGGCGAGGCCGCTCACCGAGAAGACCTCCTCGCCCGTCAGGCCGAGCGACCGTGCGCTCTCGCCGTCCGGGAACTGGAGTGGCAGGACTCCCATGCCGACGAGGTTCGAACGGTGGATGCGCTCATAGCTCTCAGCGATGACCGCTCGCACGCCGAGCAGCTTGGTGCCCTTGGCGGCCCAGTCGCGCGAGGAGCCGGACCCGTACTCGCGGCCCGCGAGGACGATGCTCGGCACGCCCTCGGCCTGGTAGCGCATCGCGGCGTCGTAGATGAACATCTCGGATCCGGTCGGGACGTGCCGGGTGTACGGCCCCTCCTTCTCGTCGACGAGGCGGTTCCGCAGCCGGATGTTGCCGAACGTTCCGCGCATCATCACCTCGTGGTGGCCCCGGCGG
>DAIRTT010000212.1:0-3218 GCA_036803745.1 Solirubrobacteraceae bacterium | reverse complement strand
GCGTTTGCCACGCGCCGTTTCATCAACCCGTACCGGCTGCTGATCGGGCGCGCCGCGATCGACGTTGCCTTCACGCTCGACCACGCCGACGAGCGGCTCGACGCCGCGCGCCATTCGAGGACCGTGGCGAGCCGCATCCCCCTGCACTGCATCGCGGTCGACGTCGACACCGCGGTCGCTAACGACCTCACCGACCTGCGCACCGAGGAGGATCTACGGTGCGCGTTGCTGGCGTCGAGCCGCATGCCCTGGATCGGCGGCGGGCCGGTCGAGTTCCGCGGGCGGCGGTGGCTCGACGGCGGGCTCGCCGAACCGATCCCGCATCGGGTGGCCGTGAGCCTCGGCGCGACACATGTGCTCGTGCTGATGACGCGGCCGCTCGGAGTCTCGCGCACGCCACCGCCACGACTTGCCAACCGGATCATCGAGCGCCGGCTGCGCAGGCTCAACCCGGCGCTCGTCGAGTTGCACCACCGCCGCGCGTCCGACTATGAGGCCGTCGTGGGTGAGATCGCGGCCGCCACCAGCGAGCCCGGCCCGGGCGCGCCTTTCGTCTACGGACTGCGCCTGGCGCGCGGCGGACCCGAGGTCGGACAGTTGGAGCGCCGCCCGGCCGTGCTCGAGGCGGCCGGGCAGCTCGCGTTGGAGCACGCCGCCGCGGTACTCGACGCGGCCGGCATCGCCGCGACGTCCGCAGCGGTGACGGCGCCACCGACCCCACCGCCCAGAGTGTGACGCAGGCCCGCCAGGTGATGTGCCCCGGCGGGGTTTGCGTGGGCGGAGTCGAGGTCGGGGCTACCCCGATGGTGGTGCCGTCACGTGAGCGTCCGGCAGTCGGGCTGCTGTGAGCTCGCGGCGATTGTCGGCCTTGTCCGCGTACATGGCGGCGTCCGCGCGCCTGATCAGCTCCTTGACGGTGCTGCCGTCATCGGGCCAGACCCCTCCTCCGACGCTCGCTCCGATCGATACCGCAAGTCCGTCGACCACGAATGCCTCTGAAAAGGCCGACCGGACACGCCGCTGAGCGGCGCGCACCTGCTCATCAACATTGGCGTCGGACAGGATGATTGCGAACTCGTCTCCGCCGAGCCGCGCAACCTGGTCCTCTTCGCGACAGACCTCACCAAGACGTGCACCTGCCTGGCGGATCAGCTGATCACCCGCGTCATGTCCATACAGGTCGTTCACCCGCTTGAAGTCGTTGAGGTCTACGAACAGCAGACCCACGCGATGCCCGATGTCGGCGGTGGCCAGCGCCCTGTCCATCCGCTGGCGGAAGCCAACGCGGTTGAGCAGGCCGGTGAGTCCGTCGTGACTTGCCTTGTGGCGAAGCTGGTCTACGAGGTGGCCTGTCTGGATCGCGGGTGCGGCTAGGGCCGCGACCCCCGTCAGGCGCTCGAGCAGATCGTTGCTGGGAAGCAGGCGCTCTGGCCGGTCGCAGACGGCCACCGTGAGGATTCCGAGGAAGGCGCCACGGGCGATGATCGGCACCACGGTCAGCGTGACCACGCCGAGCTTACTCATCAGCTGGCGCACGAACAGATCGTCTGTTGAGCCGTCGAAGAACAGCGGCTGGCGCTCAGAGAGCATGTTCCGCAGGCCCGGGCTGTCCTCGGGTGCGATACGAACGTCCCCCAAATCGGTGGCGGCCTCCGGTGTCCGTCTCCATGACGCTTGGGATCGCAGCGTTTGCTCGAGCTCATTCCAAAGCCATACGGAGATCCTGTCGCAGTCCACGACTGCCGGGACCGCAGCGGCGAGACGCTCGACCACCTCGTCGCTTGTCCCTGCCTTGGCCAGAGCATGGGAAAGGGCAAGAAGGGAATCGACCTGTTTGTGGCGCTGCGCGGACTCCTGCAGTGCCAGCGCCATGTCGAGCACCGCGGCTGCGTGTTTGGCATACAGGCCGAGCATCTCTCGTTCCTGCGGGAAGAAGTCGATCCCGCTCGGGTATCGCGCAATGAGTTGCCCGTAGCTGCGTCTGCTCGAGGCGACGTCGACGACGAGCGTCGAATCGCCGAGCGAGGCAGTCTGGGCCGCCGCCGCGTGCGCGAGGATTCGCGCCTCCCGTTCGGTGATCCCGTGACCGTACACCTGCAACTCGGCCTCCGGGTCGGGACGGACCGCGAGGATATGGCTCGGGGCGCGCACGGCGTCCGCTGCGCGCTTGACGATTCGTCGCAGCACCGTCTCGACGTTCTCGCTCGAGACCAGGTCTCCGGCCACGGCGTACACGCCCTCGAGCCGCTCCGAGACGGCTAGGAGCTGCGCCTCCAGGGCGGTCACACGCTGCTGAGGGTTGGCCGCTGCGGCGGCCAACTCCGCGTCCCAAGTGACGGAGTACAGGCACTGAGCATCCCCCCGGGCTTGGCATTCGCGCTCGTGCACTCGGGCGAGCGGAAGTCCGAACAGGATCGGCAGTCCGGCGAGGAGCCCGCTCGTCCATTCGCAATGTCGGAGCCGGCGGCTGAAGCCGTCTCGCGCGGCCGCCCTGACCACGCCACGACCCGGCTCAACCTCGACGGCGTCCCTCTCTGTGACGGTGCTCAGCTTGGAAGCGGTCTGAGTGACCGCCGTCAGCACGGCGTCGACGGAGCTGAGCGAGCGAAGCAGCGTCGCGACCTGGGTGCCCGCGTGCCGGCGCAGCGTCGCCTCGCCCACCCGTCGGGCGAACAACGGCTCACCGGTCACCGCCACCCCGGCGTCGAGTAGCGCGCACGCCTCGTCGAGCGATACCCAGTTGCTCACATCTTCCAGGTAGCCCGCCTCACGCTCGCTCCCAGCCCTCCGCATCAGCTCTCTCACGGCCGCGTCGCCGCCGGCGTCCCGCACGAGAGCCATCACCACGTTGGTCATCGAGCAGCAGATGTGCCGATCTGCTTCCTCATGCACGCCATCACCGGCCGCGTCGGAATCCATGCGAATGCTTCGGCGCAAAGCCCGTTCGGCTTGAGCATCGCGAGTCGCCTTCGCACCGCAATTCGACACCGCCGGCGCTACCAAGGCCGCGAGCTCAATCGCAGGCCCCAGGCGTCGCGATAGTTGGCGGCGGTACGCGCGTCCGCCCCGCTCAGCATGGGTTGCAGCGAGGTCCGGTCAGGACGCTTGTCGCGCGAAGGAGTCCGCCCAGCCTCTCCGCGTGGTCAACTACCAGCACCGAGTCCCTGTGGGGTGCGAAAACCCGATCGTGCGTCCGTGCGGGCGCTTTGGGACTGTCT
>DAIRTT010000211.1:0-3350 GCA_036803745.1 Solirubrobacteraceae bacterium | reverse complement strand
ACGACGGCAAGTTCACGCGCGCCTTCGACACGGTGTTCAACACCGAGGGCATCCGGGTGATCCGTACACCGGCCAGAGCACCGAAGGCCAACGCGGTCGCTGAGCGATTCGTCGGCACCGTCCGACGAGAGTGCCTCGACTGGCTGCTGATCACCAACCGCAGGCACCTACAGCACGTTCTACGCGAGTTCGTCGAGCACTACAACGCCCACAGGCCACACCGCGCGCTCGGCCTCGCACCCCCCGAACCTCGGCACCCGCCGCCAACAACGGCAAGCCCGTCAGCGACTGCGATCCGCAGACGCGACCGGCTCGGCGGCCTCATCCACGAGTACGCGATCGCCGCGTAAAACCACGCCCGATCGAATATATGCACCCCACACGCTCTCGGCCTGGTCCAGGACAAGCAACAGCGGCATCACCGGGGATCCGCCGAAACCGGCGGCGGTGCGCACACTCGCAGCGAGGGCATCCCAAGCACGCCGTGCCACGACCCCTGGCCGCGAGCGGCCGCGGCGGAGCGTGAGATCACCGACCAGTCGCTGCGGGTCGATCAGACGAGGAGCAAACAGCAGTCCGAGCCGGTACGAATGTGTCTGCTCGCTCAGCAGACCCTCGGCGAATGCCGAGTTCAAGACCCCCGCAAGACGCTGGCGTGAACGACCGAGCGCAGACACGATGCGAGTATCCCGCGCACAGGCCCACATGTCCATCCCACTGATCGACGCGACGGCTTACTGGCCACTCGTTTCGGTGGTATCCGGCTCGACGGGCCAGTGCAGATGCCCCAGCCTGACGGCGTGACCACCGTCGAGAACTGCTCGGATGCCAACGGCTTCAAGCGCCACCAGCTCACGCAGGACGTCATCGTTTCCCAACAACAGGCAGGAGACGCGAAACGTCGGCTCCTCGTCTGTGTGTAGGCGCACCTCGAACTTGATCTCGCTCGACAGCGGGGCGAGGTGCATGGCGAGATCGAACGCCTCCGCCGGCGCGAAGTCGAGCCAGCTCCTGTCCAAGTCGTGCATGACCCGCATGGCTGTGCCGGGGCTGGGCATCATGCTGCGGACCGCGTTGCGGATCTTTTCCGAGTCGGCGTCGAAGTCGAGCAGGATGCGCGCCGCGACGCCCTCGTTCTCGCGCACCAGCCCGAGCAGGATGTGCTCGGTGCCGATGTAGTTGTGGCCAAGGCTCAGCGCCTCGCGGAGCGCGAGTTCCAGCACGTTCTTGGCACGCGGCGTGAACGGGATCTGCCCGGAGGCGACGTCCTCGCCGGGGGCGGCCCCCACCTGCATGACCTCGATACGCACCCGCTCGACGGTGATGCCAAGGCTCTCCAGCACACGCGCGGCGAGCCCCTCCTCCTCGCGCAGCAACCCGAGCAGGATGTGCTCGGTGCCGATGAGGTTGTGCTTGAGCGTGCGCGCCTCCTCCTGCGCGAGAACGACCACCTGCCGGGCCCGTTCTGTGAATCGCTCGAACACACCATGAGACTAACCCGCCAGCGTGCCTGCGTGCGCATACTGACGACTCCGCTAGCGTCGCCTCGGCGCTTCGTGAAGTGCCGAGGCGCGCGCGGCTGTTGCGGTGATCGGGGGGGGGTCGCCGGTAGCGCGGTGCTCATCGACACGCCGACCGCCGGCGCGACAGCCCCGCAGTACCGGTTTCGCGGTCGAGCGAGCGTCCAAGCGAGGGCCCCGCTCACGCTCGCTGCGGACGAACAGGAGCACTGAGCGCACCGACACGCGACACTTCCGCATTGCGCTGCGGAAGCAGGCGTGAACCTACCCTCAGCCGACGCGCTTGGATGGCGGCGCGCGCGCGGCGCCGCGATGCTAGAGCGCTATCTCGCCGGCTACCTCGTAGAACTCGACCGCCGCGCGCCTGACCAGCCCGCCGATTTGCAGGACTATTCGAGCCTGTCCCGGCTCATCTACGCGTCCCTGTGGCGTCGATTACTTCTTGCGCCGGGGCTTCTTGCTGAGTCGCTCGAGCTCGCGTCCGAATGCGGCCTCGACCTCGCGGGACATCGTGAGCTGGTACGCCGCGAGCAGTGCCGTTGAGGAGACCGGCCTGAGCCGGTCGATCGACTCGGTCACCTCAGCCCAGCGATCCTCTGGATATCCGTCTTGGGCAAATGGCTTCCAGACGTCCTCCAGGAAGAGCCTCACGAACTCCCGGGCGACGGTGCGGCACTGATCGCGAACCTTCGCGATCGCGGTGAGTGCGTGTCTGAGCGAGACGCCTCGCATGACGACCTCCTCTGCGGCATCGATGAGCGCAGGCACCGGGGCCTCGTAGCGCCCGTCGCCAAGCGCGATCAGCAGGCCGAGCTGGACAGCCCGGACGAGGGTCTTCGCGTCGGCGTGCTCACCAAAGCGCCTCTGGAGCTCGCCGGCGGTGAAGACCGTCGCCTGCTCGCTCTCGTAGGGCGTGTTGATCGCATCGGTCAGGCTCAGAAGCTGCTCGGGGCGGGCGTTGCCGGCGTCGAGCAGCCGCTCGATCGCGCGTAGGTTGAAGCCGTCGCCCTGCATCCGTGCGATCAACCGCAGGCGTGCCAGGTGCTCGGGTCCGTAGTAGCCGATGCGCTCGCGCACCTCGGGGGCGGGCAGCAGGCCGCGGGCGCGGTGCGCCCTGATGTTCCGCACGGTCATCCCGCTGTCGGCCGCCAGCTGTTCGATCGTCAGGGTGTTGTTGCTCGTCATCGGCCCACCATACCGTCGCACGGTGGCACCTGAAAGAGCGTGACATCAAACCGTGTAACATCAATCGATGGGAGGGTTATCTGCGTCAAGAGTCGGCGACCAACTTGAGGGAGCACCGCGAATGTCCACCATCGACGCTGCCAGCACCCGGCACCGGGGCACCGGTCGAATAGTGCGTGGGCTGCTGCGCTCGCGGTTGCTCGCGGCGCTCGCCTACCCGCATGGGGTTGACCGGTACACCGAGCTGGTGCGCCCGCTGTTGCTGACCGATGGGGTGCGGGCCGAGGTGACCCGTGTTCATCACCAGACACAGAAGAGCGTGACGCTCACGCTCCGTCCCAACGCGAATTGGCGTGGCCTGCGCGCCGGCCAGTTCGTGGGGGTCTCCGTGCAGGTCGATGGCGTGCGCCTCACCCGTCCCTATTCGCCGGCCGGCCCCGAGCAGGCATCCGCCCACACTCTCGAGCTGACCGTCTCGACCCACCCGGAGGGCCGTCTGTCGAGGCATCTGCGCGACCATGCGCGGCCGGGGATGGTCGTGGATCTCACGCAGGCTCAGGGTGAGTTCACGCTCCCGGACATTCGCCCCGAGCGGGTGCTGCTGATCAGCGGCGGCAGTGGCATCACGCCGGTGATGGCGATGCT
>DAIRTT010000210.1:0-3449 GCA_036803745.1 Solirubrobacteraceae bacterium | reverse complement strand
CCTTCGGCCCGATCGGGTCCAGGAAGCTCCGACGCGACACCGCTAACCGGCCTGCCGCAGGGCCCCTTGGAGTGAGGAGGCGAAGCTTTCACTTGTGTACGTGGCCCCTGAAACGACGTTGATTTCGGCGCTCTGGGCCTGGAGCACCTCGGCGCGAAGCATCGGCGCGACCTGTTCGCTTATTTCCTGCGAGAGCGCATGTTCGGTCGGCATCTTGAGTGTCTTGACGTCGACGATCTTGCTGCCTTCCTCGGCGACCGCGACCTGCACCGGCCCATAGGGGTTTTCCACCACGGGGCCCGTGTAGGTCACCTTCGCCGATGAGCCATGCGACGAGCCGGTTTGCGACCCGCAAACGCGCGGCGGCGCACAGGGGCCCGGCCCGGAACTGGCCGGGCCGCCGCTGCTGCCCGTGCGCCTCGGCCCCGGTTCGCCGCCTGGGCCGCTGCTCGTGCTCGCCCGCGGCACGGTGGCCAAGGCGCCGGTGCCCTCGCTGCGCAGATAGATCACCACGAGCACGGCGACGACCGCGCCGGCCGCTGCCGTGCCTGCAATGCGGCGAATCAGCCGTAGTTTCCTGGCGCTGATCATCGTGTGCCTCCGATCGTCATTCGCTCTTTCCGGTGCGAACAGCATGCAACCGCCCCTCACCGCGGCGCGGCGGCACTCCTGCTTCCTGCAGATAGGCCTCCACGCCCGCGGAATAGGAGATCGTGCCGTCGTCGGAGATGACGATCGCGCCGTGGTCTGGGAGCGTCGCCGCCCACCTCGCGCCGGCCCGGCCCATCGCGAACGCAGCGGTGGCGTAGGCGTCCGCGACGGCTAGGTCTGGACCGACGATCGTTACCGACAGCACCCCCTCCGGGGCGAGACCGGTGCGCGGATCGACAATGTGCTGACCCCTCTCGTACGTACCCGAGGTGGCAACCGCCCCCGACCGAAGGCCGAGCACCGCGGCTACAGCGAGCCGCTCGACGGGGTGCTGGATGCCAACCCGCCAGCGGTCGCACCCCTCGGGGGCGCCGTTCAAGCGGATGTCCCCGCCCGCGTTGACGCACCAATCCTCCGCCCCCGCTCTGCTGAGCAGTCGCCCTGCGCCCTCCACGGCGTAGCCCTTCACGAACCCCGATGGGTCGACACCGCCACCCAGGCCCGCCATCGGTGCGCTCACGTCGAAGTAGCCGTGCGTGCTCAGGCGCAGCGACTCGCAACGCCCGAGCACCGACTGAACGCTCGGGTGCGCCTGCGCGAGCGTCAACTCGCCGCGGTTGAGCTGGCTGATCTCGCTGTCGTCCCGGTAGGTACTGAACGTCTTGTCGACGAAGCGCAGCCACCCAAACACCTGATCGAAAACCGTCTCGTCGAAACCGCTGTCGCACACCTCTACGATCACGGGTAGCCCCATCACATGCTCGACCCGCTGGTGTCGCGGCGGGACGGGAGCGGGTAAAGCGCCACTGAGGAGCGGTGCGCGGGATCCGGATGCTGACACGGTCACAGATGCCCCTCAGGCCGCGAGCGCGAAGCGCTCGTGGTGAATCTGCTCCTCCGGTACCCCGAGGTCGTCGAGCGTGTCCAGCGTCGCATCCATCATCCCGGCGGGCCCACAGACGTACACGTCGCTGTCCGCGATCCTCGGGGCGAGCTTGACGAGATTCGCAGCGCTGAGCAGAGCGGCGCCCTTGCGGGTGGTGTGATCGCCGACCAAGAGGTGAAGTGTCGCGCCCGTGCGCCGCTCCAGCTCCCTCAACTCCTCTTCGAAGACCACTTCGCTCCTGGAGATGACCCTGTAAATAAGGGTGACGTCGGCCGACTCGGACAGCTCCTCGAAAAGCGTCCGCAATGGGGTGATGCCGATGCCTCCCGCGACCAAGACGACCTCACGCCGGCGCCTCACCTCCGCTGTGAAGACGCCGAACGGTCCCTCGGCGAACACGCGCGTTCCCGGCTCGAGCTCGGCGATCGCCCCGGAGAAGTCGCCGACGGCCTTGACCGTGAGCCGCAGCGAATCATCGGTGGGAATCGCGGACAGGGAGAACGGGTGTGACTGCCACCAGCGGCCCTTCGTCATGAATCGCCACAGCATGAACTGGCCCGCCTGTGCCTTCAGCCTGTGAAGGTCCCGCCCGGTGACCTCGATGCTCGTCACGCCCGGCGCCTCGACCGTGATGCGCTTCACCCGCAGTCTGTGCCTGAATGCGCTCCGCATCGGCGCGACAACGCGGTAAGCGAGCAAGATCGCAAGCGTTGCGACATACAGCGATATCCAGTAGCCCCCCTGCACGGGGTGCACCACGAAATCGTTGCCGGTAGGCAGCTGGTGGAGGTAGCCGAGCGCGATACCCGCATAGACGGTGAAGTGGACGAAGTACCAGCTCTCGTACCTCATCCGCCGGCGGACGATCACGATCGAGGTGAGTACGACGAGCACCATGATGGCCGTGCCAATCGTTGCCGTGATCATCCCCGGATAGACTCGCAGCACCCGCGAGAACTCATGTCCGAAGGTGAGCCTGCCGGCGAGCGAGTAGCCCGCGGTGATCAGCAGGACATGCGCGACGATCAGCGACACGCACAGCTTGCCGTTCACCCTGTGCCAACCCGTCAGCGTGTCGAAGCCGAAGAGCCGCTCCAACGGAGCTAGCCGGGAGAGCAGCAGAACCTGGAGCAGCGCGAGATAGACGCCGAGCAGGCCCGTGATCCTGCCCAGGCTGGTAAGTGCTTCCGGGCGGCCATGCACGCCCGAGATGCCTCCGTCGTGCAGCCACATCCCCACGATCACGGCACCGTTTCCGACGACTATCAGCGCCAGCGCCACGGCGATCGCAACCGTGGGCGCCTCGTGCGGCCTCAGCCGCCGCTCCCGAGCCCGCGCCAGCGGGGCTCCCTCGCCCGCAAGTGCTTCCCCCCCGTCCTGCAGTACCGCCATCCCAACCTCGAGATCTCTGTAGCGCATCCAGGTCCTTGTCACGTGCAGCCAATCAACTGCTCCTAAACGCCTCCTGTCGCAGACGTGAGAACCTGCTTACAAGCGCGTGGCAGGGGCCTTCAGGATCGGGCTACGCAGGCGGGGTCGCCGGCTCCGAACGATCGCTGCGCCCGGCGGACTGAGGCGAAGGCCGAGCGGCGTCACGAACCGGCCAGTTGCCGAACATTCTGCGAGTCGATGCTCCCGGAGCTTGATCGAACTGTGAACCCATACCTGCGACTCGACCAAGGCGCTAATCAGTGCTGGGCCGAATCCGGAATTGCGGTTGTAGCGTCGCAGCGATACAGAGAGCCGCTGAGGCACACCAGATGAGCAGCCCGCCGGCATCTTCTCCGGTCAGCGCATCGTCGGGGAGCTCCACGGGGCCGCGTGGATCGTCTGGATCGAGCGACAGCCCTCGTTCACCGCCGGCTCGGTGTCGGGACGATCGCGGCGTCGCCCATATGGAGGAGTGCTTGTC
>DAIRTT010000209.1:0-3538 GCA_036803745.1 Solirubrobacteraceae bacterium | reverse complement strand
GAGCAGCTCGAAGGAGCCGTCGGCGGCCTCGAACTGGAAGCCCTCGTGCTCGAGCTCCTTGACGCGGCCGAGCACCCGCTGGGAGAACTCCTCGTCGGCCGAGATTCCGGCCTGGCGGGCCTTCTCCTCGATCGTGCCACGCCCGGAGATCTCGGAGATGAGCACGTCACGGTCGTTGCCGACGACCGCGGGGTCGACGTGCTCGAAGGTCTGAGGGTCGGCCTGGATCCCGGCCGCGTGCAGACCGGCCTTGTGGGCGAAGGCGTGCTTTCCGACGTAGGGCTGGGCCGGGTCGGGCGAGCGGTTGAGCAGCTCGTCGACGAAGTGGGCCGTCTCGGTCAGGCGCGCCAGGCGCTCGGGCGCCAGCAACTCGACGCCCATCTTGAGCTGCAGGTCGGCGATGATCGTGACGAGGTTGGCGTTGCCGGTCCGCTCGCCGATCCCGTTGACCGTGCCCTGGACGTGGGTGGCCCCGGCTTCGACGGCCGTGAGCGTGTTGGCGACCGCGCAGCCGGAGTCGTCGTGGGTGTGGATGCCGAGCGGGAAGCCTGGCAGCGCTTCTGAGACGACCGCGAGGGCGGTGCGGATCTGCGGCGGCAGCGAGCCGCCGTTGGTGTCGCACAGGACGACCCGCTCGGCGCCGGCCTCGGCGGCCGCCCGGAGGCAGTCGATGGCGTAGCCGGGGTCGAGGTTGAAGCCGTCGAAGAAGTGCTCGGCGTCGAGTAGCACGCGCTTGCCGGCGCCGAGGAGAAACGCGACTGACTCGGAGATCATGGCGAGGTTCTCCTCGCGCGTGACGCGAACGACCTTCTCGACGTGCAGGACCGAGGCCTTGCCGACGATCGTGCAGATCGGGGCGAAGGACTCTGCCAGCACCCGCAGGCCCTCGTCGGCGGCCGCGTGTGTGTCGCGGCGGCGGGTCATGCCGAAGGCGACGATCTGGGCGACCGCCAGGCTCTCGCCTGCGAGCAGGCCGAACAGCTCTTGCTCCTTGGGGTTGGACGCCGGAAAGCCTGCCTCGATCATGTGGACGCCGAGGTCGTCGAGAGCGTGGACGACGCGCAGCTTCTCCTCGGCCGTGAGGCTCATCCCGCCGCCGCCCATGCCGTCACGGAGGCTGGCGTCGTATAGCTGTATGTCGGGCACGGGCGGCTAGCCGGCTGCGGTCGTTTGGGCGCTCGGTGCCGGCGCCTCCCCGGCAGGCGTCTCCACCTCGACGGGGCTGACGACGTCGAGCCACTCGCGGTAGGCCTCGGTGCGTCCATGGATGGCGTCGTCGAAGGCGGCCTGCAGGACTCGGGTGACCTCGCCCGGCTTGCCGGTGCCGATGACGTGGTCGTCGACCTCGCGGACGGGCACCAGTTCGGCGGCGGTCCCTGACATGAAGACCTCGTCGGCGAGATAGAGCTCGGCGCGGGCCACATTGCGCTCCAGGACCGTGTAGCCGAGGTCGCGCGCGATCTGGATGATCGAGCGCCGCGTGATGCCGTCGAGGATCGAGTTGTGCTGACCGGGCGTCACGATCTCGCCCTCGCGGACGACGTAGATGTTCTCGCCGGTCCCCTCGCACACGTGGCCGTGGTCGTCGAGCAGAATCGCCTCTTCGTAGCCGGCCTTGACCGACTCGACCTTGGCGAGCACGCTGTTGAGGTACTGCCCGGAGGCCTTGGCGTGCGGGATGAGGGAGTCGGGGCTGATGCGCCGCCACGAGGAGACCTTGGCGCGTACGCCGTCGCTGAGGCCGTGGTCGCCGAGGTAGGCGCCCCACTCCCAGCAGGCGATCGTCACGTCGACGGGCGCGTCGAGCGGGTTGAGGCCCATCTGGCCATAGCCGCGGTTTACGATCGGGCGGATGTAGCACGAGCGCAGGCCGTTGCGCGCGACGAGCTCGAGCGTCGCGGCGCGCAGCTGCTCGTGCGTGTAGGGCACGGGCATGTAGTACAGCTCCGACGAGCGGATCAGGCGGTCGATGTGCTCGGCGTTGCGGAACACGGCCGGCCCGAGCTCGGAGTCGTAGCAGCGCATGCTGTCGAAGACACCGGTGCCGTAGTGCAACCCGTGCGTCAGGACGTGGACCTTCGCGTCCTCCCAGGCGACGAAGTCTCCGTTCATCCAGATGAAGTCGGTGGGCTCCACGTTGATTGCACTCCTGTTAGATGTTTTGAAGCACTGCGTTGGTCGCCTGCGCCGTGCCGTCCCGCCCGCCCAGGTCTGGCGTGCGCAGCCCCGCCGCGAGTGCGCGCTCAACGGCCGATTCTACAGCGGCGGCCTCGGTTGCCAAATCGAGGCCGTGCCTGAGCATCATCGCCGCCGAGAGGAACATCGCCAACGGGTTCGCGCTGCCGCTGCCGGCGATGTCGGGGGCCGAGCCGTGGACGGGCTCGAACATGCCCGGTCCATCGGCGCCGAGCGAGGCGCTCGGGAGCATGCCGATCGAGCCGGTGATCATGGCGGCCTCGTCGGAGAGGATGTCTCCGAACATGTTCTCGGTGACGATCGTGTCGAAGTGGCGCGGCGCCGAGACGAGCTGCATGGCGGCGTTGTCGACGAGGACGTGCTCGAGCTGGATGTGGGGGTACTCGCGGGAGTGCAGCTCGCTGACGACCTGGCGCCACAGGCGCGAGGTCTCGAGCACGTTGGCCTTGTCGACGCTCGTGACCTTGGCCCGGGCGGCCTCGAAGGCGGTGCGGGCGATCCGCTCGATCTCCTCGGTCGTGTACGTGCAGAGATCCGAGGCCGAGGTCTCGGTACGGGTCTTCTCGCCGAAGTAGATCCCACCGGTGAGCTCGCGCACGACGAGCAGGTCGGTGCCCTCGATGCGCTCGCGGCGCAGCGGCGAGGATTCATAGAGCGCCGGCAGCGGCTTGACGGGCCGCAGGTTGGCATACAGGCCGAGGCCCTTGCGCAGCCCGAGCAGGCCCTGCTCGGGCCGGGGCTTGGACGAGTCGGTCGTGTCCCACTTTGGGCCGCCCACGGCCGCCAGCAGGACAGCGTCGGCGCCGCGGCATGCTGTCAGGACCTCGTCGGTCAGGGCCACGCCGTGGGCGTCGATCGAGGCGCCCCCGAAGGGCCGCTCGTCGAACTCGAAGTCGCCGAGCGCTTCGAGCAGCTCGAGCGTCGGGGCCATGATCTCGGGTCCGATGCCGTCGCCGGGCAGGGTGACGATGCGGTGGCTCATGCGCGCAGGCCCCTACAGCGCCGTCGTGACGGGACCGCGTCGCTCGCGGTCGCGCTCATAGGTGGTGATGGCATCGTCGTCGTTGAGCGTGAGGGCGATGTCGTCGAGGCCGCCGAGGAGACGGTGGCGGATCTCGTGGTCGATCTCGAATGAGAGGAGGCGCCCATCGAAGCGGACCTCCTGCGCGTCGAGGTCGATCTCCCCCGTGCCGGCGTGAGCGAGCGCGTGGCAGTCCTCCGCCGACAGGACGACCGGGAGCAGGCCGATCTTGGTGCAGTTGGAGTAGAAGATGTCGGCGAAGCTGGGCGCGACGATCGCCTGGAAGCCGTAGTCCTGCAGGCCCCACGGCGCGTGCTCGCG
>DAIRTT010000208.1:2261-3582 GCA_036803745.1 Solirubrobacteraceae bacterium | reverse complement strand
GCAGCAGCTCCTTGGCCTTGCGCGAGCCCTGCGAGTTGACCCGCTCGCCGACCATGCTCGGACGTGGCTCCTGCACCAGCGGGGTGGCCGCGATCATCGAGGAGAGGTGGGGGGGACGGCGCTCGGGACGGGCCGCGACGGGGCGCCCGGCGACGCGCTCGGCGATCGCCGCGATGTGCTCCGGCGTCGTGCCGCAGCAGCCGCCGACGATGCCGACGCCGTAGCGCTCGACGAACTCCTCCAGGGCTTCGGCAAGCGGTTCCGGGCGCTCGGGGAAGATCGTCTCGCCGTCCGGTCCCTGCAGCGGCAGGCCGGCATTGGGGATGCAGGCCACGGGCACGGGGCAGAACTCGCCAAGGAAGCGGATCGCGTCGCGCATGTCCTCCGGGCCGGTCGAGCAGTTGAGACCGATCACGTCGACGCCGAGGGCCTCGAGCGTGGTGAGCACTGCCGAGATGTCCGTGCCGAGCAGCATCTTGCCGCCGTTGGGCAGCAGCGAGACCGACGTGTGGATGGGCAGCGTGCGGCCGGTGCTCTTGAAGGCCTCGCGTGCGCCGAAGACGGCGGCCTTGACCTCGAGGATGTCCTGGGCGGTCTCGATGATCAGGAGGTCGGCGCCGCCGTCGATCAGCCCGGCGGCCTGCTCGGTGAAGACCTCGACGAGCTCGCCGAAGCGGATCTGCCCGAGCGAGGGCTCCTCGGAGGCGGGCAGGTAGCCGGTCGGCCCGATCGAGCCCGCGACAAAGCGCTCCTCGCCCGCCGCGCGACGGGCGATTTCGGCGGCCTTGGTGTTGATCTCGACGGTGTAGTCGGCCAGACCCCACTCCTCGAGCTTGATGCGCGAGGCCTGGAAGGTGTCTGTCTCGAGCACTTCGGCGCCTGCCTCGAGCATCGAGGTGTGCACGCCCTCGATCACGTCCGGCCGGTTGAGGATGAGGGCCTCGTGGCACTTGCCGGGCAGGCCGCCGTAGTCCTCGCTCGTGAGGTCGAACTGCTCGAGCGTGGCTCCCATGCCGCCGTCGTAGACGACGACGCGGGTGTTTATCGCATTCAGGTAGTCGCGCATTGCAATTGAGCCTAACAACCGCACGGTCTCCGGCCGAGGCGCCGTTATCGGCGTGCTCCGGATCGCCCATGCCGCCGGACTGGGCGCCGGCCTGTGGCGGCTCGGTGGCGAGGAGGAGTCGCTGTGGCTCTCCTCGGCGCTCGGGCGCTGAGCGCCGGGCCTACGTAAATGAGCCACCGGCCGGGATCCCCGGCCGGTGGCTCCTCTTCCCTGGGCTTATTCGGCGTACGCTTTGATCTCGAGTTTTTCGCCGTA
>DAIRTT010000208.1:0-2161 GCA_036803745.1 Solirubrobacteraceae bacterium | reverse complement strand
AGTTCGCCTTCGAGACCCGAGGCCTTGATTTCGCCGGGGGCCGCGCCGGTGCTCTGGCACGCTTCTTTGCTGGAGACGCGTTTGCAGCCTGTGAGCGTGATGCCCAGCGTGGCCGTTTTCAGGCCTGTGAATTCACCCGAGTTGGATGAGCCCGCACACGCGATCTTGGTTTTGCCGACCGTTTCCAGCGCGGCCGTCGAGCCCGAGCCGGAGAAGTGCTTGGCGACTGCACCAGGCGTCCATTCGTACTTGCCGATCGTGGTCGGCGCCGTCGGGAATTCGCGGACGCAGCCCGGGTCCACGTAGTGGCCAGGGTACAGAATTTCTTTGCCGACTCGTTCGCCCGTCACTTTGACGCAGCGGCCGACCTCGGGGATTTCGCGCTGACGCTGGACGACGATCGACGCGGCCTGCTTGAGCGTCCCGTTCATGACCGCCCGGTTGGTGCCCGCGGCGGAGGGGAGGCCGGCCTGGATGTCGACCGCCGGGTCCACAAGGAGCGCGAGCGGGCCCGCGCAGCCGTTGGCCCCGGGAGCGGGGAACGTGTTGTCGACCAGCGAGCTGCCGCTGAAGACGTTGATTTTCCCTGCCGCCTTGAATTCGAGCTTGCCGGAGGTACCGGTCAGCGGTTCGATGCCCGCGGGCGGGCTGGTGGTCCCCGTCGTGAGGTGCGGCGTGAGCGGTTCGGCCGGTGATCCGACGTAACAGCTTTCGAGCAGCAGCGGGTTGTCGAGTTTGACCTTCAGCGGAAGCGTCACGGCCGTTCCGGCCTGCTTGCCGTAGTTGGGCACGTTGATCAGTACCGGCCCGGCGATTTCAGCCGTGGCCGTCACTTCGGTGAGCGGCGGAAGGACTTCCAGGCCGACGAGGCCGCCGGGGAGCACCAGCGGCGTTTTCGACAGCGTGTTGCCGTCGGCCGCCGGGACGAGCGCTTCGGAGCTTTCGGTCAGGCCGCCCTGCAGCGTGACCGTCTTGTTGATCGGCACCGTCTTGCTGCCGATCTTGAATTCGCCGCTCGTGACCGTCGAGTAGACGCAGATCGTGACGGCGGGGTTAGCCAGCGGGCAGTCGTTGAACACCGAGAATTCCTGTTGGATCCCGGCCTGAGCCGAGGACGCGCCCAGCAGCGCCGTGCAGGCAGCCAGCGCCGTGCAGATGAGCAAGGTGCGGCTGCGCATCCGCGCCACCGTTCCGAGATGCCGTTCAACAATGCTGCTGAGCATTCTGTCCTCCCCCTCGCGATGAATTTGTCTCCGGAACCCGTGCGCTCGGGCAGGTTCTCGTCGTGCCGAGACCCCCGCTTTTTGCGCAGGACATATACGAACGAATACCCGTACACGTTCATTGCTAAACATCAATCGGCGAGGGTTCGAGGCGGCCCCTCGGGGCGCTACTTGATGAAGAGCATCTCCGAGTACTTCGGCAGCGGCCACAGGTCATCGGCCACGAGCTTCTCGAGCCGATCGGCGACGTCGCGGACATCGTCCATCGCGAGGATGACCGTGTCACGCATGTAGACGGCCTCCTTCTGGGCCGAGCCCTCGGGGTGACTCTCCTCGAGGTTCGCGTCCTCGAGCTTGAGCAGCGCGAAGTGCAGCTCTTTGATCAGGGGCTCGACCTCACCGACGAGGTCTTCCAGCCCGCTGGCCCGCAGCTCGTTGAGATAGCGGACGGCGGCCGGCAGGACCATCGTTCGCGCGATCGAGGCGGCCGTCTCGGCCTCGATGTTGATGTTCATCACGTACTGCTCGGTGAACACCTCATAGCGGGCCTCGAGCTCGCGCTTGGAGAGGACCTTGTACTTCTTGAAGGCTGCAACGGTCTGTTTGTCGACGAGCCACGGCAGCGCGTCGGGCGTCGTTCTTAGGTTGGCCAGGCCGCGTTTCTCGGCTTCCTTGTGCCATGCTTCGGAGTAGCCGTCGCCGTCGAAGACGATCTGCTTGTTCTCCGACCAGACGCCTTTGACGACGCTCGTGACGGCTTTCTCGAGTGTCGTCGAGCCTTTCATGGCCGCCTTGAGCTTGTCCGCCAGGTCGTCGACCGCTTCGGCGACGATCGTGTTCAGGACCGTGTTCGGGAACGCAGGCGAGCTGTTCGAGCCGAGCGCCCGGAACTCGAACTTGTTGCCCGTGAACGCGAACGGGCTGGTGCGGTTGCGGTC
>DAIRTT010000207.1:0-3800 GCA_036803745.1 Solirubrobacteraceae bacterium | reverse complement strand
CACGGGTTGTTGTGCTTGACGATCGCGCACGCCGGCTGATCGAAGTCCTCGACCAGCTCCCGCGCCGAGCTCAGATCGAGCAGGTTGTTGAACGAGAGCTCCTTGCCGTGGAGCTGCCTGACCCCGGCCAGCAGGTGCGTGGGAGCGCCGGCGCGCGCGTAGAACGCTGCGCTCTGGTGCGGGTTCTCGCCGTAGCGCAGGTCGCTCACCTTCTCGAAGGCGTCCGTCCAGCTCGGTGGGAAGCCCTCGTGCGTCCGCGCCGCGAACCACGTCGAGATCGCCGCGTCATAGCGCGCCGTGCAGGCGAACGCCTTGCCAGCGAGCGATCGGCGCGTCTGTGCCGAGAGGCGCCCCGCCGAAGACCCGAGCTCCTCGAGCACCGCGCCGTAGTCGGACGGGTCGACAACCACGGCAGCGAAGTCGCTGTTCTTGGCCGCCGCCCGGATCATCGTCGGACCGCCGATGTCGATCTTCTCGATGATCTCCGACTCGCTGGCGTCTCCACGCGCGACGGTCTGCTCGAAGGGGTACAGGTTCACGCAAACGAGGTCGACCTGCTCGATGTCGTGCTCCGCCGCCGCGCGCAGGTGCTCCTCCTCGTCGCGGCGCGCCAGCAGGCCCGCGTAGAGGCGCGGGTGCAGCGTCTTGACGCGCCCGTCCATCATCTCGGGGAAGCCCGTGAAGTCCTCGATCGCGCGTACCTCGAGACCCGCCTCGCCCAGCTCGCGGGCGGTCCCGCCGGTCGAGATGATCTCGATTCCCAGCTCGCTCAGGCCGCGGGCGAAGTCGACGATGCCGGCCTTCTCAGACACCGACAGCAGCGCCCTGCGCACGACCGTCTCGGCCGCCTGCGAGGGCTCGATGGAGCCCTCCCGGCGCGTCATCTGCTCGCTGTCCCCGGTCATCGCCAGAGCCTATCCCTCGGACGGGCGGCCGGCGATCATCCGCCGCGGGTTGCGCTCGTCGGGTACCAGTTCGCCGCGGGCCACCAGGACGACCGCACGGGGCAGCAGCGAGTGCTCGAGCGGCCGCAGCGCCGCCAGGACCTCCTCGGGCGTGCGCGCATCGGGGAGCTCGAGCGCTCCCTGCAGGATGACCGGACCGGAATCGACGCCCTCGTCGACGAAGTGGACGGTCACGCCGAAGACCTTCACGCCGTAGGCCAGTGCCTGCTCGACGGCGGCGAGACCCGGGAAGGCCGGCAGCAGCGAGGGATGGACGTTGATGACCGCGCCCGGGAAGCGGGCGAGGAAGGAGGCGCCCAGCAGCTCCATGTAGCCGGCCAGGACGATCATCCGCGCGCCTCGCTCCTGGAGCCAGTCCGCGAGCGCCCCGTCGCGTGCCGCGCGGTCCGCGTAGGCGCCCCGCGCGAACACCTCGGCGGGAATGTCGCGAGCACGCGCCCGCTCGAGCGCCTGCGCGCCGTGCGCGCTCGAGGCGACCGCGACCACGTCGACCTCGCGTCCGTGGACGGAATCGAGCAGGGCCTGCAGGTTGGTGCCGGTCCCCGACACGAGCACTGCTATCGGGAATCGCTCGGACACGCCGGCCGCACGATAGCTGTGACCGAAATCACACTGCTCGGTGGCGGGCGGCCCTTCAATTGAGCTGAGGGTGGGGACTCGCACCCGCAACCAGAGGACATCGAAATGCTCACAGCGATAATCGTCACGTTCATCATCCTCGCCGCGCTCGGGACAGCGCTGCGCTCCGGGCGCCGCGACGGCCTGATCATCGACCGGCCGTACAACAACCGCTACAACGACGCATCCGGCGCACGCCAGGATCACCTCGGCTAGATTCTGCCTCATGGACAGACTCCCGCCCGACCCGGGCCGGGGCAGATCGAGGAGGTCGCGATGACAGCAGCCACGGGCAGGATGCACCGGAGTTCAGCGCGCTTGCGCAGCGTGCTGGCGATAGCGGTGGCCGGCGCGCTCGCAACGGCCTCGATGGCGCTCGCGGCAGGGCCGATCAAGGGCCGCACCTACACGGGAACGCTCGCCCACGGGCCGGTTCGGATCGTGCTCAAGGTCGCCAAGAGCGGCCGATCGGTCCTCGTGTCGGCGCCGTACGCGCCGATCTACTGTGGCCCCGGCGCCGCCGGAGGCCTCGGCCTCACCCACGCCGTCGCGATCTCGGCCAGGGGCAAGTTCAGCGCGACGATCACCTACGAACTCAAGACCGGCCACGTCAAGCTCTCGACGCTGTTGATCACCGGCCGCTTCTCGGGTCCCAAGGTGACGGGCACCGGGCGCACCGAATTCCTGCCCGCGGTCCTGGCCCACTGCAACGGCTCGACGACCTTCTCGGCCAAGGCCAAGAAGAAATAGCCCTCCCGCCGCCGTCCTAGGGGCGCTGGACGGCTACGAGCGGCAGCGCGACGGCATCCTCGGAGCCGTCGTCCTCGAGCGAGAACTTTCCCGCCGCGCCATCGCTGCCGGCGAGGGGATACTCGCCCGTGAAGCAGGCGTCGCAGTGCGTCCCACGATTGCCCCTCACGGCCTCATAGACGCCGTCGAGCGAGAGGTAGTGCAGCGAGTCGCAGCCCAGCTCGGCCGCGACCTCCTCGGTGGTGCGGCCGTGGGCGATCATCTCCTCGCGCGTCGACATGTCGATGCCGTAGTGGCAGGGATGCTTGATCGGCGGCGCCGAGATCCGCAGGTGAATCTCCGCAGCGCCCGCGTCGCGGAGCATCTGAACGATCTGTCGGGTCGTGTTGCCACGGACGATCGAGTCGTCGACCACGACCAGGCGCTTGCCCGCAATCACCTCGGGAAGCGGATTGAACTTGAGGCGCAGCCCGTGCTTGCGCAGCTCCTGCCCGGGCTGGATGAACGTGCGGGCGACGTAGCGGTTCTTGACGAAGCCGTCGTCCTGGGGCAGGCCGGCAGCACGCGCGAGGCCGCGGGCGGCCGGGTTGCCCGAGTCTGGCACCGCGATCACCAGGTCGGCCTCGACCGGCGCCTCCCGCCACAGGATCTCGCCCATGCGCCCGCGGGCGACCTGCAGAACCTGCTCGTTCATACGAGAGTCCGGCCGGGCGAAGTAGATGTACTCGAACACGCAGAACGCGCGGCGGCCTCCCGGGGAGACCATGCGGCTCTCCAGGCCGTTCTCGCCGAGCGTCACGAGCTCGCCCGGCTCGACGTCGCGCACGTACTTCGCGCCGATGATGTCGAACGCACACGACTCGCTCGCCACGCAGTAGCGCGGCTCGGCGTCCTGGCCCTCGGCCGGCTCGAGCACGCCGATCGCGAGCGGGCGCAGCCCGTGCGGATCGCGGAAGGCCACCACGCGATCCTTGGTCATCGCGACGATCGAGAAGGCCCCTCGAAGCCGCGGCAGGACCTCGGCGATCGCATCCTCGACACGGTCGGCCGGGTGCGTGGCGATCATCGCGGCGATGATCTCCGAGTCGGAGGTCGAGCTGAAGCTGACGCCCCGCTCGAGCAGCTCCTCGTGCAGCTCGAGCGCGTTGATCAGGTTCCCGTTGTGGCCGAGCGCGACCTCGCGCCGCGAGCCGTTGGTGCCCTCCGAGCGCTGAACCGGCTGCGAGTTCTCCCACGCGTTGGAGCCCGTCGTCGAGTACCGGACGTGGCCGATCGCGAGCTCGCCGGCCAACGTCCTCAGATCGTTCTCGGTGAAGACCTGATTGACCAGGCCCAACTCGCGCCTGGTGATGATGTGCCCGCCACGATCGGCGGCGGCGATCCCCGCCGACTCCTGGCCACGATGCTGGAGTGCGTAGAGGGCGAAGTACGACAGACGCGACACCTCGTGACCGGGCGCATACAGTC
>DAIRTT010000206.1:0-3873 GCA_036803745.1 Solirubrobacteraceae bacterium | reverse complement strand
GCGTCCCGTCGGTGCGCATGGTGCTCGTCAAGTCCTTCGACGAGCGCGGCTTCGTCTTCTACTCGCACTACGCCAGCCGCAAGGGGCGCGAGATTGCGGCCAACCCACGCGCTGCGCTGCTCTTTCACTGGGATCCCCCGGGCAGGCAGGTAAGGATCGAGGGGCCGGTCGAGCACACGAGCGCCGAGGAGTCGGCGGCGTACATTCGCTCCCGCCCACGCAGCAGCCAGCTCAGCGCGCTGGCCTCGCCGCAGAGTCAGACGATCGACAGCCGCGAGGAACTCGAGCGCCGCGTCAGCGACCTGGAGCGCCGGTACGCAGATCGTGAGTTACCGATGCCGAGCAGCTGGGGCGGCTTTCGCCTCGCGGCCGAGACACTCGAGTTCTGGCAGCAGCGCCACGACCGCCTGCACGACCGGCTGCGCTACCGCCGCGACGGCGACCGCTGGCTGATCGAGCGCTTGGCGCCCTAGCTCAAAGGTCCGTTCCATCGAGTCGTCCTGTGCCTGCGCCGCGTCGGATGCGAGAGCGAGCCAGGAGCCGGGGAGGACTGTCGCAGCTCGTCCCGACCGAGCGTGAGCGCAACCCTCGCCGGGACGCTCGCTCGGCCTGCAAAGCGGCGGTGACGGGCACGCGGCCTTCGCAGTTGACCGTCAGGGGCGAGGCTCGTTGCCGCTGACCGTCAACAGCGAGAGCGCGAATCGCTTGTTTGCTTCGTCGTAGTAGGTCATCGCCGCTTCGATCGGCCCACTCTTCTTCGGAGCGCCGGCGAGCGAGGGCAAGCGCCCATGAGCGACGACCAGGACGGGTTCTGAGAACGTCGGCTCGCGCGGTACGAGCGCCGAGAAGCGGATCGAGCCCGCCGGGCCGGCACGGAGGTCCAGCGCTTCCTGTCCGAAGACGACGATCGCATCGCCGTTCGGCCGGTAGACCAGCGGGCCGGCGGCCGTGCCGGGCGCGTCCCGTTCAGGGCTCAGGGTAGTGCCCGAGCCCGAGAACAGCGAGAAGTGCATGTCCGTCGCTCCGGGTACGGGTTCCATCGCTTGCGGCGGCGCCCCCCAGCTGAGCAGGACCGCGCCCGTGGCGGGCGACACCGCGGCGTGCACTTCGTGGACGCGAATGCTGGACAGAGCCTGGGCTCGTCCCCATCTACCGCGCGGCGAGCGCACGATCGCCCTGACCGGCCCGAACTGGGTGCCTTCGCCCTCGCTGTCGACGATCGCCGCGCGCCACGCAATCACCGCCGCGCCCTGCGGCGTCGCGGCCACCGCGGGCAGGCTCGCCGGGCCACCTGGCAGCCTTCGCGGCGACCCCCACCGGCCCGAGCGTCGCGGGCGCATCGAGAAGTAGTTGCGCGCCGCGTAGGTCGTCCACACCGCGTACGCGTTGCCCTTGGCGTCCAGTGTCACATCGCGGTAGGGCCCGCCGCCGCTGATCTGCTGCGTCCGCTCCCAGCCCCGGTCGGCAGGCCGGAAGCTCGTCGAGACCGCCTCGAGGGTATGCCTGCCGGCATGGCGCACGCCTCGCCAGAAGATGATCGCGTCGCCGCGGCGGTCGACGGCGATCCGCGGCGAGGCGAGCAGGAAGTGCCCTGAGCGCCCGAGCGTTTGCACGCGCCCCCAGCCTTTGGCTTGTGTCCAGGTCTGGGTGCGGATCTCGAACGGTCCCGCGTAGCCTGCGCCGGGCCGACGGCGGGCCTGCGTCCAGACCACGAACAGCCGGCCACGGGCGTCGAAGGCGATGTCGATCGAACTCACCAGGCGGTTCGACCCGGAGATGCGGTGCACCCGTAGCCATCGGCCTCCGCGCAGGCGGATCGCCACGAAGGCGGATTCGCCCGCCACGGCGACCACGTCCTGACCGGAGATGGCCACCTGGCTGATGACGGCCCCACGCGAGCCCGGCACCACGGTCGGCGAGGTCCATTCGACCGCAACCGCCGTGGGGCAGAGCCAAGCGCCGAACCCCGATCCGAGGCCGAGGGACACGACAAGAAGCAGACCGACCCGTCTCATCCTTTGGAACTTAGTCTTCTGTCGGGCACGAGCGGTCGGGGGCAGACCCGTGCTGCAACGCGTCAAACTACTGAATCGATATGGCCGGGAGCGCGTCGCGCAGATGATCGCCTTGGACGAAAGCCGGTCGTCCAACCTCGGTGGCGCGAGACGCCCGCTGTCCCTTAGCGAAGCAGGCGTCAGCAGCGCTCCCGGCGAGACGCTCGCATCTCGTCCAACTCGACACTCTCGGACCTATGGATCGACGCGCTCGCTTTGAGGCGATAGCGAAAGCGACGCGGTGTGCCCAGTTAGAAGGGGCCTGAGCGTTCGCCGCTCATGACGCCCTCAGAAGGGGTCGGCCGCCGATCACGCTGGCGAGGCGCTCGACCACACGCTCGGTGACTACCGCAGCGGCAGATAGATGTCGGTGATCCGCCTGGCGGGGTCGGGGTCGGTGGGCGGGGTCGGTCACATAGTTCTCCCAGTGTGGATCCGACGCGCTCTCACCGTGATCTGCCACCCACCCAGGAGGCGCTCGCACGCGGCCCGGAGATCCTCGAAGGGGCCGATGTGTCGCAGCACAGCCACACGCCCGCCAGGCAGGCTCGCCTCGTCACGGCGCTCGAGCGGCGCGACGCCGGGCGCCACCGGCACCCCGAGCTCGATCTCCAGCTGGTCTCCGGTCTTCAGGTAGCGTATGAAAGGAGCATCGGCTGGCGCCACCCCGAGCGTCAGACGTAGCCTCGTCGGGACGCGACTCATGGCACCGCGACCCGCGAGGCGCTGGAGGTCTCCGACATCCGGCAATTAGATCAGCGCCGGCACCGGCGGCAGCTCGAGGGCCGGCAGTCCTAGCTACGAGGCTCCACCGGTGCTGCCCGTCTATTGTCTGTTCGTGCGCCAGCTCGATGACGTGCCCCGCAGTGCGAGCGGTACGGTGCCGCCGGCAATCGAGACACACGGACCCCTGCACGCCACCTCGCCCGATGAGGTCGTCTCGGCACTCGGCTCCGACCCGACGCGCGGGCTGACCACCATCGAGGCGGAGCGAAGGCTCCACCTCCACGGCCCGAACCGCGGAAGCGGCCTGCCAGGACCGGGGTACACGGCGTTACTCGCCCGCCAATTTACCGACCCGCTCGTGGCCCTCCTAGTCGCAGCGGCGATCGTGTCGGCAGCGATCGGCGACGGGCTGGAGGCTCTCGTGATAGGCGCGATCGTCGTCCTGAACGCTGCCCTCGGTTTCGGCCAGGAGGTCGCCGCCGAGCGAGCGATGGGAGCGTTGCGCGCGATGTTCACCCAACCGGCGGATGTCGTCCGCGAAGGCGTCGAGATCCGGGTTCCGGCCGAGGAGGTCGTGCCGGGCGACGTTCTCGTGCTGCGCGAAGGCGGACGGATCACAGCCGACGGTCGGATCATTGCATCGGCGAGCCTGGCGGCCGACGAGTCGGCACTGACCGGGGAGTCGGTGCCCGTCGAGAAGGCGGTCGAAGAGGCTCCCGCGGCAGCTGCGCTTGGCGATCGCAGCTCGATGGTGTATGCCGCGACGTCCATTACGCGCGGGCGCGGCCGAGCGGCGGTCACGGCAACGGGGGATGCGACCGAGGTGGGGCGGATCGCACTACTCGCCGAGCGGGCCGAGCCACCGACGACGCCGCTTCAACGCCGCCTCGGCGGCCTCGCCCGCGCAATGGTCGGCGCCGGCATCGTCCTGACAGTCGCGTTGACGGCAGGATCGGTCCTGCAAGGCTCCTCGCTCCACCATTCGTTCCTGATCGGCGTCGCGGTCGCCGTCGCCGCCGTTCCAGAGGGGCTCGCAGCGACCGTGACCGTGGCGCTGGCGCTCGGAGCCAGGGCGATGGCTGCACGGGGAGCG
>DAIRTT010000205.1:0-3934 GCA_036803745.1 Solirubrobacteraceae bacterium | reverse complement strand
CCATCCGCGAGGATCTGCCCGGCGCGCTCGACCACGCCTCGGGCGAGGTCGACGAGTTCGACGCGGCGCTCGTCCGAGGCGCCGGCGGCGTGCCCGCCGAGCCTTCAGCCGAGCTCACCGAATCGAGCGACGACGCCGTGCAGGAGACACCCTCGCGCGGTGGCCCGCCCACAGGTCGCGGCGGCGGTGGCGGCGACGCCGGTGGCGAGAGCCCGTCGGGCGCTCCGCTGCGCGGCGGGAACCGCGCCATCGGCTTTCTCGGCGCCAGCTGGGCCGAGCTGCAGCGCGTACAGTGGCCCGACCGCCGCCAGGTCACGCAGGCTACGGCCGTCGTGCTCGGCTTCGTCGCCATCGCCGGCGCATACCTCGGTCTGGCCGACTATGTCGCCAAAGAAATCGTCGAATTCGTACTTTGAGTGCCGCGCCGAAGTCGTGATCGAGCTCCACTGCGCATCACCCGCCGGCCCGGCATTCCCATCCGCCACTGAATCTGTCGAGGAACCCTGAATGTTTCGTTGGTACGTCGTCAACACATACTCCGGTCACGAGAACAAGGTCAAGCACAACCTCGAGCACCGGCTCATCTCGCTGGGCCAGCAGCGCGCAGTCCGCAGCGTCGTCGTGCCGACCGAAGCCGTGTCCGAGATGAAGGACAACCAGAAGGTGACCGTCGAGAAGCGCACCATGCCGGGCTACGTGCTCGTCAACATGGAGCTCAACGAGGACTCCTGGGGCGTCGTCAAGGGGACCCCCGGCGTGACCGGATTCGTGGGCGCCTCCCAGGAGCCGGTGCCGCTTACCCAGATGGAGGTCGACCGGCTCCTCCACAAGGAGGTCGCAACCGCCACCCGGACACGCGCCCAGTTCACGATCGGCGAGTCCGTCAAGGTCGTCTCCGGACCCCTGTCGGACTTCTCCGGCGAGATCTCCGAGATCAACGAGGACGCCGCCAGGCTCAAGGTGCTGGTATCAATCTTCGGCCGGGAGACTCCGGTGGAGGTAGGCTTCGACCAAGTCAAGAAGCTCTGAGACGGCCGATGGCCTGCGCGGAGCGGCGTCCTCGATCGCTCGTGTGCTGTCCGCACACTCGCTCACTGCGTCCTTGCTTCGCTTGACCCTCGACCGCCTCACGACTGACCCCGCAGGACCCGGCATCAGAACAGCCGACCAAGACTTCAGACCAAGACTTCAGACCTAACAGAACAGAAGACTCGATATGGCTAAGAAGGTTTTGACGACGATCAAGCTGCAGGCGAACGCCGGGCAGGCCAGTCCTGCGCCGCCGGTCGGTCCCGCGCTGGGGCAGCACGGCATCAACATCATGGAGTTCTGCAAGGCGTTCAACGCGCAGACGCAGAGCGAGACGGGGACGGTCATCCCGGTCGTGATCACGGTCTATGAGGACCGTTCCTTCACGTTCATTACCAAGACCCCGCCCGCCGCGGTCCTGATCCGTCAGGCGATCAAAGTCAACAAGGGGTCGGGCGAGCCGAACCGTGTCAAGGTCGGCACGATCACCCAGAGCCAGCTACGCGAGATCGCCGAGCGCAAGCTCGACGACCTGAACGCTCACGACGTCGACCAGGCGGCCAAGATCATCGCGGGCACCGCCCGCTCGATGGGAGTCGAGGTGGCCTCGTGAGCAAACACGGCCGTCGCTACACCGAGACGCTGTCGAAGGTCGATCGAGAGCGCGAATACGAGCCCGCCGAGGCGATCTCGCTCGTGCGCGGCCTGACCGCCGCCAAATTCGACGAGTCGATCGAGGTCCACGTCCGTACGGGCCTCAACGTCCGCCACGCCGACGAGCAGCTACGCGGCACGATCGCGCTGCCCAACGGCCTCGGCAAAGACGTCAAGATCGCGGTCTTCGCCCAGGGGGAGAAGGTCCGCGAGGCCGAAGAGGCCGGTGCCGACCATGTCGGTGGCGACGATCTGGCCAAACGCATCGAGGAGGGCTTCGACGACTTCGACATGACGATCGCCACGCCCGACATGATGTCCGTGGTCGGGCGTCTCGGACGTATCCTCGGGCCGTCGGGCAAGATGCCCAACCCGAAAGTCGGCACGGTCACGATGGACCTGGCCAAAGCCGTCGAGGAGTCCAAGTCGGGCAAGGTTGAATACCGGACCGACCGCACGGCCATCGTGCACCTCGTCATCGGCAAGGCCAGCTTCGACGACCGCAAGCTGCTCGAGAACTACGCCGCCGTGATCGAAGAGCTCGTCCGCGCCAAGCCCTCGGCCGCCAAGGGCCGCTACCTGCGCTCGATCACGATCGCCTCGACTATGGGCCCCGGCATCAAGGTCGACTCCAGCCGTACCCGCGAAATCCTCGAGGAGGCGCCCGCGGCGAGCATCGCCGCCTAGCGTCACCTCCCACAGGCCACCAGAGAACCTCGGCGGCGGCGCCCGATCTTCGATCGGCGCGGCGGAAGACCGGGACAGGAGCCCCACATGAACCGAGACCAGAAGGCCGTGGCGATCGAGGAGATCGTCACCCAGATACAGGAGTCCGAGGCGGTGTTCGCCGTCGACTACCGCGGCATCACCGTCGCCCAGGTGGCCGAGCTGCGGACCAAGCTGCGCGAAGGCGACGCGAGCTTCAAGGTCGTCAAGAACTCGCTGACCGAACGGGCCGCCGACCGGGCGGGCGCCGAGGGGCTCAAGGATCTCCTCTCCGGGCCCACCGCCCTGACGTTCGTCCGCGGTGATGTCGCCACGGCCGCCAAGGCCGTCGCCGACTACGCCCGCGCCACGCAGCTGCTGCCCTTCAAGGGCGGCCTGATGGAAGGCGCGTCACTCGACGTCGAGCAGATCCGCGCGCTGTCGCGACTGCCCTCGCGCGACGTTCTCTACGGACAGCTCGTCGGCGTTGTCGCCTCGCCCATCTCGGGCCTCGTCCGCAGCCTGGGCGCGCTGATCGGTGGACTGGCGGTTGCGCTCGGCCAGGTCAACGACAAGAAGCAGTCGGGCGAGATCCCCGCCGGCGAGCCGCCGGCGGGGACACCCGAGGCTTCGGCCGCCGAGTCCCAGACCGACGCCGAGCCCGCGCCGGAGGAGTCATCCGGCGAGGAGCCGGGCGCGGAGGCGCCCGCGCAGGCGGAGGCCGCTCCCGAGGCGCCGGCCGCCGCCGTGGAGCCCCAGGCCGACGCCGACGCGGCGGCCGAGCAGGACAAGACTGACCCGGACGCAGACGAGCCGGCCCAAGCAGACGACAACCAGGCGAACGTCTCGGCTGATGCCGAGGACGCCGAGACGAATCCCACCAAGGAGGACTGAACACCAATGGCTACCAGCACACAGGATTGGATCGAGGAGCTCAAGGGCATCTCGGTGCTCGAGCTCGCAGAGCGGATCAAGGCGCTCGAGGAGGAGTTCGGCGTGTCCGCGGCCGCCATGGCTGCCCCGGCCGCCGCACCTGCCGGCGGCGGCGACGCCGGCAGCGAGGAGGAAGAGTCGAGCACCGTCACCGTCACGCTCACCGGCGCAGGCGACAAGAAGATCCAGGTCATCAAGGTCGTGCGTGCCGCGACCGGCCTCGGCCTCAAAGAGGCCAAGGCGCTCGTCGACGAGGCCCCCAAGCCGGTCAAGGAGGACATCGACCGCGACGAGGCCGACAAGCTCAAGCAGGAACTGGAGGAGGCGGGCGCGTCGGTCGAGGTCAAGTAGATCGAGCCGGCATCGAAGTGCCCGCAAAGGGGTCCCGCGACGCGGGGCCCCTTTCTTTATGTATGGCTAACAAATTGGCGCGCTTTCCGGTAAAGTGCCTCCCGCTGGCCGATAGTCGCAGCCGTCCGATACGCCGGGTTCGCGCCACATACGCGATTCTCGAAGGACGGGGTCCGTGAGCGCTGGCGGCCCTTCGGGGTGCGGATGGCCTGTGCTATCTTTCTTAGTCGCGCTTCGGCGCCCTCCTCTGCCCGTGTATCGC
>DAIRTT010000204.1:0-3938 GCA_036803745.1 Solirubrobacteraceae bacterium | reverse complement strand
CACTCGAGTCGCGCGCCCGAGCCCGCGACTCTGGAGGGCCGGATCGTGCGGGTGATCGACCGTGTCGCCTACATCAACCACGACATCGACGACGCGGTCCGTGCGGGGCTGTTGCGCGAGGAGGATCTCCCGGAGGGGCCGATCGCGGTCCTGGGCGCGAGCGGCTCGGCGCGGATCGATGCTCTTGTCCACGACATGGTCGAGCACTCAGAGCGGGCGGGCGACATCGTCCAGGGCCCGGAGGCCGGGCCGGCGATGACGGCTTTGCGGGACTTCATGTTCGAACGCGTGTATCTGGGCCCGGCGGTGCGGGCCGAGCACGCGAAGATCACGGCGGTGATCAGGCGCCTGTTCGAGCACTACGTCGAGCACCCCGAGGCGCTGCCGGCGTGGGGCGCGGGCGCCGGGGGGGAGAATGATCAGGAGCTGGCCGAGCGCGTGACGGACTACCTGGCGGGGATGACCGACAGGTACTGCATCCGGGCGTACACCGAGCTGCAGGTGCCGCAGGCGTTCGCCCGCTAGCGTTGGCGCGATGGCCCTGTACACGAGCGATTCGAAGGATAAGGTCCGCGACGCGGTCGACTTCGTCGAGCTCGTCCAGACCCGCACGGAGCTGCGCCGGGCGGGCCCGGCCCGTTACGAGGGCCTGTGCCCGTTCCACGACGAGCGGACGCCGTCGTTCGGGATCGACCCGTCACAGAAGGTCTACTACTGCTTCGGCTGCCAGGCCTCGGGCGACGTGTTCACGTTCGTGCAGGAGACCGAGGGCGTCGACTTCAAGGGGGCGCTGGAGCTGTTGGCCGAACGCTATGGCGTGGAGCTGGAGCGCGAGGCGGAGGACCCGCGCGAGGCCGAGAAGCGCCGGCGCCGCGAGCGCCTGCTGGAGCTGCTGGGCAGAACGAGCGCCTACTACGAGCGCTATCTGTGGGAGTCCGAGGAGGCGAGGGGCGCGCGCGAGTACCTGCACGAGCGGGGGCTGGGCGAGGCGATCCTGCGCGAGTTCCGAGTCGGGTATGCGCCGAGCGCCTGGGATCGCGTCCTGTTGGCTTCGCGCCGGGGAGGGTTCTCCGAGCAGGAGCTCTACGAGACGGGCCTGGCGCAGCGCTCGAAGGAGAACGGCCGGCCGTATGACCGCTTCCGCTCGCGGATCATGTTCCCGCTGGCCGACCTGCGGGGACGCGTGCTGGGGTTCGGGGCGCGGGCGATGCGCGAGGATCAGCGCCCGAAGTACCTGAACACGTCCGACAACGACGTCTACCACAAGGGCCTTCATCTCTACGGCGCCGATTTGGCGCGCCAGCACGCGACGCGCGCGGGCAAGGTGATCCTGTGCGAGGGCTACACGGACGTGATCGCCCTGCACCAGGCGGGCATGCGCAACGCGGTCGGTCTGATGGGCACGGCGCTGACGGGCGACCAGGTGGGCGAGCTGGCTCGGATGGCCCAGACGGTCCTGCTGGCCCTGGACGCAGACAGCGCGGGCCAGGAGGCGATGCTCAAGGCCTCGACCCAGGCGGCCAAGCGCAACCTCGAGCTGCGCGTGGTGGCGCTCCCGGAGGGCACGGATCCGGCGGACATGATCGAGCGCGACGGGCCGGAGGCGATCAAGTCGGCGGTCGATGACTCGGTGGCGTTCGTGCGCTTTCGCGTCGAGCGGGTGCTGGCGAGCGGGGATGACTCGAGCCCGGAGGGCCGGGACAGGATGATCGACGAGCTGCGCCCGATCTTCGCGACGCTCCCGCCGAGTGCGATGCGGATGGAGCTGATGCGGATCGTCTCGGGCAGGCTGGCGCTGCCCGAGCGGATGGCCGAGACGCTCCTGTCCTCCAGCGGGCCGGCGGGTCAGGCTCCGCGAGCGCCGCGTGCGAGCGGCGCGGACGGCGGGCAGGCACGCGGAGCGGCGGCATCGGCGGGAGAGTCGATGCACCGCGGGGGAGACCTGACCCGACGCGAGGACACCGAGCGGGCGTTCCTGGCGCTTTGCATCGCATCTCCCGAGGAGGGTGCGCGGGCATTGGCGAGTCTCGACGTCGAGGAGCATTTCTCGGGCGGACTGATGAGCCGCGCCGCGGCGCGGCTCATCGACGGCGACCTGACGGCGCCGATGAGCGATGACGTTCCCGGGGGAGTACCGCTCGAGACCGACCCGCAGCTGAAAGGGCTGCTCGCCGAGCTCGTGGTCGAGGCCGGACGGGAGCATTCCGACACGGCGATGCTCGAGGTGCAGCGCCTGCAGCTGGAGCTCGCGCGCGTCGACCGTCAGATCCAGCGGGCCCGCACGCAGGAGAGCGGTGACGTGAGCGACCTCGCTCACCGGCGTACTCAGATCAAGCTCGAGTTCGACAGGGCCAACGAGCAGGTCCTCGAGGCGACCGGCGGGGGGTAGGGGGCGTCGCTGGCCGTCGCCGTGTTTCGTCCCAGGCGTCGAAGACAATTGGGTGCATGGAGCGCACCTTGCTCGAGGGGTACCTGGCCGAAGGCCTGTCGCTCACCGAGATCGGGCGGCGGGTGGGACGCCATGAAGCGACGGTTGGATACTGGGTCGCGAAGTGGGGGCTCGAGGCATCGCGTCGTGAGAGGCATGCCGCGCGTGGTGCGCTCGGACGCGGAGATCTGGAGTCACTCATCGATACGGGCGCCTCCATCGCCGAGATCGCCCACCAACTCGACCGCAGCAAGGCGACCGTACGCCACTGGCTCAAGCGGTATGGACTGAAGACCTCCCAGGTGGCAGGGCAGCGACGGTCCGCCGGGGCGCGTGCTGCGTGGGAGGCGCGCCTGGAGCGCTCGGTCATGGAGTGCGCCGCCCACGGCGCTACGGAGTACATCCGCGACGCGCGTGGCTACTACCGGTGCGCGCAGTGCCGATCGGCTGCGGTCACCCGGCACCGGCGCAAGATCAAGACGATTCTCGTGCAGGAACTCGGCGGCGCCTGTCAGCTGTGCGGATACTCGCGATGTCACGCGGCGCTGGAGTTCCACCACCGGAACCCGGCCGAGAAGGCATTTTCGCTCAGTCAGGAGGGCGTCACCCGCTCGCTGGAGCGGGCGCGGGTCGAGGCCCAGAAGTGCGTGCTGCTCTGTGGGAACTGCCATGCAGAGGTCGAGGCCGGGGTGGTCTCGCTCGACCAATGCGGCGAGCCTGAATACAATGGACGACGCTCGAACGGACCAAGTCCGGGGTAGCACGATCCGGGGTAGCTCAATGGCAGAGTAGTCGGCTGTTAACCGATTGGTTGTGGGTTCGAGTCCCACCCCCGGAGTGAACGTCTCCACGACGCCAGATCGCCAGGCTCCTGGAGCATTTCCGCCAGAGCCTCAGCACGGTTTCACGTCGGATCCTGGAGGCGCGCCGCCCATTGCGCATGGCGTCGCCGAAGCTCCGCTTCATCGAGGTCGGTGCGCCCGAGCGGCATGTAGTTGGGGACCCAGGACCCAACCGCGTGCTCGGACCGCGCGACGGCCCAGCAATCCCAGAGGCGCATGTCGCCGATCGCGTGGCCGATCCCTGCTTCATAGGCCGCGAGAAAGTCGTCGGCAATCTGCTCGTCGAACAGGAGGACGAGATCGAGTCGACACCAGCCCAAGTCGAAGCCGCAGGGACCACGTGACCCGTCCGACCAGTCGACGATGCCCGTGAGCCTTCCGTCCTGCCAGACGGCGTTGCCCGACCAGTAGTCGCAGTGGGTGAGCACCTCCGGCGCCGCGACAACCTCTGACCAGCGAGACCGAACCTCCGCCGCCAGCGGACCACCCAATATCTCCTGAGAGCCTCCGCGGTGGTCGAACACGCTCGGCAATTCCGCGAGCCGCTCGGTCGGCACCGTGTGCACCGCAGCGAGCGCGCGACCTAACTCGCGCGCCCATCCCTCGGGGTCAGCCGGAGTGATGTCCGGGTGACCGTCAAGCCAGCTGATCAAAGAAGTCGGGTGCTT
>DAIRTT010000203.1:0-4003 GCA_036803745.1 Solirubrobacteraceae bacterium | reverse complement strand
ACAGCTCGTTCCCGAGGTCGTAGTGGGCCGCGATGCCGCGGCGGCTGCGAGCGTGTGTGTTGCGTGCGCGGATACCCCGCGCGGCCTGCAGCGGGATCCGTGCCGGAGCGACGCGGCGACGCCACTCATCGAGGCTGCTGGCGTTGCGCGCCGCGACGCGCACCACGGCCGTCAGATCCGGGGACTCCCAGAGGCCGTGCATGTATGCCTCGGCCATCCCGCGGCTGCCGTGCAGCAATCGCGGCCACAGGCTCGGCGAGCGAACGTGCACCGTCGCCTGCGGGCTGCCGTGACCCAGCACCAGCCGGCGCTCGCCCTCCACGATGGTCAGCTGACCCGAGCGCAGACGCTCCAGCAGGCCAAGCGCGATTCCTCGCGCGACGCGCTGGGCCACCGTCACGCCGGTTCCTCGGGACGGGGGTGCAGCGGCACGCCCTTGAGCTTCAGCGCGAGCGCGTGCCCATAGATGAGCGCGAGCACGCGCAGCGTCGCCGCCGGGTAGCGCGCGGTGAGGCGAGCCAGACTGCGGCTGTTCAGCGGCGCACGACGCAGCGCTAGCGTCGCGTCAAACGCGAGCGCTCCACGCTCGCGGCTCTCGATGTGAACCGCCAACGTCGCGCCGGGCGCGACCGCGCGCAAGGTGTAGCGCTGCTCCATCCCCATGAACGGGGATACGTGCAGCGCCTTCGCAAAGCTGGCGGCCAGCACCGGGCCTTCGCCGCTGCGCTCGAGCACGTAGGCGTGCCGTTCCCCCCACGGCGTGCTGGTCACCTCCGCCACGACCGCGTCGAGCTGCTCCTGGGGGGTGAAGCAGTAGTAGAAGCTGACCGGGTTGAAGCA
Source organism: Solirubrobacteraceae bacterium (assembly GCA_036803745.1). GTDB lineage: Bacteria > Actinomycetota > Thermoleophilia > Solirubrobacterales > Solirubrobacteraceae > Palsa-744. The sequence goes on along the minus strand of DAIRTT010000203.1, from coordinate 3,163 downwards.
GTGCCCGAATGTGCGCAGGTGCGTGAGCAGACGAATCGGGCCCAGGGGCGCGCTGCCCGTCCGGCGCTCGAGGAGCATCCGCACGGCGTCCCCGAGCCCGACGTGGGGATCGCCGAGATAGTCGCCTCGGCGGAACCGCACCAGTCCTGGGCGGGCGGCTACGAGTCGGCCGGCGAGCAGGCCATCCAGCTCCTCCAGATCGAGATACACGAGCGCGATGCGGTGGCACAGCTCGTGGGCGCGCACGGCGAAGCGGCGGTGACGGATCGTGCCCTCATAGATCGCGCTGACGGTCATATCCGCACCGGGTCCGTCCGCTGCCCGGCGAGCTCGCCCACCACCCGTCGCGCGCTGCTGAGGCCGTCCTCGTGAAAACCCCATCCCCAGTAGGCGCCGCAGTAATGCGTGCGATTGCGCCCACTGATCTCGTCGTGGCGAGCCTGGGCTGCGACACCCGCAGGGGTGTAGACAGGGTGCGCGTACCGCGTCTCGCGGATGATCTGCGCCGGATCGATCGCCTCGGTGCGGTTGAGCGTGACGCAGAACTCACGGTCGGCGCGCAACGCCTGCAGACTGTTCAAGTGGTAGGTCACCGTGCAGTGTCGTCGCGCACCGGCATCGAGGTGGAAGTTCCAGCTTGCCCACGCACGCCGACGCCGCGGTAGCAGCGAACGGTCGGTGTGGAGCACCACCTCGTTCTGCTGGTAGGGAATCGCCCCGAGCAGCTCACGCTCGCGCTCGCTGGGGTCCGCCAGCAGCGCGAGCGCCTGGTCGGAGTGCGTCGCGATCACCACCGCGTCGAAGCGCTCCGGCTCACAGCCGCGCGAGGACACCGTGACATGGTCGGGATGACGGCAGACCTCCGTCACCAGGGCCGAGAGCCTGAGATGCTCCCGCCAGGGCCGCGTGAGCGCCTGCACATAAGTGCGCGATCCACCGGTGATCGTCCGCCAGTGCGGCCGGTCGCGGAATCCCAGCATCCCGTGACTCTCGAAGAACTCGACCAGGAAGCGCGCCGGGAAAGACCACATCTGCACCGGGTCCGCAGACCACACAGCTGACGCCTGCGGCACGATCAGCCGCTCGACGAACATGCGTGAATAGCGCTGCCGTGAAAGCCACTCCCGTAGCGACGGGTTCTCCTCGGAGGCAAGCAGCCGACGAGCATCCCGGTTGAAGCGGACCATCTCAGCGATCATCCGGTGAAAGGCCGGCGCGATCAGATTGCTGCGGGTCGCGAACAGGCCGTTCGGCGAGGCCCCGTTGTACTCGAAGTCCACGCCGTCGCTCACCCCGAAGCTCATCTGCGACGGCTGCGTCGCCACACCAAGCTCACCCAGCAAGCGTTCGAACCCGGGATAGTTACGGTCGTTGAAGACGACGAAGCCCGTATCGAGATCGTAGGCTCCGGTGTCTGTCTCGACATGCACCGTGTTGGCGTGCCCTCCCGCCTCCTCGCTCGCCTCGAATATGACCAGCTCGTGATCGCGGTGCAGCAGGTGCGCGCATACGAGCCCGGAGACTCCCGCACCGATGATCGCGATCCTCATGCGCGTTCGGCAGCGAACGGTTCCACAGTGATCTACATAGCACTGTTCTGCCTATCCGGCAGCGACGTACGGGGACGAGGCCGCCGATGCGCCATGCTCCTCGTGTGCGGTATCCGCGCCGAGACCCAGGATCGCCAGCATGATCAGCTCACTGCTCGACACGATCCTCGACCGCACCGTCATCGCGGGCTACACGCGCATCGGCTATCGCATGCGCAGGGGCATGTGGAGCACTGCCGAGGAGCAGCCGATGAGCGGGAAGGTCGTGCTCGTCACCGGTGGGACCTCGGGGCTCGGCCTCGCCGCCGCCGAGGGCTTCGCGCGTCTCGGCGCGACGGTGTGGTTGCCGGCCCGCAGCGAGCAGCGCGGCGAGCTTGCCCGCGCGCAGATCGTGGCAAGCTCTCCCGGCAGCGACGTCCGGGTTGGCCTCTGCGACCTCAGCGATCTGGAATCCGTGCGGCAGTTCGCCGAGCGCTTCGGTGATGAGATGGGGCGCCTCGACGTGCTCGTCAACAACGCGGGCACACTGACGAGTGAGCGGACGCTCTCGGTCGATGGCATCGAGCTGACCTTCGCGACCAACGTCGTTAGACCGTTCCTGCTGACCAACCTACTCCTCCCCCTGCTCGAGAAGAGCAAGCCTGCCCGCATCGTCAATGTGTCCTCGGGCGGCATGTATTCACAGCGAATCCACCTCGACGACCTGCAGATGGCCCACGGCGAGTTCGACGGCCCGACCGCGTACGCGCGCACCAAGCGCGCCCAGGTCATCCTGACCGAACTGTGGGCAGAACGATTGCAGGACACCGGCATCGTCGTCCACGCGATGCACCCCGGCTGGGCGGACACCCCGGGCCTGAAGTCCTCGCTGCCACGCTTCTACGCTCTGACAAAGCGACTGCTGCGCACACCCCAAGAAGGCGCCGACACGATCGTCTGGCTCGGCGCCGCCGCCCGACCGGCTCGCAGCTCAGGCGGCTTCTGGCATGACCGCCGAGAGCGCCCAACCCACCGCGTGCCGTGGACCAAACAGACACCCCAGGACCACAAGCGCCTATGGGCCGAATGCGAACGCCTCAGCGGCTGGCACGAAACACCAGCTCCCGCCGGCTCAGACCGATAAGGAGAACCCGATGGCTCACTACAACGCAAGCGTCGATACGTCGCGTCCGTCCGATGAGATGTTCGCCTACCTGAGCGACTTCTCGAGCACCCAGGAGTGGGATCCGGGTGTCATCGAAGCTGAGCGCCTCGGCGACGCACCCGTTCACAAGGGGACCGAGTTCCGGCTCCTGGCCAGCTTCCTCGGCCGAAAGATCCCGCTCATCTACCGCATCGTCGAGTACGACCCACCAAACGCCGTCACATTTCGCGGCGAAAGCTCGACCGTGGTCTCACTGGACCGGATCACCTTCGAGCCCTCCGAGAGAGGCACACGAATCACCTACGACGCAGATCTCGCGCTGAGGGGCCCGTTCAAGCTCGCCGACCCGCTGCTCGGGATCGCTTTCAAACAAGTGGGCGCCCGCGCTCTCGCGGGCCTGCGCAGGACACTCGGAGAAGGCCACTGAGCATCCGGGCGCGTCACCGGACGCCAATATGCCCAGCAGAAG
>DAIRTT010000202.1:0-4012 GCA_036803745.1 Solirubrobacteraceae bacterium | reverse complement strand
CGAGCGGGATACTCATCGCGTGAAGTCCGACGATCCCGCGCCCGAGCGGGACTGGCGCTCTCAGATACTTGAGGCCGATAGGCCGCTCGATGCTGCTGTTGGCCTCTACTCGACGCTCGCACCGGTCTATGAGCTCTGGGCTCGGGTCACCGAGTCCCGGCCGCGGCGGCGCGTGCTCGAGCTGGCGAACGTGCGCAACGGCGAGGACCTCCTGGAGGTTGCGACCGGAACTGGTGCTCAGCTCGTCTCGCTCGCTCAGCGCAACCCGTCAGGTCGCACGGCCGGCGTCGAGCTGGCAGGCGGGATGCTCGCCCAGACGCGCAAGCGTTTGCGGGCTGCAGGCCTCACCTCGGTTGAGCTCGTGCGCGGCGATGCGCTGCGGCTGCCGTTCGATGACGATAGCTTCGATCTGCTCGTCAACGCCTACATGCTCGACCTGCTCGCACGCGAGGACATCGTTCGCGCTCTCGCGGAGTTCAAGCGAGTCATGCGTCCCGGGGGACGGCTGGTCCTGTCGAACATGACCAAGGGAGAGCGCTGGCGTCATCGCGTCTGGGACTCGCTCTACGCGCGTGGAGTCAATCTGACTGCCAACTGTCGCGGGGTGCTCGCCGCGCCCGTCCTCGCCGAACTGGGCTTCTGTGAAATCCGCCGCGAGTACATCGCCCAGATGCTGTTCCCGACCGAGATCGTCTCCGCCCGCAAGGCCGACCGAGAGGGCATTCCGTGAGTGAGGGATCGGTGATCCGTCGCGCCGGTGATCTCGTCGGGGCGATGCGCCACTATCGGCGGCTCACGTCGGTGGGCACGCCGCGCGAGGAGTTGCTCGCTTTCCAGCAGCGTCGCGTGGTGGCGGCAGCGCGCCACGCGGCGGCGGCCTCGCCGATCTATCGCGAGCTGTATGCCGGCATCGAGCTCGCCGAGGACCTCGATGTGCGCGCTCTTCCCGTCGTGACCAAGGCCATGCTGATGGAGCGCTTCAACGAATGGGTCACTGATCCACGATTGCGGCGCTCCGAGGTGGAGGCCCATCTCGAGCGGGTCCGCGGCGACGAGCTTTACCTCGACGCGTACCGCTGCATGCCTACAGGTGGCACCACCGGCCGCAAGGGCATCTTCGTCTATGACCGCGACGAGTGGCGTCGGTGCCTGGCAGCGTTCCTGCGCTGGAGCGAGCTCACCGGAGTGCGCCCCCGCTTGGGCCGCCGGATGCGCATCGCCACGGTCGGAGCGACGAGCCCCCTGCACATGACGGCGCGCTTCGCCATGAGCATCGACCTGGGCGTCTACGCACTGCGTCAGCTCGATGCCCGCACGCCGCTCTGCGATGTCGTCGCCGCACTTAACGAGCACCGTCCCGAGCAACTCGTCGCGTACCCGTCGATGGCCTCACTGCTCGCCCTGGAACAGCTAGAAGGGCGTCTGCGTATCGCCCCCCGAGTCGTGTGCACCTCCAGCGAGGTCCGCACCGAGGAGATGACCGCCAACATCCGCGCTGCCTGGGGGGTGGAGCCTTTCGACCTGTACGGAACGACTGAGAGCCTCTACGCTGGCGACTGCGCACACCACCAGGGGATGCACGTGTTCGAGGACCTCGGCCTGATGGAGGTCGTTGACCAGTGCGGCGATCCCGTGCCCGACGGCATCGCCGGGGCGAAGCTGCTCGCTACCAGCTTCATAAAGCGCACCCAGCCCGTACTGCGCTACGAGATCTCGGACATTGTCGCCCTCACCACCGCCCCCTGCCCCTGCGGACGCCCGCTCGCGCGGATGGTGTCGCTGCAGGGGCGCAGCGACGACATCCTGCGCATGAAGGGAGCCGACGGGCGAACCGTTGCGGTGCACCCGCTCACGTTGCGCAGTCCCATGGCCGCGCTCCCCGAGCTACGCCAGTACAAGATCATCCACGACGACGACGGCCTGCACGTGCTCGTCGTGCTCCGGGACGCCATACCGGGAGACGAGCTCTCCCGGCGCGTCTATGCCACGCTGCAGTCGAAGCTGCTCGCCGCCGGCGTCGCCAGTCCCCGGCTCGAGGTCGTGATCGTTGCCGAGCTGCCGCGCGAGCAGGGACACAGCGCGAAGTTCAAGCTGATCGAGTCGCGAATGAGCTCAAGCGCAGCGACCTACGCACCCGGCCGTTGACGTGGCTGCGCCCCGATCTCGCTCGGGTCCTCTGGGCGTGGCAACCCCACCCCTTAGAACTGATTCAGTGAGACCTTCCCCGCCGTGCGCGACAGCCTCATGCGAAAGCAGGCGTAAACCTACCCGCAGGCGACGCGCTCGGACGTCGTCCCTTTCGACAGTCTCGATGTCGACGCTCCACGCGCCTGCTCACATGGCGAAGCGATAGTTCCCGGACCTGACCCGGGAGTAGATGTGAGACGTCAGGCTAGAGCACTTCTCTAGTATAATGCTCTAGAGTACTGCTCTACTACATCGACACCGTCGCTGAAAGGGGCCAACATGGAGTCTGCGGAGCTGTGGAAGTTTGGAGAGGGCTACATCGCCGCGTGGAACACCCAGACTGTGGATGAGGTGGTTGCCCTCTACACCGAGGATGTGGTCTATGTCGACCCGAACACGCGCGGACCTGTCGAGGGCGCGGACGCCATGCGTCGCTACCTGACCAAGCTCTTCGGTCGTTGGCGGATGCGCTGGAGCATCAAGGAGATCTTTCCTCTGGCCGACCCGGCAGGCGGCTGCACCGCCCTGTGGCACGCCTCCTTTGCTCGTGACGGCGGCGAGGCGGCCGTCGAGGTGGACGGGATGGAGTTGATCGTCCTCGACGGCGGCAAGGTCAAGCGCAACGAGGTGTACTTCGACCGCGCCGCACTGGCCCCGCTCGTTGGCGTCGGTGAGGTGCCGGCCAGGGCCGCCTAGCGGGCTCCGCCGGCAATGGTGCAGGCATGACTCCTCAGCTCTCAGCCACGCAGCGGCCACGACCCGCGAAGCGAAGCTCCGCCCGGCGCGAGGCGATACTCGCCGCCGCTCTCGACGACTTTGTGGACAAGGGCTTCGAGGCAACCACCATCGAGGACGTTCGCGCCCGGTCGGGTGCGAGTAACGGGAGCATCTACCACCACTTCGCGAGCAAGGAGGAGATCGCGGGCGCCCTGTACGTCGAGGCGCTTGCCGACTACCAGGGTGGGTTCCTCGAGGTGCTCGAACGAGCACCGACGGCCGAGGCGGGCGTCAAGGACGGGGTTCGCTACCACCTGCGTTGGGTCGCCGAGAATCCGAAGCGCGCGCGCTTTCTGCTGTATCGCCGGGAGGCCGAGGTGCGACGGGTGACGCAGGCCGCGGTCCGCGCCTCGAACAGCCAGTTGTTCGCCGCCGTGACGAGTTGGCTGACGCCGCGCATGGAGTCCGGAACGATGCGGCACCTTCCGGCCGACGTCTGTTACGCGGCATGGCTCGGCGCGGCGCAGGAGTTCGCGCGTCTCTGGCTGTCAGGTGCGCTGGAGACGCCGATCGACGAGGCCGCCGAGGCACTTGCCGGCGCGGCCTGGCGAAGCCTGGGACAAGCGAGCAGCGAGCGGACGTAAGCCAACCGATCGCCGATGAGCCCGCGCTGAATCACGTGATCCGACTTGACGCCGTGCGAGCAGGAGGAGCCTTCCTCTGCCGGGAGGTGAGCGTGTCACCCCACTCGCTGCTCCTCCCCGATCGTCTCGGCACCGTCAGCCCGCCGATCGGCTGACTGCTCCTCTTGCGTGAAAGGAGGTGTCTGCATTACGCCGAGCAGACGCTCGCGTTGGACGATGAGCGGGCGTATCCGCCGCTGCTCGGCGCGCTCTCGCAATGCGCGAGTAGCAGTCGTCTCGGCCGCACGGTACAGCGCGAGTGCTATTGCGTGGTTGCGACGTTCTAGGTAGCAAAGGCGTCCGTCACGATGCGCGCCCATTGCAAACCGGCGACAGACTTCTGATCAACCGGTCATTGCGTCGTCGCATGGCCCTGACCGGTCCACACGTTGCCTTCTTGTCGATATCTCGGTAGACCCTGGGGA
>DAIRTT010000201.1:0-4132 GCA_036803745.1 Solirubrobacteraceae bacterium | reverse complement strand
GGTCGAAAAAGCCGCAAGTCGTCGCTCCCCCGTGGCGCGCCCTGCCCTGCCTCGGCGCCGCCAGCGCCCTCAGCGACCGTCACAGCGAGCGCAGCCCAGGTTCTCGCAGACGGCTTTGTGCAACAGCCACGACGAGTAGCAGGAGTGCATTTAGACGAGGTCAGCGTCTCCCGTTGCGCGGAAAGCGAGCGTCTCGACCGCCCCTCGACCTTCCTCCGAGAGCGACGACCATTTTGACGAAGGTCGAACCCCGGTTTCCGAGAAGGAGGCCGGGGTTTCGGCGTTTTCGGGTGGCCCGGAGCGCGCGCGGCGACTAATGGCGGCGCTGATGGCGGCTTGAGTCTCGCTGAGAGTTGAAGCCTGTGGGGTGCCAAAACTCGATCGTGCCCGTCGGCGGGCGCTTTTTAGGCCCTCTGCTAGCTCCTAGGGTCGCGGGCTCTGTCGAGGATCGGAGGAGCCCGGTGCTGGTGTCGTTCTTGTACGTGATGGTCGGGCGCGTGATGGCGCTTGTGCTGCTGTGTTTTCGCTCGTCGGATTTCAAGGAGCTGGAGATCGTCGTGCTGCGTCATGAGCTAGCGGTGCTGCGCCGGCAGGTCTCGCGCCCGGCGCTCGCGCCCGCAGACCGTGCGTTCCTGGCCACGGCGAGCAGGCTTCTCCCGCGTGAGCGCTGGCAGGTGTTTTTCGTGACCTCGGAAACGTTTCTGGCGTGGCACCGCCGGCTCGTCGCCCGGCGCTGGACGTATCCGGGGCGCCGTCCCGGGCGCCCCAACGTCAGCCGCGAGGTTCGTGAGCTGGTGTTGCGGCTCGCGCGAGAGAACCCTCGGCGGGGATACCAGCGGATCACCGGAGAGCTCAAAGGTCTCGGGGTCCGGGTCTCCCCGACGACTGTCCGTAGGATCCTCCTCGCGGCAGGCCTCGGGCCGGCCGGGGCACAGGACGGGCTTTCCTGGCGCCAGTTCATTCGCAGCCAGGCGCAGAGACATGATCGCGTGCGACTTCTCACGGTCGACACGATCATGCTGCGGCGGATCTATGTGTTGTTCTTCATCGAGCCCTCCACCCGGCGGGTGCACCTCGCCGGGATGACCGAGAACCCCGACGGGGCCTGGACCGCCCAGTAGGCAAAGAACTTCGTGTTCTCGCTCCCGGACCGCGACCGGCCCCTGGAGTTCCTCGTCCGCGACAACGACGGTAAGTTCACGAGCGCCTTCGACACGGTCTTCAACACCGAGGGGATCCGCGTGATTCGCACCCCGGTCAGGGCGCCGAAGGCCAACGCGGTCGCTGAGCGATTTGTCGGCACAGTCCGACGAGAGTGCTTGGACTGGATCCTGATCGCCAACCGCAGACATCTCCAGCGCGTTCTCCGCGAGTTCGTCGGCCATTACAACGGTCATCGCCCCCACCGTGCGCTCTGTCTCGCGCCCCCAGAACCACGACAGCCTCCGCCAACAACGGCCAGCCCGTCAGGCGCCCCGATCCGCAGACGCGACCGGCTCGGCGGACTCATCCACGAGTACACAATCGCCGTCTAAAACCATGCCCGATCGAATAAAGACACCCCACAGGCCCCGTTATCCGTCACGGTGACCGGCAACGGCTTGGCCTCAGGGACCGAAGCGACGCGCTTTCTGTTCGCGTCCGGTCCGCGACTGCCGTCCACTGCGACTCAGGTGCGCTTTGCAGGATGCACGCGCCGCCGACGTCGAGCCGTCGCGCGAAGACCGTCGAGGTCGAGTCGTTCGCTCCCGGGCCAGACTTCTTGCGGGCGGCCCGCCCGGGTGCTTGGAAGCATTAGAGACGCCGGGTAGACCGGCCCTCAGGTCAGCACCCGCCCGCGGAACTTCCGCAGGCCAAGCGTAAGGAAGGTCGCGCAGAACCCGATCAGCACCGGATAGACGACGTAGAGGTGCATGTGCGGCGCCCGCGTGAGGCCGGCGCGAAGACCCTCGTTTACGTAGATCAGCGGGTTGATCAGGACGATGATCTGCAGCCAGTGGATACCGTCGACCTGCACCGGGGCGAGGCGGGTCCACTGGTAGTAGGTACCGCCCAGGAAGGTCAGCGGCAGCACAACGAATCCAAACATCAGCCCGATGTTGCGTGGCTCGAAGGCGCTACCCAACAGCAGCCCGAGCGAGGTCATGGTGACGCAGGCCAGCGGGATCAGGGTCAGCACCACCGCCCAGCTGACGGTGAGATGCGCATGGACGCCAGCGGCGTGAACGACCGCGGCGATCGGGAACACGATCAGTGCCGCCAGCAGACCCTGAACTGCCCCGGACAGGACCTTTGATGCGGCGACGAGCCATATCGGGCAGGGCGCCTGCACGCGGTCCTCGATCTCGCGGGTGTAGCCGAACTCGGTCGAGAGCTGAAGCGCGACTGCCTGGATCCCCTGGAACATGATGGAGATCCCGACCACGCCGGGAACGAGCACGGTGGCGAAGTCCGACTCCGACGCCTTGCCCCCGCCCCCGCCGATCCCCTGACCGATGCTGGGGAACACGTAGAGGAAGACGAACACGAGCAGGAACGGCTGGATCAGCGTCCGCACGACGAACTCGCCGACGTTCTTGCGCAGCACGACGAGGTCGCGAAGGATCAGCGCCCAGAGGGCATCGCGACTCGCGACCGCGAGCGACCTCGTGGGCTTGATCTCGATCCGCGACTGGGCCGGCGCCAACGGGGCACCGGCCTTGACCGCCATTACTCGCGCAGCCCCTTGCCGGTGAGGCTGATAAAGACCGTTTCGAGACTGGGCTCGCTGACGGACAGGTCGACCAGTTCATAGCCGCCACTCTCGGCCGCCGTGACAACACGGGGAACGATGCGCTCGTTGCCCTTGACGTGCAACTCGACGCCCCCGCCGTCCTCCAGGACCCGGGTGTGGGTCACGTCGCTGAGCTCTTGAGCGAACCAGGCGGCCAGCGCATCCGGGTCCCCCACTGCCTTCACGGTGACGATCGTGTCGGCTCCGACCGACCGCTTGAGCGCATGGGGCGTGTCCAGCGCAAGGATCTTGCCGTTGTCCATGATCGCGACCCTGTCGCAGAGCTCGTCGGCCTCCTCCATGTAATGGGTCGTCAGCATCACCGTCTGGCCTTCACGGTTGAGCTCGCCGAGGATCTCCCAGAGCGCCAGGCGGCTCTGCGGGTCCAGACCCGCGGTCGGCTCGTCTAGGAACAGCACCGCCGGCCGGTGAAAGATCGCCCGCGCCATCATCAGGCGCTGCGCCATCCCGCCGGACAACGCGAACACGGAGGCCGGCGCCCACTTCGCGAGCTGGAACTGCTCGAGCAGCCTGTCTGCGATCTCGCGGGACTCCGCCGCCGAGATGCCGAACAGCCGACCGTGGAAGTAGAGGTTCTCCCACACGGTCAACTGACGGTCGAGGGTGTTCTGCTGGGAGACGATCCCCAGCAGCTGCTTCGCCAACGCCGGCTCGGAAACGACGTCGATCCCTCCGACGTATGCCGACCCCGAGGTCGGGACGACTCGTGTCGTCAGCATCCCGGCGGTCGTCGTCTTCCCTGCGCCGTTCGGCCCGAGCAGGCCAAATATCTCGCCCCCATAGATGTCCAGGTTGAGCGCGTCGACCGCCGCGAAGTCCGTGCCCGCGTAGACCTTCGTGAGGTCGACTGTGCGGATGACCGAATCGTCGGTCCGCGCCGGGGGGTCCTCGATCGTTTCGCCGGCAGCCGAGCTCACCTCAACAGGTATAGCGGGCGAGCGCCAGACCGCGTGCGAAGCGCGACCCAATCACCTGCGGGAGCGTCCCGCGTCGAGGTAGCCCTCTATTCCCTGGCCGCCGAGCCGCTGCTCGCATCGACGTTCTCGATGCTCTGTCGCCATTCATCCCGAGGCCGTCCGGTGTTCTTCCCGGACTCTTGCACCGGTCCGCGGCTCTAAGCCCCCTCGACGACCAGTGCGCCGCGCGGCAGCGACGCGCGGCCGGCCGCTCAGCCGACGCGGCGCTTGCCCGCGTCCTTTGCGTGCATCAGCGCTGCGTCGGCCGCCTCGAGAAGCGCGTCGAGCGACGATCCATGATGAGGGTGCAGCGCAAATCCGACCGTCGCCGAGACGCCGCATTCGGCGTAGCCGGCGCGTGCGACCGCTTCCTCCACGGCCG
>DAIRTT010000200.1:978-4139 GCA_036803745.1 Solirubrobacteraceae bacterium | reverse complement strand
TCGGCAGCAGCGGCATGTCGACCGTCTGGTCGTAGCGATAGTCGAAGTCGGCGCACGCGCAGCCGAATGCCGAGAAGCCCGCGGCCCACGCCGGCACCAGCACGTCACGGTAGGTGACGCCGTCGGTGTAGCCGGCGACATGCAGCGGGCCGCCGCCGCCGTAGCAGAGCAGCGTGTAGTCGGCGGGCGAGTAGCCCTTGCCGAGGATCCGACCGACGGCCTCGTTCTTGAGCGTCTGCTCGAACAGCTCGATCACCCCCGCGGCGGCCGCGTCGACCGACAGGCCGAGCGGCCGCGCGATCTGGCGCTCGATGGCCGCCCGCGCGAGCTCGACGTCCAAGTCCACTTCGCCGCCGAGGAAGTAGTCCGGGTTCAGGCGCCCGAGCACGAGGTTCAGATCGGTGACCGATACGGTCTCCGTGCCGCCCTCCGCCCAGCAGACCCCGATCCTCGACCCCGCCGAGTCCGGCCCGAGCTCGGGCCTGTTGGAGTTCGGGTTCACCCGTACGAAGGATCCCGTTCCGGCGCCGATCGAATCGATCCGGACGAGCGGGATGTTCAGGACGAATTTCGCGATGTCGGGCGTCTGGGTGATCTCGAAGCGTCCGTCGGTGATCAGGGCGATATCGAACGAGGTGCCGCCGATGTCGGTGCAGAGGACGTTGCGCAACCCCATCCGCCCTGCAAGCGCCTGTCCGCCCACGACGCCGCCGACGGGACCCGAGACCAGCGTTCGTCCCAGCTCCTTCGCCTCGATCGAGATCGTGCCCCCGTGCGCAGCCATGACTCGCAGCTCGAACGGGGCGCCGTTCGCCTTGGTCACATCTCGCACCGCCCTCAGGGTGGTGCGAGAGGGCTCCGCTGCGTAGGCCTCGATGACGGTCGAGTTCAGGCGCGGGAGATCGCGGCGCATCGGGTACAGCTCGGAGGAGAGGAACACCGGGACCGCGCCGTCGATTCCGCGCTTGGCCTTCTCGCGCTCGACGATCTCGGCCACACGGATCTCGTGCCCGGGGTTGCGATATGAGAAGAGCAGCGACACGACGATGCCCTCCACGCCGTCGTCGAGCAGTTCGATCGCGGCCTCGCTGGCATCCTGCTCGCGCAGCGGCAGGACCTCGTCCCCGAAGACGTCGATGCGCCCGCGCACGCCCTTCATCCGTGCGCGCGCGACCAACGGCTCGTTGTGGAAGTGGGTCGCCAGGTGAAGGCGGTCGGAGTAGGAATAGCCGAGGTGGGTCTGAATCCCGCGCTCGAGCCGCAGGTAGTCCTCGTGGCCGGCGTTGACGATGCAGCCGATCCGCAGGCCCTGGCGCTGCAGCAGCCGGTTGAGCATCGCGGTGCCCGAGTAGATGCCCGAGACGATCGCGGGAAAGCCCTCCTCGGGCGTCGAGCCCCACTGGCCGAGCGCGTCGCGCGCCGAGGCCATGAAGCCGATCGACTCGTCCTCCGGGGTCGTCTGCGCCTTGCCGACGACGAACGAGCCGCGCTCATCGACGATGAAGGTGTCGGTCATCGTGCCGCCCGCGTCGATCGCGAGGACGCGGGGGACTCTTGCACCGCTCTCAGACATCCGACCTCCTCGGGCGACGGGAGTCGCCCGCTGTTGTCAACGCACGCATGTTCTCGCGGTAGATCCGCAACGCAATCCGCGCATGCTACCGCTCGATCGTCCGGTGAAAGCCGCAGACGAGCGGCGCGGGCGAGCCGGAGCTCGCCCGGTGGGCGTCGCAGCGGCCCATCAGTTCGCGACGATCGCCATGAAGTCGCGGCTGTTGGGTTCGAGCAGCTCGCCGGCGATGCCGTGCTGGCCCGGCAGCACGGGCACGGGCACGGGACCGCTCGGGTGATGCGCGTAGAGGTAGCCCGCGACCCAATATGGATTGATGTCGAGCTCGATCGCGCGCACGGCGCCGGCGCCGATCAGGGCTGAGGCGAGCTCGGCCGGAAGGAGCTGCTCGCCGGCGGCCCAGACGAGCTGACCGCTCGCCGTCACGCCGAGCCCCGAGCGAGCCACCGACGTGTGCGAGCCGAGCGTTTCGCCCCAGCAGGCGAGGATGCAGCTCGAGGCGCTCGCCGCGGCCACGCCGCGATCGACGAGCAGCCGCTGGTTCTGCAGCACCGAGAAGACCGCCTTGCGGGCGCTCGGAACACCCGCCCGCCATGCCCCGACATCGGTGGTCCCGTCGGTGTAGGTCACCACCGATGCCAGGCCGGCCTTGAGCGCAGCTGCCACATGGCCACCGGAGGCGAAGCCGACATCGCGGTAGGTGAGCTTGAAGCCACCGTTGAACGCGGCGAGCAGCAGATGGATCTCGCGGGGGGAGATACGGTCGCCGTACCGCCAGCCGCCCACCCCGCCGTCGCTCGAGCCGGCGTGCAGCGTGAGGTGCGCGAGCCCCTGGTCGAAGCGCATCAGCGTCACTCCCGAGCGCTGCGCCAGCCACGCGGCGGGCCGCCCGCGAACCCGAGCCACCGCCGTCCAGCTCGGCGTCGCGCGCGCGGGAGCGCTCACGAGCAGTCGCGGCACGGGGGGCGCGGGAGCCGGCGCGACGCGTCTCGACGTCGTCGCATCGATGCGCTGCCTGCGCGCCGCCGCCACGTTCTGCACGGCCTGGCGCGGGCGCGTCTCGGAGCGGCCGACGCCCACACTGAGATACGTACCGGCGGCCGCGAGCGCGCTCACAACCGCCAGTAGGCCGAGCCGTCGCCGGGTGTGAGCATCGCGGATGGACGGCAGCATGAGCAGATTGACGCTCGCGCGCCTACGTGCCAGCTAAGCCTCCGGTGAGAACGCTCTCATCGCGGTGAGAGCTCCTGGCCCCGGCACGCCTCCCCTCAGATACATTCGAGACTGATCATGATCGTACTCGGGAACTTGCTGGGAGCGCGTTGAGCGAGGCTGCTCGGACGGGCACCGCCGAGCGGCAGCGCGCCAGGCACAGGCGCGTGCTGAGGCGCCAGCGCCAGCTGGCCCTGGGCCTGTTCGAGGGCCACCTTGTAGGGACGCGGGTCGACCTGGGCGAGGACCTGGCCCGCGCGCACGCTCTGGCCCTCGGTGAAATAGACCGCCATCAGGGTCCCGGAAATCCGGGTGTGGACCGTTACGCTGGCCTGCGGGGTGACCGAGCCCATGGCGGTGACCCGGATCGGAATATCAC
>DAIRTT010000200.1:0-968 GCA_036803745.1 Solirubrobacteraceae bacterium | reverse complement strand
CAGCGCCAGCTGGCCCTGGGCCTGTTCGCGCTCGCTGCGACGGCAGTCGGGCTGATCGTGGCGATGGCGGGCGGTGGAGCCAGCTCACACCGCCGGGCTGCCACCGGCCCGAGCCCGAGCGGCCCCGCTGCCACACAAGTGCCCCCGAGGTCGCAGCCCTCCTCGTTCGCTGTCGGCCTGCGAGTCCTGCGGCTCGCCGACCCCAGCCGCACGATCACGCTTTCCAACGGAACGACCGAGCCGCGCCCGCTGCTGACCTACGTCCGCTACCCGGCGCTCGGATCCCCCGGACGCACAGATCTGCTGGGCGCTCCGCCGGCGCGCGCCGCCGGGCCGTTTCCGCTCGTCATCTTCGGACACGGCTTCGCGGTCACGCCGACGCTCTACGGGCGCCTGCTGCAGAGCTGGGCGCGGGCGGGCTACGTCGTGGCGGCGCCCGTGTTCCCGCGCGAGAACGCCGATGCGCCGGGCGGGCCGGACGAGTCGGATCTGACCAATCAGCCGGGTGACATGACGTTCGTCATCTCGCAAATGCTCC
Source organism: Solirubrobacteraceae bacterium (assembly GCA_036803745.1). Lineage (GTDB taxonomy): Bacteria > Actinomycetota > Thermoleophilia > Solirubrobacterales > Solirubrobacteraceae > Palsa-744. Next base: position 430 of record DAIRTT010000200.1, on the reverse strand, counting down.
AGGCCGCCAGCGCAGGCTCCGGGCCCTTCGCCGGGCTCATCGATCGTGCGCACATCGCCGTCTCGGGCCAATCCGACGGCGGCGACACGGCCCTCGCGGTCGCCTACGATCCCACCTACCGCGACTCGCGGGTGAGCGCCGCGGTGATCCTGTCGGGCGCGGAGATACCCGCGGCGGGCGCGTTCGCGTTCCCGGCCGGTGGTCCGCCGCTGCTGGCCACGCAGGGAACGGCCGACACGATCAACCCGCCGAGTGATACCAACGTGTTCTTCAGCATCGCACCGCGCCCCAAGTACCTGCTCCGCCTGCTCGGGGCGGAACACCTGCCGCCCTACTCCTCTCAGCAGCCGCAGCTGGGGATCGTGGAGCGGGTGACAATCGCGTTTCTCGACGGTTACCTCAAGCATCGTGCCGGGGCGCTGCAGCGACT
>DAIRTT010000199.1:0-4178 GCA_036803745.1 Solirubrobacteraceae bacterium | reverse complement strand
CGACGTCATCGGCGGCGTCGCCCTCGATGAAGCTGATGCCGAGGCCCTCGGCGCGATGGCGGTTGCGGTTGTCGGAGTCGACGACCACGTAGTCGGCGCGAGCGGCGTGCAGGTCGCGAGCGACCTGGCGACCGACGCGGCCGAAGCCGCAGATGATGTGGTGGTCGTTGAGCGAGTCGATCATCCTCTGCATCCGCCGTGCGCTCAGGAGGTCCCCGACATGACCGGCGACGAAGAACTCCGTGACCGTGGCGAGGGCATAGAAGAGCGTACCTACGCCGAGGACGGTCAGCGCGACCTGGACGATCTGTCCGGCGGTCGAGTGCGGCTGGGGGAATCCGCCCACGGTGGCCGCCGTGTCGAGCGCCCAGCGGAAGCTGTACCAGTAGTCATCGCCCTCGCTGATCGCAAGGCCGGCGGCCCCCAGCAGAAGCAGCGCCGCTGAGATCAGCCCCAGCGCAGCGATGCGCCTGGCGAAGACCGTCAGCTGCCTGTGCGTGGCAGGGCCGGAGCGATCTGGCACGCGGTGCAGGATCCGATCTAGTTCTGACAAGGACAGCCACGATAATGGCGAGATGGATGTCGAGGAGTGGTGGTCTGCAGGCGAGTCGCTGACGCTGACGCTCGGCGGCGTCGAGCGGGAGATCTTCGTGCGGCGGGCGGGTGCCGGCCAGGCGATGACGCTCCTGCACGGCTTCCCCAGTTCCTCTCATGATTGGGAGCGCGTCGCCCCCCGGCTGGCCTCGACGCACTCCCTGCTGCTTCCGGACCTGCTCGGCTTCGGAGCCTCGGCGAAGCCGGCCGACCACGCCTACTCGCTGCACGAGCAGGCCGACCTCGTCGAGGCGCTGTGGCGAGCCGAGGGTGTCTCCTGCACCCGTCTGGTAGCGCATGACTACGCCGTGTCGGTGACCCAGGAGCTACTCGCCCGCCGCGCCGAGGGCGCGCTGGAGGTCGAGCTCGTGGACGTGCACCTGCTCAACGGCGGCGTCTACCCCGACCTGCATCGCCCCCAGCCGACCCAGACGGCGCTTCTGGACCCAGTTCAAGGTCCCCAGCTGAGCGCCCTCCTCAACGAGGAGCTGTTCGTGGCCGGTCTCGCGCCGACGTTCGCGCCCGACTATGACGCCGCGCCCGACAGCCGGCAGATCTGGCGGGCCACGAACCGCGGCGGGGGCGAGCGGATCGCTCACCTCTTGATCCGCTACATCCTCGACCGCGATCAGCACGCCGAGCGCTGGACCGGCGCGATGGAACAGACCGACGTGCCGCTTGCGTTCATCTGGGGCATGCTCGATCCGATCTCGGGCGCTCACATGGCGGAGCGGATCCGCGCGCGGATCCCGCGCGCCCCGATGCTCGAGCTCGCCGACGTCGGCCACTGGCCCGCGCTCGAAGCGCCCGAGCGGGTCCTTGACGCACTGATGGCCTCTTAGCGGACCGCCGCGAGCCGCGGCGGTCCGGCCGATCGTCCTCTCTTCTCGCTGCTAGGGCGTGGGCACGTCGAACACCCGCGTGCCCCAGTTGCGCTGTCCATCGGGTGTCTGGCTGGACTTGGGCGGCATGTACTCGGTGGCCAGCCACACCGAGCTCCCGGCCGGATCCATGGCGGCGAAGGAGTAGTCGCCCCAGCGTTCGGCTTCGGGGTCATATGGACCGCTGCCCGAGGCGGCGACCGTGACCGGACCAAAGCTGCTCGCGCCGGGTGCGAGCGTGGCGAAGGCTGCGCTCGGGAAATGCTTGGCGCCGGTAAGCGTCATGACCATCGCGGCGGTCCCCGAGGCACCGACCTGAAGAGCTGGATAGAGCAGGTAGTTGCCGGGCAGGGCGACGTAGCCCTGTCGCTTTATGCTGGCCGATTTGAGCGTTCCACCGCCGAGCCGCGGTTCGACCTGGAACCACCCGGCACCCGCTCGCTGGACGGGGTCGCCCGCGAGCGTCAGGGCGGTGCCGAGCTCGCCCCAGACGCTGCCGTCTTTGTATTGGACCTGCTGCATGCGATCGTCGCCGCCGTCGATCAGGCTGCTCGAGCCACGTTGTTCGCCCGGGGGCGGCGGACCGTATGCCTCAGAGCCGAGCACCACGCTGGAGAGCTTCGGGACTTCCCCTTTGGCGACCGCTGCGCCTTCGGTCACCGACCAGACGCCGATGCGCTGATCGAATGTTTCGGTCGGGTCGAGCGCGCTGAGAAAGAACTCTCCTTTCGGCGTGCCCGTGGAGATCGCCGGCTGGACCGAGGCGGCCGGCGCCCCGCCGATTTCGAGCTTGTCGAAGTGGGCGAAGTGGACGGTCGGGCTGAGCGCGAGCAGATCCTTCTTGGCGAGTGCATAGATCTGCGCGCCGTTGAACTGTTCGGTTTCGAGCGCGAACTCGTTGGTGGTGAAGTAGAGATTGTGCTGGTCGACGCCGAGCGTGGGCTGATCGCCGAGGCACGGACATCCCTTGTGCCGCGGTCCGGTCCGACCGCCGACGTCGGTCGTGTCGACCCTGTAGTCGGTCCACACGGTCGTGGGGTCACCGGAGGTGTTGACCGCGACGTCGACCGTCGAGGCCGTGAACCCCTTGTTAATCGCCAGGACCGTCGCGTACCACGTGTGCGTGGCCGCTTCGTAGTAGCAGCGAGGGTCGCTCGTGAATTCGGTGAGCCCTTCGCCGAACGGACCGTTGACGTTGAACGGACCCGTGACGGTCTTGCCCGCCGGTGTGTAGACGGTGTAGGCCGAGTTGACCATCTCGAGCACGTAGCCGTTGCCGACGCACAGGCCCTGGTCGGGCGGCTCGAACTCCTGGCCGAAGTTGCTCAGCGCACTGTCGCGGCTGCTGACGCCGTTGAAGTTGCTCAGCAGCGAGGCCGGTACTCCTGCCGCGAGCGTCGAGCCGCTGACCTGCGCGGGGGCGGCGAGCGCGGGGGCGTTGCCGGCGCTGCGGGGTATCCGGCGGGCGCCCCGGGGTCGTGTCGAGACGCTGGGCGCAGCGGCCGGAGCCGAAGCCGGCGCCGGGGCGCTCTTGGCGGCAAGGCCGGTCGCGCCGCTCGCATAGACGGTGGTCGCGGGAGCCGCCGCAACGGCGGCCGGGGTGGACGAGAGCGCGGCACCGAGCGCGAGCACCAGCGCGGTGGCGAGGTGAGAGTCCTTCCTCATCGCAGCAGCCTCCTTCTCTATGTGGGACCCCCTTGCGGCGGAAGAATAACGCGCGAGCGAGGCGCGGGCGACGGGCCCATCGTCAGAATGGGCGCCGTGGAGGCAGAGATCATCGACCTGCGCTACGACGGCCGCGAGGGGCTCCTCGGCGCCTGGCTGTGCGGAGACGTCCTCGTCGACTGCGGGCCGAGCGCGTGCCTGCCGAGCCTGCTCGAGGGCCTCGGCGGGCGCCAGCCGCGACAGCTGCTGCTGACCCACATCCACTTCGACCACGCGGGCGCGGCCGGGGCCCTCGTCGAGCGCTGGCCGGAGCTCGAGGTCCATGTCCATCCGATCGGCGCTCCCCACATGATCGACCCGACGCGCCTGGTGGCGAGCGCCCGGCGAGTCTTCGGCGAGAACTTCGAGCGGCTGGTCGGGGACGTGCGCCCGATCCCCGAGCAGAACCTCCAGACGATCCCCGACGGCGGGCGAATCGGTCGCTTCCTCGCCGGCTGGACCCCCGGGCATGCATCGCACCACGTGGCCTTCCTCGACGAGGAGAGCGGGCTAGCCCTGCCCGGCGACGTGGCCGGTGTGCGCCTCGCCTCCGGGGTCGTGTTCCCGCCGACGCCACCGCCCGACATCGATCTCCGCGCGTGGGGCTCGTCGCTGGAGCTCCTCGAGCGGTGGCGGCCCCGGGCGCTCGCCCTGCCCCACTTCGGATGCGTCGCCGATCCTGCCGCTCACATCGTCGCGATGCGCGAGGCCCTCGACCTCCACGAGCGCTGGGCCGCCGAGGGTGAGGACGTGTTCGTCGAGCGGGTGGCGGACCGCCTGCGGGCGCGAATGCCCCAGGAGGAGGCCGAGGACTATGAGTTCATCGCCCTCGCGCGGCCAAGCGCGATGGGACTGCGCCGCTGGCTCGAGCGGTCGGGCGGAGGCGAGGCGAGCTAGCCCAGACGCACGGCGGGGCCCGCCTGCAGCGCGTCGATGCCCAGCTCAAGCATGCGCCTCCAGGAGCCCGGTTCGAGATGGTGGGCGGCGCGGGTGGCGGCG
>DAIRTT010000198.1:0-4322 GCA_036803745.1 Solirubrobacteraceae bacterium | reverse complement strand
TGCTCCAGGTCCGGGCGCGGGACCCGCTCATGCCCATTGCTTGAGCATCGGATCACTTGATGTGTCAATGATCTCGCGCATCCTCAAGAGCGTTTCCCTCTTGAGTTGGTCCTTGACGCGGCCGTATGAGGGGGCAGCAGCGCGCATCTGCGCGAGTTCGACGGCTCGCTGGAGTAGCGCTTCGGGCGGCACGAGCTCATCGACAAGCCCGTGGGCCTGCGCCGTGCAGGGATCTATTGTCTCCCGAGTTAGCACCAGATGACGGCGGTAGGCGGGCTCGATCTGCGCCTTTACGATCTCCATCGGGCAGGCTGGAAAGGGGATTCCTGCGCTCACCTCGGTGAGACCCAGCTTTGCTTCCGTGTCGGCGGCAACCCGTGTGTCGCAGGAGAGCATCGCCACGAACGCACCGCCGATCGCGTGCCCGTTGACCGCTGCAACGGTCGCCGTGGGCAGCCCATACAGAATCGTGATGGCGGCGTTGATGTGACCAACCATTTGAGCTCTCTGATCGGTCGTGTAGCTGGGCACCTCCTTGAAGTCCACGCCGCCGGAGAACGCGTGACCCTCACCGGTCACGACTACCCCGCCTGCCGGGACGTTCGTAGTGAGCTCGTCGAGGCGCCTATGAAGCTCCTCAACGAGCAGGAGGTTGAAGGCGTTGACGGGCGGACGCGCGAAGAGGACCACTGCAGTTTCCTGTCGGCGTTCGATTCGAATCAGTGGCATCGTCGAGCTTGGGTCAGCGGTGGACTGTCTGGTATTTGGGAACAGTCATCGACGAGGCCCGTGCTACCGCCGAACGCCTTGCCGAGTCCCGGATTGCCGGTTCCAGATGTACAGCGGCAACTCGCATCGCGTGTTTCTCCCGGTGAGGAGCGTCTGCTGCGAAGACGCTAGTTGACGGTCCAGGTGGCTCCGGCGTGCAGCAACGCTTCGAGCTCGTCGGGGCCGATGGCCTCGTGCGCTGCCTGGAGTTCCTGTTGGCTGCTCTCGCCGTGCACCGGCCGCTCCACGGCGCGGAAGACGCCGATCGGCGTCGGCTCGTCCACGTTCTGTGAGAGGTGCGCGAGCGCGAATGCCCGGCTGGGATCGGCGCAGTGGGCGTCGTGCACGAGCAGAGCGTCCTCGCCGACATCCGCGACGTCGACGATGGCCACGCTGCCGTCCGGCCGTTGAGCCACGCCGCGCTTGCGGTCGGCTCCGAAGCGAATCGGCTGGTCATGCTCGAGCCGGATTTGATAGGCGTCCTTGGTGTCCTTGTCGGTAAGGAACGCATAGGCTTCGTCGTTGAAGATTGGGCAGTTCTGGTAGATCTCGACAAACGCCGCGCCCGGGTGCTCGGCCGCAGCACGCAGCACCTCGGTGAGATGGCGACGGTCGCGGTCGACCGTGCGGGCGACGAAGCTCGCACCGGCGCCAAGTGCCAGGGCGAGCGGGTTAAATGGCTGATCCTCCGAGCCGTACGGCGTGGACTTAGTGACCTTCCCGAGCTTACTCGTCGGCGAGGCCTGCCCCTTGGTGAGTCCGTAGACCTGGTTGTTCAGCACCAGGATCTTGATCGGCATGTTGCGGCGCAGCGCATGAATGAGATGGTTGCCCCCGATCGAGAGCATGTCGCCGTCGCCGCCCAAAGCCCAGACCGACAGGTCGGGCCGCGACACGGCCAAGCCCGTGGCGAGCGCCGGCGCGCGTCCGTGGATGCCGTGCACTCCATACGTGTTCATGTAGTAGGCAAAGCGACCCGCGCAGCCGATGCCGGTCAGGAACACGACCCGCTCGGGCGGCAGCCCGAGCTCGGGCAGGAACTCCTGGACCGCGGCGAGCACCGCGTAGTCACCGCAGCCAGGACACCAGCGGGTTTCTTGACCGCTGGCGAAATCCTGCTTGGTGAACGTGGCCGCACCGGAGCCGTTCTCGGATTCGTGGCTGTGTGTGTTGACAGCCATCACAGTCGCTCCAAGATCTCGTGCTCGAGCTCAGCGGCGAGCATCGGCTCGCCCTCGAGCTTGGTGAAGCTCTCGGCGTCGATCAGGAACTCGGCGCGCACGAGCTGCGACAGCTGACCCATGTTCGTCTCCGCCACCAGTACGCGGCGGTAGGAGCGCAGCACCTCACCGGTGTTGGCGGGCAGCGGGTTGAGATGAAAGAGGTGGGCGGACGCGACCTTGCCGCCCCGCTCGCGAACGCGGCGCACGCCCGCTTTGATCGGTCCGTAGCTCGAGCCCCAGCCGAGCACGAGCAGCTCGGCGCCATCCTCGTGGTCGACCTTCAGCGGCGCGACGTCCTGCGCGATGCCCTTGACCTTCTCCGCTCTCAGGCTGGTCATGCGGGCATGATTTTCGGGCTCATAACTGATGTTGCCCGTGCCGTCCTCCTTCTCGAGCCCGCCGATTCGGTGGCCGAGCCCGATCGTGCCGGGGATCGCCCATGGGCGGGCGAGGCGCTCGTCGCGCAGGTAGGGGAGGAAGTCGCCGTTGAGGTTGGGTCCTTGGGCGAAGCGCGGGTCGATTCGCGGCAGATCCTCGACCTTGGGAATCAGCCACGGCTCCGAGGAGTTGGCGAGGAACGCGTCGGAGAGAAGGATCACGGGCGTGCGATAATCCACTGCGAGCCGGACGGCCTCGAGCGCCGCATCGAAGCAGTGCGCCGGTGTCGCCGCGGCGATCACCGGCAGCGGCGACTCGCCATGGCGGCCGTAGAGCGCCATAAGCAGGTCGGCCGACTCGGGCTTGGTCGGCATGCCGGTCGACGGGCCGGCCCGCTGGACGTCGATGATCACCATTGGCAGCTCGAGCGCGACTGCGAGGCCGATGGTCTCAGCCTTGAGGTCCATGCCGGGTCCGCTCGTAGCGGTCACCCCGAGCTGGCCCCCGAACGCGGCGCCAAGCGCCATGTTTGCAGCGGCGATCTCGTCCTCGGCCTGAATCACGCGTACGCCGAAACGTCGCTGGCGCGCGAGCTCGTGCAGCAGCTCCGAGGCGGGAGTTATCGGGTAGCCGGCGAACAGCAGCGGCAGCTTGCTGGTGACGCTCGCCGCGATCAGACCGAGCGCAGTCGCGGTGGTGCCGTCGACGTTGCGGTACGTGCCGGGCCGCAACGCGGCGGGCTTGACGCGGTACTGAACGTCGAGCAGCTCGGTGGTCTCCCCGAAGTTGTAGCCCGCATGGAACGCCGCCAGATTGGCCGTCAAGATGGGGCCGTGCTTGGCGAACTTCTGCTCGATCCACTCCTCCGTCACTTGCACAGGACGCGCGTACATCCAGGACAGGACGCCGAGTGCGAACAGGTTCTTTGCGCGTGCCCCGTCGCGACTGGACACGCCCTCGATGCCCTCGGTGGCCCTCATGGTCATGCTCGTCATCGGCAGGCGATGGACATGAAACTCGGCGAGACTGCCGTCCTCGAGCGGGTTGGAGTCATAGCCCGCCTTCGTGAGGTTGCGCTTGTTGAACGCGTCGTCGTTGACCACGATCGTCGAGCCACCCTCGAGCGCGTCAACGTTCGACTTCAGCGCGGCTGGATTCATCGCCACGAGCACGTTCGGCGTGTCGCCCGGGGTGAGGATGTCACGCGAGGCGAAGTGGATCTGGAAGGCGGACACGCCGCGCACCGTCCCCGTGGGCGCGCGAACCTCGGCGGGGTAGTCGGGTGCCGTCGCAAGGTCGTTCCCGAAGACCGCCGTCGCCTCGGCGAAACGCCCGCCGGCGAGCTGCATACCGTCACCCGAGTCGCCAGCAATACGGATGACAACCCGATCCTTATCGACGGTTCTCGACATCACCGTGCATCGTTTCCGCTGCGAGACCGCCCATCGCTCCACTGGTGGCTGCAACAAGCCACTCGCCGGCGCCGCGTGCCCTGAGGATCACGCCGACGAAGCATGCAACTAGCGCAGCGACGGCGGCCCGGTTCCTTGTTGAAGTTGATGTCTAGCACGCTAGCACCGCGTCAACCCCGCCCCTCGAGCGAGCGTATCGTTGAGACGGCTGAAATCGAACCTGCTACCGGCGCTTCCGGTTCCGCGTGGGAAGCGGGCGGGTCTGGGCTCAAGCCGCAGGCGCTCGCTTGGGACGAGCTTCGACAGTCCTCCCTAGTCCTGGCTCGCTCCCGCATCCGACTCGAAGCAGGCAGCGGACGACTCGATGGAGCGGCTACACGGTGGTCGGGGTCAGCGGAGCGGCTCCGGCAAGTCCGTGGTCCTTCCCGTGGTCCCTAAGTGAGAGCATCTGAGAACACCTCAGAGCACCTCAGAGCCGCTCACACGCCTGAGGTGACCTGAGATCACGCCCGGTTCCCAGTTCGAGCCCAGTATCGCCCAT
>DAIRTT010000197.1:0-4354 GCA_036803745.1 Solirubrobacteraceae bacterium | reverse complement strand
TCCTCGGCGCCGCGCGCACCCCCATCGGCAAGATGGGCGGCGGCCTGTCCTCGCTGGATGCCACCGAGCTCGGCGGCCTGGCGATCAGCGCCGCGCTCGAGCGCTCCGGCGTGGAGCCCGAGCAGGTCGATCACGTTGTCGTCGGCCAGGTTCTCCAGGCCGGCCAGGGCCAGATCCCCTCGCGCCAGGCCCAGATCAAGGCTGGCATCCCCAAGGAGGTCTCATCGGAGACGGTCAACAAGGTCTGCGCCTCCGGGCTGCGGGCCTCGGTGATCCTCGACCAGGCGATCCGCGCCGGCGACGTGCAGGTGGGCGTGGGGGCTGGGATGGAGTCGATGTCCCAGGCTCCCTACCTGCTGCCGCAGGCGCGCTTCGGCTACCGCATGGGCGACGCCAAGATGCTCGACGCGATGGTCCACGACGGCCTCACCAACCCGTTCTCCGGCAAGCAGATGTTCGTCGAGGCCACCGAGATCGGCGAGGAGCTCGAGATGACGCGCGCGGACCTGGACCGCTGGGCGCTGCGCTCGCACGAGCTGGCGCTGAAGGCGATCGACGAGGGGCGGCTCTCCGAGGAGATCGTGGCGGTGATCGTCAGGGGCCGCAAGGGCGACACGGTCGTGGAGATCGACGAGGGCCCGCGCCGGGACACCTCGCTGGAGCGCCTGGCGGCGCTGCCTGGGTTGGTGAGCAAGGAGGGCTCGCACACGGCCGGCAACTCCCCCGGAGTCAACGACGCCGGCGGTGCGCTGGTGCTCTCCTCCGAGGAGTGGGCGAGCGCCAACGGCAAGGAGGCGCTGGCCGAGATCGTCACACACGCCCAGAGCGCCAACGACTTCGCCTACCTCGCCACCACCCCCGCGAGCGCCGCCAAGAAGGCACTGGAGAAGGCCGGCCTGCAGCCGGGCGACATCGACGTGTGGGAGATCAACGAGGCGTTCGCCTCGGTCACGCTGAACTCCATCCGCATCCTCGGCATCGATGAGGACCGCGTCAACGTGAACGGCGGCGCGGTCGCCCTCGGACACCCGATCGGCGCCTCCGGGGCACGGATCCTCGGCACCCTCGTGTTCGAGCTGCGCCGCCGCGGCGGCGGCCTCGGCTGCGCGGCGATCTGCTCGGGTGGCGGGCAGGGCGACGCGGTGATCCTCAAGGTCTAGTGGACGAGCGCGCAAACGGCGCCGGCGGGTCCCCGCCCGGTCGGCCGCGCGGTGCCGCATTCTTCGACCTGGACAAGACCCTGATGGCGGGGTCCTCGGGCATCTTCTTCGCCCGCGCCGCCTATGAGACGGGAATGATCTCCCGTACCCGGCTCGTGCGCGACGTGTATGAAAACGTGCGCTTTCGCCTGCACGGCTCGACCGACGATCGCGCCGATGACGTGCGCAAGCGGGTGGGGGAGATGATCGCCGGGGTGCGCGTGCGCGACCTGGAGCGCCTGTCCCCGCGCGTGCTCGCGGGCGTGCTGCCGCGGCTGTACCCGCAGATGCTCGAACGCGCCTACGCCCACCAGGATGCCGGGCTGCCCGTCTACATCCTGACGGCCGCCTCGCAGGAGATGGCGGACCTGCTCGCGCACGTGCTCGCCTTCGACGGCGGCCTCGGCTCGCGCTCGGAGATCGTGGACGGGCGCTACACGGGCAGGCCCGCCGGCCCGTTCAACTACCGCGAGGGCAAGGTGCTCTCGATGCGCGAGCTGGCCGGGCGGGAGCGCATCGAGCTCGGCGCCTCGTTTGCCTACTCGGACTCCGAGTCCGACCTGCCGATGCTGCGCGCGGTGCGCCACGCCGTGGTCGTCAACCCGGACGCGGCGCTCAGGCGGATCGCCGCCCAGGAGGGCTGGGAGGTGGTGGAGCTCGATCGCCTCGGCCGACGGCTGAAGGTGCTGGCCGCGCTCGGCGCCGGGACGGCCGCGGCCTCGGTGGGGAGGATCGTGCTCGACCGGGGTGCAGGCGCCGCGCGGCGGCGAGCGCATAATGTTCGTGTTCGCAGTCGGTAGGACCACCGTTCACACTGCAATCCACCACGGCCGGCTCGGCGCCCGAGGGCGCATGCCGGCGAGAGCCAGGCCAAACGATCGGGAGAGCGTGTCTCGCTGATGGCGCCCACAGCCGCAACCACCAAGAGCAAGATCCGCGTCGTCGTGGCCAAGCCGGGCCTGGACGGGCACGACCGCGGCGCGAAGATCATCGCGCGGGCGCTGCGCGACGCCGGCATGGAGGTCATCTACACGGGTCTCCATCAGACACCGGAGCAGATCGTCGAGACGGCGATCCAGGAAGACGCGGACGCCGTCGGCATCTCGATTCTCTCCGGCGCGCACATGACGCTCGTGCCGCGGATCCTCGACCTCTTGCGCAAGGACGGCGCCGAGGACGTGCTCGTCGTCGTCGGCGGCACCGTGCCGCAGGACGACGCGGACGAGTTGAAGAGGCAAGGCGTCGCCGCGGTATTCGGCCCGGGCGCCACGACGAGCGAGATCGTCGACTTCCTGAAGGGCGCAGTCCCGGCGTGAGCGTCGACGTCGCTCGCGACGGCGCGGTCGCTGTCGTCACGATCGACCGTCCGGATGCTCTCAACGCGCTCAACGTCGAGACACTCACCGAGCTGCGCGACCGTCTCCTCGAGCTCGCGGCAGACGAGGATGCGCGCGTCGTCGTGCTCACCGGCGCAGGCGAGAAGGCATTCGTCGCCGGCGCCGACATCAAGTACATGAGCGAGCTCGATCCCGATCAGGCGAAAGGTTGGGGCGCGCTCGGCCACGAGACGGGACGGTTGCTCGAGACGATGCCGAAGCCGACGATCGCCGCCGTCAACGGCTTCGCGCTCGGCGGTGGCTGCGAGCTCGCTCTCGCCTGCGACATCCGCTACGCGTCGTCTCGCGCGAAGCTCGGCCAGCCCGAGATCAATCTCGGCATCGTGCCGGGCTGGGGCGGCACGCAGCGGCTTGCACATGTCTGCGGGATCGGCGTCGCAAAGGAGCTCATCTACACCGGTCGCACCGTCGACGCGGAGGAAGCGCTGCGGATCGGGCTCGTCAACGCGATCGCAGACCCCGTGCTCGAGAAGGCCCTCGAGACGGCACACGAGCTCGCCGGGAAGAGCCGGCTCGCGTTGTCGCTCGCGAAGGAGCTATGCAATCTCACGCTTGGCGTCGACTACACCGTCGCGCTTGCGTCCGAGGCGGAGCGGTTCGGCGCGCTGTTCTCGAGTGAGGACGCGAAAGAAGGCCTCACGGCCTTCGTCGAGAAGCGCGCCCCGAACTTCGTCGGCCGTTAGCGCTAGCCGAGCTGTACGAGCGCGGCGCTGAGTGCGCCGTCGGCGCCGAGCGTCGCCTTCAGCGTGGCGGCCGCGGGTTGCGTCCAGACCACGACAGGCTCGCCCTCGTAGGCGCTGAGCAGACGCGGCGAGGGCACGCTCTTCTGCTGGATCACGGCCGTGAGCGGCACCGTCAGCGTCAGCGGTGTCGCGAGCGCCTTCAGCCTCACGTTCATCGGGAAGGCCTGTAGCAGCGACACCTGCACCGTCAGCGTCGCGTCGGTCGTCGAGACGACGTTGCCTGTCAAGGCAAGCGTGAACGGCGTGCCGATCTTCGCGAAGAAGAGCAGGTGCTGGGCGGACTGCAGATATGGATACGGAGACACTGCTGCTCCACCGTTCGGGTGCACCTCGAAGTGGAGGTGCGACGCGAGACCGTTTGCGTCACCGGAGTCGCCGAGATACCCGATCACGTCGCCGGCTTGCACACGCGCTCCGTCCTTCAATCCTTTCGCGTACGACGTGCCGGCAACGCACTTGCCGCGATTGTCGTTCTTCATCGTCACGTCGTTGTTGAGATGGATGTACTCGTACATCGTTCCGCTGTCGCCGTAGAGATAGAGCATGCAGCCGGCGTTCACGGACGTCGTCCAGAACTCGATCTTGCCGCTCTCGACGGCGACGACCGGCGTCTTCTTCACGCCCATCAGGTCGTTGCCCTGATGCGGGCCTCCGGCGCGTGCTTGCCCGAAGTCGTCGACGTAGGTCACGGCGCCTGCGACCGGGAAGATCAGGGTCGGAACCGCGCCCGTCTTCGGGTTCGCGCCCAGCGCGGATCCGGCAAAGCCGGCAAGTAGAAGGAGGACAACCCCTCGGGCTGCGTGTCTGATCCAGGAGCGGCTCATGCCAGGTACCGGTTCGCGCTCGAAGGTGGGCACCCTACAGCCCACTTCGTAAAACCGGCAGGTTTTGCAGGAGGAAAACCTGCATCCGCGCTGTATTTGGCCCCCTATGCGCTTCAGGCTGGTATGCGCGGGAGCGCTCGCGGCAGGCTTGGCGGCGGCCGCACCCGCGGGCGCAACGAACCCGCAACACG
>DAIRTT010000196.1:1320-4358 GCA_036803745.1 Solirubrobacteraceae bacterium | reverse complement strand
CGTTGACGAGCCTGTCGGCGCCGATCTCGCGCGGGTTGTCGTAGCGGATCGCCATGCCGGTCTTCGTCCCCGGCCCGACTACGAGCATCTCGTGGCCGAGATAGCGGCCGGCCATCGCCGACCACTCGGGCTCGAGCTGGGGAACCGTCGAGGAGACGATCGATGCTGCGAGATCCTCGAAGCCGTACCCGCGGAGCTCCAGCAGGTTGTGCAGCGCGGCGCCCAGCTCGTCTGCGGTCGAGGAGCGGACGGTCGCAAAGCGCCAGTGCTCGACCAGCTCCTCGCCGCGATAGGCGCCGAAATGGGTCTGGGTGTTCCCGACGTCGACCGCGAGCAGCATCGGCGACCATTATGCTCGGCCACACGATGCCGGCGAGTCCTGCCACTCTCTATGTCCTGCCCGGCTCGCATCCGTGCGCGGCCGTCGAGGTCGCGCTCGCGCTCAAGGGCGTGCCCTACCGCCGCGTCGACCTGCTGCCCATGAGTCAGCTCCTCGTCGGCCCGCTGCGCTACGGCGGCACGACCGTCCCCGGCATCCGCATCGGGGGGGAGCGGATCGTCGGCTCGCGGACGATCATGCGCCGCCTCGACGAACTGCACCCCGATCCGCCGCTGCTGCCCGCACCCGGGGACGCCGCGCGGGCGCAGGTGCTCGAGGCCGAGCGCTGGGGCGACGAGGTCCTGCAGGCTGTCCCCCGCCGGCTGATCGATGCCGCCTTCCTGCGCAACCCGTCCGCGATGGAGAGCTACGCCGGGGACTCCAAGCTTCCGCTGCCGCGCGCCCTGCTGCGTCCCGCGCTACCGCTGACGGCGCGCGTGATGGCGATCAAGAACAAGGCGCGCGACGACAGTGCGCGCGCCGACCTGGCCGCGCTCCCGCGCCAGCTCGAGCGCGTCGACGCCTGGATCGCCGAGGGCCTGCTCGGTGGCGAGCAGCCCAACGCTGCCGACCTGCAGATCGGCAGCACGATCCGTCTGCTGATGAGCATCGGCGACGTCCGGCCGCTGATCGAGGGTCGTGCGGCCGAGCAGCTCGTGCGCTACTTCCCGGCGATGGTCGGCGAGGTGCCCGCCGGCGCACTGCCCGCCGACTGGCAGCCCGCCGCCGCCGGCGCGTAGCCGACCGTCCTAGGGGCCGGCGCGCAGCAGGAGCGGGCGCACGACCGTCACCGCCGGACCGCTTCGCGGCCTGAGCACGAGGCGGACGCTCAGGGCGAGGTGTCGGCGAGCATGCAACGCGCGCATGGCCTTCGCGTCGAGTGCCACCGCGAACGTGACGCGCCCGGCCGTCAGCGACGAGCGCACCGTCCGGCCCACACGGACGAGCGCGGGGTGCGCCGAAGCGATGCTGGCGCGGCGGGTCAGCAGGTCGACCTCGAGACGAGCGCCCGCGCCGGCCGCCGATAGGGCGACGGTCCCTCGGACCGAGCGCCCATGCGCGCCGGCGGCCACCCTGACGGCTGTGAGGCGCTGCCGAGCAGCGGCGAGGTGGCGCCCGCGCCGGTTTCTGGGCCGGGCCCACCTCCGGCCGGGGGTCCGCTGGGCGGCGGGTAGCCCGGCACTTCGGGCGCCTGGGGAGGCGTCGTGCCAGTCGTCGTGGCGGTGCTCCCGACGCTCACCGAACCGGACATGGAGGGGCCGTGGACGGTGCAGTAGAAGCTGTACACACCGGCCGTCGGAAACGTGCAGCTGCCGGACCCCGCCGCGGGCCGATCCTTCCCGGCGCTACAGTCGCGTTGCGCCACGGTCGCGGCATCCAGCCTGCCCGCGGTCTGGCGCCACGCCATGCGAACCCTCGATCCGCAGTCGCTGACCCGTCACCTCGACCGTCTCTACCGCGCCGCCTGGGCGCTGTGCGGATCGCGCGAGGATGCCGAGGACCTCGTCCAGGAGACCTTTGCTCGCGTGCTCTCGGGCCCTCGCGTGATCCACGGCGACGACGACCTCTACTACCTCATGCGCGTCCTGCGCAACACCTTTCTGACGGGGCGCCGTACGGCCTCCCGGCGCCCGGTCACGGTCGCCGCGCTCGAGGACGTCGTGGCCGCCGATCCCAGGCCGATGGGCCGCCCGCAGGAGGCGCTCGAGGTCCAGGAGCTCTACACCACGATCGCCGGCCTGCCGGAGGACTTCCGCCTCGCGATCGTCGCCGTCGACGTCCTCGGCCTCTCCTATCGCGAGGCCTCGCGCGCTCTGCGAGTCAAGGAGGCCACGCTCACCACACGGCTGTTCCGTGCGCGCCGCCAGATCGTCGCGCAGCTCACGCCCGAGGAGCCCCGGTCCGGCCCGCAGACCTCGAGTGGAACATCGACGGCGAATCCTCGGGAAGGGAAGGGCGCCGGCGGAGTCCTATCAAGTGGCGGAACACCATGAGCGACGAGCGACCCACTACAGAATCCGAGCTGATTGACTTCATGCATGCGGTCGACGTGCCCGCGCCCGAGCGGCTGCGGCGCGCGACCGAGACACTCGTGGCCGAGCACGCCGGCTCTCCTCGACGCGCGCACCGCGGTCTCATCGGGCTGCGCGTCGCGGCGTCGGGAGCGCTCGCCGTGTGCGCCGCCGTGGTCGTCGCGCTCGTGCTCGCCCTGGGCGGCTCGGGGAGCTCGGGGCTGAGCGTGGGAGAGGCAGCCGCACTCACACTGCGGCCGGCGATGAGCCCCGCCCCGCCCGAGAACCGCGTGCGCCGGGCTCAGCTGGCTGCGAACGTCGAAGGCCTCGCCTTCCCCTACTGGGGCGAGCAATTCGGCTGGCGCTCGAGCGGCTCGCGCGTCGACCGGATCTCCGGCCGGACGGTCACGACCGTCTTCTACGGCGACAATCGCGGTCAGCGCGTCGGGTACGCGATCGTCGGCGGCTCGACCCCGCGCGTGAGCGGTGGCGGAACGGTCATCTGGCGCGCCGGCACGCCATATCGGCTGCAGAGCGAGAACGGCGGCCACGCCGTCGTGTGGCTGCGCGCCGGGCACCTCTGCGTCGTCGCCGGGCGCGGGGTCAGCGAGGCGACGCTCCTGAGCCTGGCCAGCTGGGACGATCAC
>DAIRTT010000196.1:0-1220 GCA_036803745.1 Solirubrobacteraceae bacterium | reverse complement strand
CGGGCCGGCGTCTTGGCTGTTGCAGGTCAACCCGCAAGCATCAGGAGGAATGACCATGAAGCGACCCACCCTCATCCTGGCCGCCGCCCTCGCCGGCGCGGCGCTCGCCGCGACGGCCGCCGGCGCGCAGTCCTCGCCGCGTGCGGCGCACGCCAGCCGGGCCGCCAAGGTCTCACTGCGCAAGACCAAGCTCGGCATGATCCTCGTCAACAGCGCCGGCCACACCCTTTACCTCTTCACGCGCGACCATGCCAATAGGAGCAGCTGCGCGGCGATCAGCGAATGCCCGGAAACGTGGCCTGCGCTCAAGACGACCGGCCGGCCGCTCGCCGGACCGGGCGTGCGCGCCTCGCTGATGGGCAGCATCAAACTCCCCCATGGCGGCAATCAGGTGACCTACGCCGGGCACCCGCTCTACACGTACTCGGTCGACTCCGGCCCCGGTGAAACGGCCTACGTCGGCGAACGCCTCTTCGGCGGCAACTGGGACGCGGTCAACGCGTCCGGCCACGCGGTCAAGTAGCCGTCGGGCGGCGGGGACGCTGGGCGGGCACCGCGAGGGGCGGGCCCGCCCAGCGCACGCCCTCCTCGAGTGACATGACGGCGAGGGCATCGGCAAGCAGGCGACCATCGGGCGTGGAGTACTCGAAGTCCAGCTCGAGCGCCGGCACGAGCACGAAGCGGCGGCTGAGGAGCTGCTCGTGCGGCAGGGTCATGCGCTCGTGCGAGCAGGTCAGCTCACCCAGCAGGAGAATGTCGATGTCGATCGCCCGCGGACCATGCCGGACGCCGCCCTCGCGCCGCCCGAGCTCGCGCTCGAGACCCTTGACCGTGTCGAGGAGCTGGAGGGGTTCGAGCACGCACTCGACGCGCACGCACGCGTTGAGGAAGCTCGGCTGGTCGAGGACCTCGCCGACCGGGTCGGTGTCATAGACCGACGAGCACGCGAGAACCGAGATGCCGACCGTCGGCAGGGCATCGACGGCCGCCTGCAGGTGCGCGCGGCGCTCGCCGACGTTGGAGCCGAGACCGAGCAGCCCTGTGTGCTCGACGGGCGCCGACCCGGCCGCCGCCTGCTGCCCCGTTGCCTGCACTCCGCCGCGCCTACTGGCGGGTGGTCTCGACGCCGGCCGCAGAGGCCTTCTCGCCCATGGCCTGGGCGAACGGGATCAGCCCCGACAGCGGCCTGATCATGACCGTGAAGTCGGCGATCAGGCCGT
>DAIRTT010000195.1:0-4399 GCA_036803745.1 Solirubrobacteraceae bacterium | reverse complement strand
GTCCTTCGATCGGGCGCATGCGCCCGATCGGGCAGGCGCGCATGCGCGCCTGCCCCACGATTTCGCCCCCTGACGGCCTCTAGACGGTCGCGGTAGCGGTCATGCCGTCATACAGCGGGTAGCGCTCGGCGATCACGCCCACCCGCTCGGCCAGCTCCTCCGCGCGGGACTCGTATTCGGGCGTGAGCGCACAAGCGAGGACCCGGCCGACCTCGGTGAAGTCCTCCTCCTGCAGCCCGCGAGTGGCGAGCGCGGGCGTGCCGATCCGCAGCCCCGACGCCTCCATCGGCGGGCGCGGGTCGAACGGGACCGCGTTGCGGTTGACCGTGATCTGGATCTCGTGCAGGCGGTCCTCGCCCTGCCTGCCCGAGAGGGCCGGGTCGGCGTCGCGCAGGTCGACCAGGATCAGGTGGACGTCGGTGCCTCCGCTCAGCACGTTCACGCCGTGTCCAGCTCCCATCAGCTCCCGCGCGAGCGCCTGGGCACCCGCGATCGTCCGGCGCTGGCGCTCGGCGAACAGCTCACTCGCGGCGATCTTGAAGGCGACCGCCTTGGCGGCTATCACGTGCTCCAGCGGGCCGCCCTGCTGTCCTGGGAACACGGCCGAGTCGATCTTCTTGGCGTACTCCTCCTTGCACAGGATCACACCTGCCCGGGGGCCGCCGAGGGTCTTGTGGGTGGTGGTCGTGACGACGTCCGCGCCGGCCTCGACAGGACTCGGGTGAAGGCCCGCAGCGACGAGCCCGGCGAAGTGCGCCATGTCGACCATCAGCAGCGCCCCGACCTCGTCGGCGATCTCACGGAAGCGCGCGAAGTCGAGCTGGCGGGGATAGGCAGACCAGCCGGCGAGGATCATCTTCGGGCGGCGCTCGCGGGCGATCCGCGCGACCTCGTCCATGTCGATCAGGCTGCTCTCCCGGTCGACCTCGTAGGGCGCGACGTCGTAGAGGCGTCCGGAGACGTTCAGCTTCATGCCGTGTGTGAGGTGGCCGCCGTGCGCGAGGGACAGGCCCATGATCGTGTCGCCGGGCGTGAGCAGCGCGTGGTAGACGGCGGCGTTGGCCTGGGAGCCCGAGTGCGGCTGGACATTGGCGTGCTCGGCGCCGAACAGGGCCTTGGCGCGATCGATCGCCAGCTGCTCGGAGATGTCGACCCACTCGCAGCCGCCGTAGTAGCGCCTCCCCGGGTAACCCTCCGCGTACTTGTTCGTCAGGACCGAGCCCTGGCACTCGAGCACCGCTCGGGGAACGAAGTTCTCCGAGGCGATCATCTCGAGGGTGCGCTGCTCGCGGTCGAGCTCGCCGCGAAGCACCTCGGCGATCTCCGGGTCGACCTCGGCCAAAGGCCGGTTGAAGTAGTCGGGACTCAGCTCGGTCAAGGCGCTCTCCTTGGCAGTCGATGGCGACGTCGGTGCCCAGGCGCGCGGCGGGTGCGCTGACCGCTTCCCGGTGGTCGATTCCACCTCAGGGCGCCAGTCGCGGCAGCTCTCACGAGGCTAGCACGGGCCCGCGATCCCGCGCCTAGCCGGATGGAGCCAGCGCGGCCTCGACGGCCCTCGCCGCGAGGGCGCCCTCGCGCAGCACGTGCCAGGAGCCCTCGGCGGCCAAGTCGCGGAGATCAATGACGGTGGACGGCACGCCGGGGAGCTCGCCGCCGTCGAGCACCAGATCCGCGCCGTCCCGCAAACGCTCGGGCACCTCCTCGAGCGTCCTCGCGTCGGGCTCGCCGGACAGGTTGGCGCTCGTCTGCATCACCGGCCCGGGCATCGCCGAGAGCGCGGCCAAGCTGTCGGGCAGCCACGGGACGCGCACCCCGATCGTCGCCGGGTCCGACCTGCACGCCGACGCGAAGCGCCGGCCGCGATTGCTCAGCAGCAGCGTGACCGGCCCGGGCAGCAGCGCCGCGATCGCCGCGCGCTCCGTCGGCTCGAGATCCGGCAGAGCAGCGAGTGCCTGCTCGAGACCGAAGAACATGAGCGCCGCCGGACGCGTGGCGGGCCGGCCCTTGAGCTCATAGAGGCGGTGGGCCGCGTCCTCGTTCTCGGGATCGCAGCAGACCCCGTAGACGGTGTCGGACGGGAACACGGCCACGCCACCCGAGACGACGCACTCCTGCAGGCGGGTCGCATCGGTGGCATTCAGCCCGCTCGTCATGCCGGCCTCCTGCGGCCGTGAACCACGCGCTCGATCCCGGCCAAGTCGGGCTCGACTGCGACATCGGTGAAGCCCGCGGCATCGAAGAACTCGGCGACCAGCGGCGCCTGCCCGGCGCCGACCTCGAGCGCGACCGTGGTGAGCGTCGGGCGAGTCGAAACCTGTCTCAGCAGCGCGCGGATCACCTCCAGGCCGTCCGGTCCCGCAAACAGCGCCCCGGGCGGCTCGTGACGGAGTATCTCTGGTGCCAGGGTAGTCCTTTGGGACTCGGCCACGTACGGCGGGTTGGCGAGGATGGCATCGAAATCATCTCCTACCCCCTCGAGCAGGTCGGCATGCAGCCACTGGACCTCGAGGCCAAGGCGTGCGGAGTTGGCGCGCGCGAGCTCGAGCGCCGCCGGACTGACGTCGCTGCCGCTGACGTGCAGGTCGGGGCGCTCGTCCTTGAGCGCCAGCGCGACAGCACCGCTGCCGGTCGCGAGGTCGAGCACCCGCTGGGCGGGCGCCAGTGCGGCGCCCAACTCGACGAGCAGCTCAGTCTCGGGCCGGGGCACGAGCGCACGGCGGTCGACCATCAGCTCGATGTGACGGAAGCCGCGCAGCCCGACGATGTAGGCGACCGGCTCGCGCTCGACGGCGCGCCTGCGGACCACGTCCTGGAAGGCCCTCACGGCCGACCCTTCGACGGTCGGCTCGTCGATCAGCAGGCGCTCGCGCCCGACCCCAAGGACGTGGGCGAGCAGGACTTCGGCGTCGAGTCGGGGTGTCTCGCAGCCGGCGGCGGCGATCGCCGTGATGGCCCCGTCGAGTGCGTCCCGCGCGGAGGTGCCCCTCACGCCGCCGCCTGCGCCTCCAGGCGCCGGCGCTTCTCGTCGGCCTGCAGCGCCGCCGTGATCTCCTCGAGCTCGCCTTCGAGGACCTGGTCGAGGTTGTGGACCGTGAACTTGATCCGGTGGTCGGTCACTCGCCGCTCGCCGTAGTTGTAGGTGCGAATCTTCTCCGCCCGGTCGCCGGTGCCGACCTGGGAGCGGCGGTCGGCCGCGAGCTCGGCCTGCTGTTCGGCGAGCGCCCGCTCGTACAGACGCGCGCGCAGGACGCGCAGCGCCTTGTCGCGGTTCTGCAGCTGGGACTTCTCGTCCTGCATCGAGACGACGATCCCGGTCGGCTTGTGGGTGATGCGGACGGCCGAGTCGGTCGTGTTGACAGATTGCCCGCCCGGGCCCGAGGAGCGGTAGACGTCGATCTGCAGGTCGTTGGCGTCGACCTCGACGTCGACGTCCTCGGCCTCGGGAAGCACGGCCACGGTCGCCGTCGAGGTGTGGATCCTGCCCTGGGACTCGGTCTGGGGCACCCGCTGCACGCGGTGGGTGCCGCCCTCGAACTTGAACACCGAGTAGGCGCCGTCGCCCTTGATCGAGAACGTGTACTTGCCCTCGCCGATGTCCATCGACTCGCTCTGGAACCCGCACCGCTCGGCGTAGCGGACGAGCATCCGGTAGAGGTCGCCGGCCCACAGTCCGGCCTCGTCTCCCCCGGCCCCGCCCTGGATCTCGACGATCACGCTCTTGTCGTCGTTGGGGTCGCGCTCGACCATCGCCAGCCGGATCTCCTCCTCGATCCGCTCGACTTGGGCATGGGCATCACCCAGTTCCTGGCGCAGCTCCGCGTCCTCGCCCATCTCGGCGAGCAGTTCTTCGGCTCCGGCGGCATCGTCCTGCGCGTGACGCCACTCGGCCGCCAGCGTGGCTGAGGGCTCGAGCTGGCTGTAGGCGCGTCCGACCTCGGCATAGCGTTCGCGGTCGGAGATCACCTCGGCGTCGGTCATCTGCTCGCCGAGCTCGGCGAATCGCGCCTCGATCTGCTTGACGAGCTCCTCGATCATGCCGGCCCAGTCTAGGCGGCCGGGCTCCCCGCCCACCGCTCGCCGAACCCGCCCCGAGGGGTACGCCCTAGGCGACGACCTCCAAGCCGACGAGGTCCGCGGCCGACAGCTCGCCGGGGGTCTCGAGTGCGAGCACCGCGTCGAGTGAGGCGATCGCGACGGCGAGCTGGTCGAGATCGGGCTCGCGCGTCGTCAGCAGCTGCAGCTTCAGCCCCGGCCACATGACCGCCCGGACCCAACGGCGGCTGCGGTTGCGTCCGGCGAACTTGATCAGCTCGAAGGAGATGCCCGCGATGATCGGCACACCCAGGATCCGCGTGGCCACGAGCCAGTACCACGCCGGCAAGCCGATCGGCGCGAACAC
>DAIRTT010000194.1:0-4471 GCA_036803745.1 Solirubrobacteraceae bacterium | reverse complement strand
CTTCGTCGACGACTCCGTCAGCGAGGTCTTCGGCGGCGAGAACCAGCTGTTCTGAAACGCGCCCTGCTGATCGCCACCGCCGTGCTGCTGTTCCTCGCAATCAGCGGCCTGCTGGCGCGCTTCCTGTCGACCGAGAACACCGAACGCGACGCCGACCTGGCGCTGATCGAAGCCGAGACGCAGGGCGACGTCACCGGTATGGTCGATCGCATCAGCGGCTGCCGCGCGAGCCTGTCGTGCGTAGCGGGCGTGAAGGCCAACGCGAGCAACCCCCGCCTGCTGCGCAAGGGCGCGGTGAAGATCCTCCAGCTCACCTCCCCGACGGCCTACTCGTTCACGGGTGCCACGGGCAGGACCCGGTTGGCCTGGACCGTCATCGGCAAGCTGCCCGTCGTCCAGTGCGTCGGGGTGCGCCGCAGCGGCAATGTGATCTCGGGCATGACGATCACCCTCGTGTCGCTGAGCGCCCCGATCCCGAACGAAGGCGATTGCTAGAGTCTCCTCCCTCATGGCCTCGACCACGACCAAGCTCAGCGTCAAGACGCGCTCCGGCGAAGGATCGCGCGCGGCGCGCCGCCTGCGCCGCAGCGGGCGCGTGCCCGGCGTGCTCTACGGCGGGGGCTCGGACCCCGTCGGCTTCGAGGCGGATGCCCGCGAGCTGCGCCTCGCACTCGGCGGTAGCGGCGCGGTCCTCGATCTGAGCATCGACGGTGCCAACGCGACGCCGGTCGTGCTCAAGGAGGCCCAGCGCCACCCGGTACGCGGCGAGACGACCCACGTCGACCTGCTGCGCGTTCGCCTCGACGAGCAGATCGCCGCCGTCGTGCCCCTCGAGCTGACGGGCGTGGAGGACTCCCCCGGCGTCAAGGAAGGCGGCGTGCTGGAGCAGATCACCCGCGAGCTCAACGTCGAGGCGCTGCCGACGGCGATTCCCGAGTCGATCGTCCACGCGATCGGCGAGATGGATATCGGCGACACGATCCTGCTGAGCGCGATCGCCGCTCCCGAGGGCGTGACACTTCTGGACGACGTCGAGGAGACGGTCGTGGCGACCCTCTCGCCGCCGCGCCTGCAGGCCGAGACGGCCGAGGAAATCGAAGCCGAGACCGAGCTCGTCGGCGAGTCCGACGGCGAGGGCTCCTCCGAGGACGAGGGCTCCGAGGACTCCTCAGGCGAGGAGTAGCGACCTCTGCGACGCCCCTTCGGTGGCGGTGGCGGAGCCGTCGACTGGTTGATCGTCGGGCTCGGCAATCCCGGCCCGGAGCATGCAGGCTCTCGCCACAATGTGGGCTTTATGGTCGCTCAGGAGCTCTCGAGTCGCTGGGGGCTCGGACGCGCCAGGGACAAGTTCCGCGGGCGCATCGTCGAGGGTCGCGCCCGCAGCGGCCCGCCGGGAGCACCCGGAGCGCCGTCACCGCCGCGCGTGGCCGTCCTGTGCCCGCAGACGTACTACAACGACGCCGGACGCTCGGTCGGGCCGGCACGCGGCAGCTATCACCTGGCGCTCGACCACGTGCTGGTCGTCCACGACGAGATCGACCTGCCGTTCGGTGAGGTGCGCGCCCGCCTCGGAGGCGGCCTGGCGGGCAACAACGGGCTGAAGTCGATCAAGCGCGAGCTGGGCGGGGCGGACTTCATGCGCGTCCGGGTCGGCGTCGGGCGGCCCGAGTCGAGCGACCCTGAGATCGTCTCGGCACACGTGCTCGGACGTTTCCGTGAGAGCCCCGATCTGCTCCGAGGGCTCATCGAGCAGGCGGCTGTCGCCGTCGAGCGCGCGGTCCTGAGCCCCGGTGAGGGCGGAGAGGAAGCGGCGCCGTGAGCGCCTCCGCGCCGGGCGCGCTGAGAACGCTGCTCGGTCTCGTGGCCGAGGACGAGCCGACGCTGCGCCTGGCACGCGAGGGCGGCCACGCATTCGTGTCGAGCTCGCTGCGCCCGTACGCGATCGCGGCGCTCGCCGAGATCGACGAGGCGGCTCGCCGCCGACCGACGATGGTGATCGTCGGCGACGACCGCGCGGCACGCGACCTCGCGGCCGACCTGCGCGCGTGGCTCGCGCCACGGCGGGTTCGCTATTACCCGTCGCGGGGCGTGGCCTACGAGTCGCATCTGGCGCCGCCCGCCCACCTGGTGGGGCTGCGCGTGGCGGCGCTCGACGCGCTCCTGACGGCCGGCGACGGACGGACGGCGGAGGAGGACCAGCCCGTGGTCGTGGTCAGCGCGGTGGCATTGTCGGAGAAGGTTCCCGACCCGCAGCTGCGGCCGCGCTCGTTCACGCTGCGTGTCGGCGAGCTGCTCGACCTCGACGAGTGCGCCGCCGAGCTCGTGAGCGCGGGCTACGAGCGCACCGAGCAGGTCGAGGAGCGAGGCCAGTTCGCGCTGCGGGGCGGCCTGCTCGACGTCTTCCCGGCGACCGAGGAGCGGGCGGTGCGGGTCGACATGTTCGACGTCGAGATCGAGTCGCTGCGCTGGTTCTCCACATTCACCCAGCGCTCCCTGGGCGAGGTCGAGGAGGTCGAGATAGCGCCCGCCGCCGAGCTCGCGGTCGAGCATCGCGAGCTGGCCGAGATCGCGGTTGAACAGATGCCCACCCACCCCTTCGCAGGGGCGGAGGGAGCGGAGGGAGAGCGCCCGGACATCGCCGAGCTGCTTCCGCTGGAGCGCTTCGGCGCGCTGCTGGACCTCGTCGACGAGGACGCCGAGCTGATCGTGGCAGCAGAGGAGGAGCTCGCCCCTACGCTGGGCGACCACTGGAGCGACGTGTGCGCGGCGTTCGGCGACGAGGACGCCCACCATCTCTACGTCAGCCCCCAGAGCATCCGCTCGACGCTCGAGCGGCGCTCGCGCATCTGGCTCTCCGCCCTGGCGAGCGGCCAGGAGATCGAGCTGCGAGCGCAGTCGGCCGACACGGCCGCGCGGTCGCTGGCCGAGGCCGAGCCGGAACTCGAGAAGCTCGTCCGCTCGGGCTACCGGACGATCGTCGCGTTTCCGCGTCGCGGCGAGGGCGAGCGCGCCGCATACAACCTCGGTCGCCTCAAAGCGACCTGGCTGGCGGAGAACGTCGACGCGGGCCACCAGGTGCTCGAACCCTCGCTGCGCTTCGCCGCGGCGTCTCTGCGCGAGGGCTTCGTCGCACCCCAGCTGAAGCTGGCGGTGTACCCGGAGCACCGGCTGCTGCGCCGCCGCCGGGCCGAGCGAGCGGGGATCGGGGAGTCCTCGCACGGGGGGCGCGGCGGAGCGCGCCGCGGTGCTCTGCGCTCGTTCACCGAGCTGCGCACGGGCGACATCGTCGTCCACGAGGACCATGGCGTCGCGCGCTTCGCGGGCTTTGAGACGCGGACGGTCGCAGGCGTGACGCGCGACTACCTGTACCTCGAATACCAGGGCGACGACCGCGTCTTCGTCCCCACCGACCATCTGGCGAAGATCTCGCGCTACGTGGGCGCGGGCGGGGAGCACCCGCCGCTGAGCAAGCTGGGTGGCACACGATGGGACACGATGAAGGCCCGCGCCCGCCGCGCGGCGCAGGAGCTGGCGGGCGAGCTGCTCAGCCTCTACGCCGAGCGGCGACGGCGCAGCGGCCACGCGTTCGGGCCGGACTCCGAATGGCAGCGCGAGTTCGAGGAGCGCTTCCCGTTCACCGAGACCCCCGATCAGCGCGAGGCGATTGAGCTGGTCAAGCTCGACATGGAGGCGCCGCGGCCGATGGACCGGCTGATCTGCGGCGACGTGGGCTACGGCAAGACCGAGGTGGCGTTGCGGGCGGCGTTCAAGGCGGCCGGGGAGGGCAAGCAGGTGCTGATGCTCGTGCCGACGACGATCCTCGCCCAGCAGCACTACGGGACGTTCGCCGAGCGCCTGGCCGACTATCCGTTCACGCTCGAGCACGTGTCGCGTTTCCGCTCGGCGGCCGAGCAGAAAGCGGCGATCAAGGGCTTCGCGGAGGGACGCATCGACATCCTCGTGGGCACCCACAGGGTGCTCTCGCGCGACGTGAGAGCCAAGGACCTCGGCCTGCTGATCGTCGATGAGGAGCAGCGCTTCGGGGTCAAGCAGAAGGAGCTGCTGCGCCAGCTCAAGCTCAAGGTCGACGTGATCTCGATGTCGGCGACGCCGATCCCTCGAACGCTGCAGATGTCGCTGGCCGGGCTGCGCGACATCTCGGTCATCGAGACTCCCCCCGAGGGCAGGCGGCCGGTGAAGACATATGTGGGCGAGTACGAGGAGGAGTTGGTCAAGCGGGCGATCGTGCGCGAGCACGAGCGCGGCGGGCAGGCCTTCTTCCTGCACAACCGGATCGAGTCGATCGAGGAGACCGCCGAGCGCCTGCGCGCGCTGTGCCCGGGCGTGCGCTTCGCGGTCGGTCACGGCCAGATGGCCGAGGGCGAACTGGAGGCGGTGATGATGGACTACGTCCGTGGCGGCGCGGACGTGCTGGTGTGCACGTCGATCATCGAGTCGGGCATCGACATCC
>DAIRTT010000193.1:0-4480 GCA_036803745.1 Solirubrobacteraceae bacterium | reverse complement strand
GTGCGCGCCGTCGCCGAGCAGCTCACAGCCATCCCAGCCGATCTCGCGCCACGTCTCATCCTCCAACGGCTCGGTGACGATCATCGAGCTGTTCATCGGCACGAGCGCCCGCTTGAGCCCGGCGAGCCCGGCCGTGTAGCCCTCGGTCGCCCGCACGACCCAGCGTGCCCGCACGATGCCGGCGGGGGCGTGTGCCTCGTGCGGACGGATCTCGCTGACGGGCGTGCCCTCGTATATGTCGACGCCGAGACGCTCGACCGCCTGGGCGAGCCCCGTGAGCAGCTTTGCCGGGTGAACGCGGGCGACGTGAGGGGAGTAGGTGGCACCGCGAGCGCCTGCCACGCGCACGCGCTCGGAGAGCTGCGTGGCCGAGAGCGCTCGCACGTCCTTCTCGGCGAGACCGTGAATCCTCGCAGCGGCGATCTCCTGGCCCTGGCGCGTCAGCTGGGCAGCATTGAGCGCGACGCTCAAGTGTCCGGAGCGCAGGAGGTCGGCCTCGATCCTCTCCTCGGCGGCCACGCGCTCGACCTCGCCGACGGTCTCGAACATGGCGCGCTGGAGAGCCGCGTGGGCCCCTGCGCCGCCGCGACGGTCATACACACGGGCCGGCCCCGAGAAGAAGCCCGAGACCCAGCCGCCGTTGCGCCCGGACGCGCCGTAGCCCGCGAACTCGCGCTCGAGAACGACTATCCGCAGCGACGGTCGGGCGCGCTTGAGGTAGTAGGCGGTCCACAGGCCCGTGTAGCCGGCGCCGACGATCGCGACGTCCACCTCACACGCCTGCGCCAGCGGCGCTCGCCGTGGCGGCGGGCCGCCGATCGAGCGCCACCAGAATCCGACCTCACCCGTGCGCATGGACGCGAGCGTAGCCCTCGGCGGCAGGCTATGATCGCGCCGGGGCTCCCGGGGTCGGCCGCCGCAGCAAAGCGTTCTCGGGAGTGTGGTGAAGCGAGAGAGGAAGAGAGCGCCCCATGGACGCCGCAGTCACCGAAACGAAGACGCCCGAAGGACCGGCCGCGTCACGCGCCCAGACGCTCGCCGAGGCCTTCCGGATAACGGCCGCCGAGCGCGCCGACGAGGTCGCGATCCGCACCAAGGAAGACGCCTTCACGATCACCTGGGGCGAGCTGCAGCGGCGCGTCGACGCTCTCGCCGGCGGCCTGGCCGGTCTCGGCCTGCAGCGCGGACAGACCCTCGCGCTGATGCTCAGCAACCGACCCGAGTTCCACCTCTGCGATCTCGCCGGGATGATGCTCGGCGCCGCCCCCTTCTCCATCTACAACACCTACACGCCAGAGCAGATCCAGTACCTCGTCTCAGACGCCGAAGCCAGCGTCCTGATCTGCGAGCAGCAGTACCTCGAGCGGGTGCTCGAGGCCCGCAGGGGTCTGCCGGGGCTCGAGCACGTGATCGTCATCGACGGCGAGGCACCCGAGGGAACGCTCGCGCTGAGCGACGTCGAGGGCACCAACCCGGACTTCGACGTCGAGTCCTCGGTCGCCGAGATCCGCTCGGAGGACGTGCTCACGCTGATCTACACCTCGGGCACGACCGGGCCGCCCAAGGGCGTGCAGCTGATCCACCGCAACCTGCTCGCCGCGGTCGAGGGCCTCGAGGCGCTGATCGAGTTCCCGCGTGACGGGCGCGTGATCTCCTGGCTGCCGAGCGCGCACATCGCGGAGCGCAACGCCCACCACTACCTGCCGATCGTCTACGGGCTCCAGATCACCTGCTGCGAGGATCCCCGCCAGGTCCTCTCATACCTGCCCGAAGTCCGGCCGAGCTGGTTCTTTGCGGTGCCGCGCATATGGGAGAAGCTCAAGGCGGGCCTGGAGACGATGATCGCCGACATGCCCGAGGAGCAGGGCGCGGTGACGCGGACGGCACTCGACGCGGCCATCCGCAAGGTCCGCCTCGAGCAGAGGGGCGAGCCGGTGCCGGCGGAGCTCGCCGCCGAGGTCGCGCGCGCGGACGAGCAGATCTTCGCCGGCCTGCGCTCGATGCTCGGGCTCGACCAGATCGAGGCCATCAATGTCGGCGCCGCGCCCACGCCCGTCGAAGTGCTCGAGTTCTTCCACGCGATCGGTCTTCCGCTGGCCGAGCTGTGGGGCATGAGTGAGACGTGCGGGGCGGGCAGCGTCAACCCGCCCGGCAAGATCAAGATCGGGACGGTCGGCCCGCCGGCCCCCGGAGTGGAGCTCAAGCTCGACAGCGACGGCGAGGTGCTCGTCCGCTCAGATGTCGTGATGCTCGGCTATCGCAACCTGCCCGAGAAGACCAGCGAGGCCTTCACCGACGACGGCTGGCTGCGGACGGGGGACATCGGCGTGTTTGACGACGACGGCTACCTGACGATCGTCGACCGCAAGAAGGAGCTGATCATCAGCGCGGCGGGCAAGAACATGTCGCCGGCCAACATCGAGGCGACGATCAAGACGGCCTCGCCGTTGATCGGACAGGCCTGCTGCATCGGTGACGGTCGCCCCTACAACACCGCGCTGGTCGTACTCGACGCCGACTTCGCGCCAGCGTGGGCCTCAAAGCAGGGGATCGAGGACGCCTCGCTCGAGGCCCTCGCCCGCGACGAGGGCGTGCTCGCGGCGGTCCAGGAGGGCGTCGACGCCGCCAACGCGAAGCTGGCCAAAGTCGAACAGATCAAGAAGTTCACGCTCGTCGAGAGCGATTGGCTGCCCGGGGGGGACGAGTTGACCCCGACGATGAAGCTCAAGCGCAAGCCGATCGCCGAGAAGTACGCCGAGTCGATCGACGGCATGTACGGCGGCTGAGCCGGCGCGGCCGCGTGAGGCGGCGCCGGGCCGTCGCTACGCTGGGCGCGATGGCAGACAAGATCTCCCGCCAGCCCGACGTCCTCGTCCTCGGCGGCGGCGGCATCCTCGGCGAGGCCTGGATGAGCGCCGTCCTGACGGGCCTGGAGGAGAGCGGCAGGGTCGACTCCCGCGCCTGCCGCATCTACCTGGGCACCTCGGCCGGGTCGATCGTCGCGGCCGCCCTGGCAGCCGGGCTGGCGCCGGGCGCGCGCCTGGGTCGGCTGCCCGAGCAGCCACCCTATGAGGCGCCTGGCCATGACGATGGGAGCCCGCTGCGCCAGACCCTCGGCACGGCCTTCGGGATCGGCGGCGCGGCGGTAGCGCCGCTCGCCTCGCTGGCGCTCAGCAGCTCGGCAACCGGAGGCGCGCTGCTGCGGCGCGCGGCGCTCCGGCGCGTCCCGAAGGGCACACGCTCGCTCCAAGAGCTGGGCGCGGCCGTCGAGCGCTCGGGTGTGGAGTGGGACGGGCGCCTGCGTGTCGCGGCCGTCGAGCTGCAGAGCGGACGCCGGGTCATCTTCGGCGCCGCCGGAGCACCGGCGCTCAGCGTCGCGGCGGCCGTGCAGGCCTCGTGCGCAATCCCGGGGGTCTTTCGCCCCGTCGAGCTCGCCGGGCGCAGCTACGTGGACGGAGGTGCATGGAGCCCGACCAACATGGACGGCGCCGAGGCCCGCCGCGGCGAGCTCGTTCTGTGCCTGAACCCGACCGGCTCCTTCCGCCCCGCGATCGGGTCTCTCGCCGGGGCCGTCGGACCGGTCTCCCGCGGGGTCGCGACGACCGAGGCGCTCGTGCTCAGACACCGCGGCGCCGAGGTCTCGCTCGTGAATCCCGACGATGCTTGCACGGTCGCGCTCGGGAACAACCTGATGGACGGCGGGCGGCGCGAAGGCGTCATCGCGGCCGGCCTGGCACAGGGGCGGCGCCTCGGCGCCGCCAGCCTGCCCCACGCCGCCTGACGCGCGCGGGGGGTGCGAGACCCGCTTCAGGCGCCGGCGTCGATGTCCGAGCGCGCGTCCGCCGGCGGGGCCGGCGCCACTCGCACGGGCGCCTCGACGGCCGGGACCGAGCGGGGGATCTTGCCAGTCGCCGAGAGCATCACCCGCAGGCAGCGATGCCCGGCGTCAGAGGTCGCGCCGAACATGTTCGGACAGCCGCCCGGGATGACCGCGATGCCGTGCTCGCGGCACAGCTCGACGGCCTCGGGGGAGGTACTGCCGGGTCCCATACCGCGGTGCAGCCACACGCGTGGCACGCCCGCGGCCGCGCAGTCGCGCACGACCTCGGCGGCGGCGCGCGGGGTGGTCACGATCACGACGCCGTCGACGGGGCCGGAGATGTCCGAGACGCGCGGGTAACAGGGGTCGCCCTCGAGATCCTCATCGGCATTGGGGTTGACCGCGAAGACCTCGTGCCCGTTCTCGCGAAGCCGCCTGTAGATGAGGTTCGCCGGCTGCTTGGGGTCGCGTGACACGCCCGCGACGGCTATGCGCGGCTGGGCAAGGAACTCCTCGGCGGCCTCACGCAGGCTGGGCACGTTGACTCCCTTGGTCGTCTGTTGGGGCATCCTGAGATGTGCGGAACGCCCCTGCCGGATCGGCGCCGCCGAGCATGCTGGTCTTGGCGGTGACCGGGGTGCGGTGGTGGTAGCGCTCGTG
>DAIRTT010000192.1:0-4536 GCA_036803745.1 Solirubrobacteraceae bacterium | reverse complement strand
TGTCCTACCTATCTCTCGAATATTCGCTACACGCGCGCCATGACCGCCAGACGCAAGATGTCCGTTGAGGTCGACCTGGCCAACGTGGCGGCGGCGAAGGAGATCCTCGGAACCAAGACGATCACCGACACGGTGGACGCAGCGCTCTCCGAGTTGGTCAAGCTCAGACAGCGCAAGGAACTACTGACGTTGCTCTCGACTCCCGGGGCGCTGGAACTCGATGACCCTGACGTCATGGCCGGCGCCTGGCGCTGAGGAGCGCCCGCTTCGATCCGCGATCGCTTCGAATGTCTCTGACCCATCCGAGACGCCTGGAGCTTGCAGCGCACCTGCGAGATAAACGCTGAGGACGGTCCTCGGCGAGATGAGTGGCGCGGCGGGCGCAGAGTTGCACCCCGGTCCTGTGGCGCAGCCGCCCTGCACGTCGACGGGCCTCCTGGCCGGTCTGACTTCCAGGCCGCCGGGGCTGCGGGTCTCAACGCAGGGGAACAGGGCATTCAGGGTGTCCGGAAGACCGCCGAAGCGACGGAAGCCAAGGTTCTCAGGGGGATTGGGCGGCCGGATCTCTCGATAGCGATTGCGGTCGGGGCGGCACAACGGCTGCTTGGCAGGGCGCTAGGACGCGGGACCACGGACTCACAGGCTTGAGACAGGCTTCGGTCCGGCTGTAGAGCGCGCCAGCCGGTGAGCACGGCGGCCAAGACAGGTAGCCACTGGAGGAATAAACACCAGTAGGGTAATTCCGCATGCAGGCATGGCGCCCGCGGACTGGAGTCCTACGCCCCGGACGCAGACACCTGAGCACCGCGCGAACACCGCAGGAGGCGCTCAAGGCAAGGCGTTTTCGACGTTCGTCGGGTACGGTCCCGCGAGCGATGGCGCGCCGCACAGCCCCAGCCAAATCCATAAACAACGACCCGCAGAACGGGGGGAAACGCAGCCACCGCGACCGGCTGATCGCCGCAATGACCATCGTCGCCGTCCGCGACGGCGCGGCGAACAGCACCGTCACCGCCGTGATCGAGCAGGCCGGCGTCTCACGACCCACGTTCTACGAACACTTCACCGACCGCGACCAATGCCTCCTCGCGGCCCTGAAAGACAGCCAGGCAGCACTGATCAAACAGACCCGTGCCGCCGTGAACGCCGCCGCGCCCGAGCACGCCACCATCGCCGCCGTCGAAGCGCTCATCGACCTCGCACGCATGCAGCCGGAGACCGTACGGTTCATCACCGGCGAGCCGCTCGGCGCCGGCAGACGCGCCCTCGACACACGCGATGAGACGCTCAAGAGGATCGCTCAGATCGTCGACGACGCGCAAAAGAAAGCCGGAGCGCCAGCCATCACGCCGGACATCCCCAGCACAATCCTGTTCGGGGCCATCCACCGGGTGCTCGCCAGCAAGCTACGCCGCGGAGAACCCGCGCTCACCGCCATGCAAGAGGAGCTAGGAGACTGGATCGCGCGCTACAACCAGCCACAGCGCAGCCAGCGGTGGCGAACCCTGAAAGGAGGGCGCGCACCCAAAGAGAAACCGCCAGCCGCCGAGGCAACCCTCAAAGCACCCGCACCGCTGCCACGCGGACGACCACGCCTCACAAGCGAAGAGATCGCCATCAACCACCGCCAGCGGATCCTGCTCGCAGTCGCCGAACTCGCCCAAGAACAAGGCTACGACGCCACCACCATCAACGACATCGCCCGCAGAGCCAAAGTCGACGTGAAGGTGTTCTACCGGCACTTCACCGACAGGCAAGACGCGTTCATGGGGTTCCACGAGCTCGCATTCCGCGCCGTCATGGGAGTCACCGCCAGCGCATTCTTCGAAGGCGACACATGGCCCCAACGCAGCTGGCACGCAGGAGTCGCCTTCACCCGCCACCTCGAGCAAGAGCCGCTCACCGCACACATCGGGTTCATCGAGGCATACAACGTCGGGAAGATGGCGATACAACGCGTCGAAGACAGCCACACCGCGTTCACGCTGTTCCTGCAAGAGGGGTACCAGTACGTGGGGCGGGACGGAGCGGAGGACGCGGCGCACGAGGATCCGCCCGGACGGCTTGCGCTCGAAGCGATCATCACCGCGATCTATGAGCTCGTCTATCTCGAGGTCCGGGGCCGGCGGACAGGACGGCTCTCGCGGACGCTCGGGGCGATCGCTGCGATCTTCCTCACGCCGTTTGTGGGGGTTGAGGAGACGAACGCGTTCATTGACGGGCAGCTCGCGGGCGCGACGCGGAAGTAACGACTGGGCGGCGCCCGCCCGACGGGAGCCGAGCCCCCGCTCGCCGCGTCCAACTGATGTGTGCAGGACCCGCTCAGAGCGGCGCACAAGGATGTCGCGCGTGTGGCGAGCGGGGGCCCGGTGGGACCGGGCGCGCGGCAAGGCAGGCACATGCGAGAGACTCTGTCGGAGGCGTGAGCCCCGCGAGGCGCGGCTCACTTGTCAACGGCAGCATCGAGGGGTGGGGGTGGCCCGGAGGGCGAGCTGGGGGGCCGGTGCATGGCTGGTGGGAGGCGGTGGATGCGCTCGGCTCCTGTAATCCTGAAGGACCGGCGCCGAGCATGAGCACTACGACGTGAAGCAGACAGATCGGCAAGGCTCAGGAGCGCCATGGCGGAAGCTCCGTGGGCCCCGTTCAGTCGGCTGGGGGGACGTTGCCAGCAGCGAGCTCTGCCGACGCGACACGGAGGTTGTGAAGGAACACGCCGGTGGCGGCAACGTCCTGCGGACGTGCGAACAGGAAGCCCTGCCCGCTGTCGCAGTCCTCTTCCCTCAGCACGGTCAGCTCGTGCTGGCCCTCGATGCCCTCCGCGACCGTCTTGATCGAGAGGGCCTTGCCGAGCTGGAGCAGGGTGCGGATCAATGCCTCGGCCTCCTCGTCGTCGGCGAGGCCCGTGATGAACGAGCGGTCGATCTTCAACGCGTCGACGGGGAATCGCTGCAGGTGTGCGAGCGAGGAGTAGCCGGTGCCGAAATCGTCGATCGCGATTCGAACCCCGAGCTCCTTGATCTCACTGAGCCGGCGCGCAGTCTCCTCGACGTTTCGCATCAACGTGGTCTCGGTGATCTCGATCGTGAGCGCCGAAGGCTCCAACGCACTCGAGGCGAGGGCCGCCTCGACATCGAACAGGATGTCGTCGCTGTCGAGCTGGCGGCCGGACACGTTCACGGCGATACCGATCGTGTGCCCTTCGGCGCGCCAGGTCGCTCCCTGTGCGCATGCCTGCTCCAGCACCCACCGGCCTACGTCGATGATCATGCCCGTCTCCTCCAGCAGCGGGACGAAATCGTCCGGTTGGACCGTGCCGCGTGTCGGGTGGCGCCAGCGGATCAGCGCCTCCACCCCATTCGGGGACATGTCGCTCAGGTCGAACGTCGGCTGATACTCAAGGAAGAACTCGCGTTTCTCGAGCGCCTCGCGGAGATCCATCTCAAGCTCCATGCGGCACTGCATCGAGTGCTGCATCCCGGACTCGAACAGGACGAAACGGCACTTGCCGTCCCACTTCGCCGAGTACATCGCGATGTCCGCGTCCCGGAGCAGATCCTCAGCTGAGCACGCATCGCCGACCGCGACACCGATGCTCGCGGTGACAGACACACGCGTGAGGTTGTCCTCTCCGAGCAGGAAAGGAGGCTTCAGCGCTTCCAGCAGGCGGGCGGCGATGAGCTCCGGGCCGTCGCGCAGCGACAGGCCCTCGGAGATGACAACGAACTCGTCCCCACCCAGGCGGCCAAGCGTGTCGCCGCCGCGGATCACGCCATCCAGGCGGGCGGCCACAGAGCGCAGAAGCTCATCGCCCACCCCGTGGCCGAGCGTGTCGTTGACGCCCTTGAAGTTGTCGAGATCGACGAACAGCGCCGCCACGGGAAGCTGGGTGCGGGTCGCGCGAGCAAGCATCTGCTCCACCCGGTCAAGGATCAGCGTGCGGTTCGGGAGGCCGGTCAGCGGATCATGGGTCGCCATGAACGCGAGCTCCGCCTCGCGGCGGCTCAACTCCTCATCCGTGCGGGAGCGCTCCTCCTCGAAGCACTCGCACATGCGGACAAGGCTGAACTCCAGGCTCAACTGCAGGATGCTCAAAGCCTCCGCGAGCGTGGCCGGCGAAGAGCGCAGGCGTGCCGCGTCCGCGCGCAGGACCTCAACCATCGAGTCGCGCCAGTAGAAACAGCGGCGGGTGACCTCATCCAGCGAGGCGGCGCGATGCGCCGCGAGCTCGCCGAAGATCAGCCAGGTCTCTTTGCCGGCGTCCCGAGCGACCTGCAGACCCTCGCCGGCAATCCACCTCGCGACCGCGATCGTCGAGCTCATGCTGATCCGCTCAAAACTGTCCTGAACCACAGCGTCGACGCCGGTGTCCTCGCCGCTGCGGGTCAGCGTGAGGGCCAGGACGTCATCCGTCCGGTTCTTCAACAGCTCGCCGAGGCGGGCAAGGTCCTTGGGGTCGGCGGCAGTTACGGCGAGGGGCGGCGCGGAGGGCGCGTGGGTGCGAGGCGGACGGGCGAACATGGCAGCGGCATCGACGGC
>DAIRTT010000191.1:0-4542 GCA_036803745.1 Solirubrobacteraceae bacterium | reverse complement strand
TTCAGCCGAGCGCTGAGACAATCGAGCGCAGCGTCGTCTCGATGTGCTGGCGAGCCTCCGCGGGGATGGGCAGGTCGGGCGAACGCTCGAACAGAATCGCGGGGTCCACAAGTTTCGCCTTCAGCGCCTCCCTCGCATAGTCCCAGTCGCGCTCCCGGCCCGCGACGCACTTCGACAGCACGAGGTCATGGACCTCGAGGCACCACGCCACCGGCGTCTGCTTGGCCGCGACCCGCGGGGGGATCCCGCGCCTGACGAGACGGTCCTGCCATCCCTTGGGTGCCTTGGCCGTCTCCGGGCCTACGCCGTGCGCGAAGTAGCCGAACGCAAGGTGGAACGGCGAGCCGTCGCCGAGCGCGCCGTCGAGATCGGCAGCTGCCTCAGGGTCGTGAAGCGGGTACAGGTCAGCCTCGAGCGAGACGAGCAGCGCGTCGGGTGGCTGATCGTATGTGCCGAGAATCGCCTGGCTGCCGATCACGACGAACTCGTCCTGTCCAATCACCTCGGCTGCCGCTGCGACGACATGGTCGAGATCCTGGCGGCGCAAGTCAACGCACCTCCGTCAGGATCCGGCGTCGCTCTGGCTCCGAAAGAAGCCCGGCGAACGGCGAGTTCTGACGGAGATCGTCGGCATCCGGCCCTGTCGCGGTGATCGCGCGCCGGATTGCCGGAAGCGGCATCGCCAGCAGCTCCTCCCACTTCTGGGCGTAGCGCGGATCGATGCGCCCCTGCGTCTGCCAGCGGAACAGAACGTGCCTGGCCTCCGCGACCATCGGCTTGCTCAGCCGGCGCGCGACGGCGCTGTGGTACGCGAGAGAACGCGCGCGGGAACGATCGTGGCCACCATCCTCGTGCGCTGCGTTGCGGGGGCTCGGACTCAGGCGCCGCGCGGCATCACGCTGACGCGCAATCGTGGGCGCGAGCGGGTATCGGCGCGCACCGGCGGCGCTGCGGTCGGAGCCAACAGCCTCGTAGAGCCCGAGGAGCGCTGGTACGGGGACCTGCTCACGGCCATTCGCAGTCTGCACCACCGGCACGTCGCCTGCCTTGATCCAGCGATCCAGCGCTGTGTGGCTCACACCCAGCAGCCGCGCCGCCAGCCGGCCGGAGACGGTGGGACCGAGCTCGTCTTCGAGAGCAAGCCGCACAGTGGCGAGATCTTGGTTTCCGGGCAGATCGCGCCCGACGCGCCTCAGGCGCGCGATGTTCTCGAAGAGATTCTGCTTGCGATCTACGACTCCCACGAAACCACTCTAGCAAAGGAGTTGCCATAAAACCATGAAGTTGGCAGCCCCGATCTGTAGGCCTCAGAGGTGTTAGCGGCAGGCGAAGTTCGCCTCGACCACCGCCTCGGGCGTGGCAGTGAGCTGCCGGCGCAGATCAGGCGGGGTCGCGTCGTTCGACCTCAGCAATCGCGTCGCCGAGCTGATGGATGTTCGTATGCAACGCCGGCAGCAGCCGCGCAATTGTCGACCACCTGGCATCTCGCTCCCCGCTCTCGATGTGGGAGAGGGCGGCGGCGTTCGTGCCCGCGCGGGCGGATACGTCCTCCTGGGTCATGTCCGCGCGCTGGCGGATCAGCCGCAGCGCTTCCCCGAGAACCCGGCTCTCACGCCCATTTCTCGGTCTCAGACGTTGTTTTCGGGCCTCAGGCATAAGTAAGTTGTCGAATACGACAATCTAGGCTACACTCTGCTTAAGCACGATACGTGCCGCGGAGCTTCAAATCATCGCTCCGCGCGGCGCCCGGCGAGGACGGTCGCGCCGGCCACGATACCCACAGCCACACCGGCATTCGGGCCGCAGATCGCGGCGATGCCCGACGGAGGGAGGAGTCGATGAGCACGCACGGCCTCGTCCAGAACGAGCGGGAAGCTCCCACGTTCGAAGAGTTCGCCGCCCAGTGGTTCGAGCGCCAGACGGTGGAGGGCGGTCGCGCAGGAGTGGGACTCGCCCCCAAGAGCCGAGAGGACTTGGAATGGAGGCTCGACGGCCATCTCCTCCCGGCCTTCGCGTCGAAGCGGGTCGACGAGATCTCGATCCAGGACGTCGATGCCTATCGAGTCGGAAAGGTCCGTGATGGGAAACTCGCTCCGTCGTCGATCAACAAAACGATCGCAACGCTCGCGAGCATCCTCGAGGTCGCAGTCGAGTACGAGATCGTCGACCGGAACCCGGCGCAAGGCCGCAGACGACGTCTCCGCGCGTCCTCGCCAAGACGTTCGTGGCTCGACCGAGCCGACCACATCGCGGCGTTGCTCGCCGGAGCCAGCGCGCTCGACGGCGAGGCGCGGACGGCTCAAGGACAGCGCTGCGCGCTGCTGGCCACGATGGTCTTCGGCGGGCTGCGGGTCGGAGAGGCACTCGCCCTGCGCTGGGGTGATGTGGACCTCGTGCGCGACGCGATCGTCGTCACGGCCGCGAAGACGGACGCAGGTATCCGCACCGTGAATGTCCTCCCAGTACTCCATCACGAGCTTGCGGGTTATCGCGATCGGCAGCCTGCCCGCGACGACGAGTTGATCTTCGGCACCCGCACCGGACGACCACATGGCGCGAGCAACATTCGCCGGCGTGTACTCGCGAAGGCGATCGAGAGTGCCAACGCAACACTCGAGCAGGCAGGCGTCGACCCGCTGCCCCCGGGACTGACACCTCACGCGTTGAGGCGCACATTCGCATCGCTCCTATTCGCGATGGGTGAGGCACCGCCGTACGTAATGGCGCAGATGGGGCACACGTCCGCCAACCTGACCCTCTCGATCTACGCGCGACAGATGGATCGGCGAGACGGCGAGCCGGAGCATCTACGTGCGCTCGTCGAAGGTCGAGTCGAGAGGCCCACCGTGACGGTCGCTCAAGATCCCATCGCATCCGGCAACAAGACGGCACGATGACCGAGTACACGCCCGAGCAACTCCGAGACTTTCCCGCCAAAGACTCGTGGACACCTGAGGAGTCGCTCGCGACCATCGAACAGATCGATGACGTAGACCTCATTCACGGCGTCGCCCTCCCGTTCTATGTGGAGACGAGGAAGGATCGCGTGCGATGGGCCAACTGCGTGCGCCTCGCAGCTCAGATCTTCGGCGACCCCGTTTCGAGCGTGCAGGTGCAGCAAACAGCGAGAGTGTTCTTCGCGGACCGAGAGACCTACACCGATTGAGCGGCGCCCCCTGCCGCTGGGAATGACCGCTACTGCGGGCTGACAGCGGGTGTCAGCTTGCCGCCTGCGTCGACGACCTTCCCTGTGACAGCCAAAGACCATCTGGGACGGTTGTAGGCTGTCGATAGGTCAAGAGCGAGCGGCATAAGCCTCCCGGCTGCCGCTCCGGCAACCTCGCTCTTTGCAAGGTGCCCCCGGGGGAAGACCTGGTCGTTGAATCCTGACGTCAAGTTGGGGAGCGCAATGAGCTCCCGGGAGGTTCCCTTCATGAGCAGCACATCAGCGCGAGCTCCGAGCGGCCCGCATGCGGTCGTTCACATCCCGCACGCCTCGACCGTGATCCCCGACGACGTTCGCGCAACGTTCGTCCTGAGCGACAATGCGCTTGAGCGTGAGCTCCTGCGGCTTACCGACCGACACACGGACGAGCTGTTCGCTCTCGATCCCACGATCGCGGTTCCGGTCGTGTTCGAAGTGAGCCGCTTCGTTGTCGATCCGGAGCGCTTCACCGACGACGCGTTCGAGCCGATGGCGGCGAGGGGTATGGGGGCCGTCTACATGGCCGCTACCGATGGCGCGACGCTACGGGCGGGCCTCACACCGTCGCAGCGTGCCGGTTTGCTCTCGCGCTTCTACGAGCCCCATCACGCCGCCCTCGAGGCTGCGACGCAGGGCGTGCTCGATGCAACGCGCCGGTGCCTGATCATCGATGCGCACAGCTTTCCATCGCACCCGCTTCCGTGCGACCTGAACCAGGATCCGGTGCGACCCGACGTGTGCATCGGCACCGACCCCTTCCACACACCGGCGCAGCTCGCCGCAGAGGCGGCAGCGGGCTTCGCAGCCCACGGACTGGTCGTGGCCGTCGATCGCCCCTACAGAGGCGCGATCGTGCCGGCCCGCTGGTTTCGGCGCGATGCTCGGGTGTCCGCCGTCATGGTGGAGGTCAACCGGCGTCTCTACATGGACGAGGCGACAGGGGAGAAGACGGCTGGCTTTCGGCAGACCCGTGCCGCGGTGAGGTCCGTGCTCTTGGCGCTGATCGACGAGCACGGCCAAACGGCCGACCGAGTGCGGACCACGGCCGGTAGCGGCGGTGATCCGCTGTGAATCTGCCCGATGGCCTGTTCGTGTGCCCCGATTGCGGGGGCATCCGCGGCACCCAGGTCACCCTGACTGCGGAGGGCGTCGAGCTGGGTGCCACCTCAGTCTGCCTTTGCGATGGCATCGAGTGCATCTACTGCGGACAGGGGAAGGTCCGTCGCCCGACCAGCGACTGGTACGACGCGACGGATTCACGCTGGTGGCACACGCCCTACTTCGGCGGCATGAAACACTGCGTCGAGTGCGGCGGCCCAGAAGCGGCCGACTACCGC
>DAIRTT010000190.1:0-4578 GCA_036803745.1 Solirubrobacteraceae bacterium | reverse complement strand
GGGCGTTGGAGGCGACGAGGCGCAGGTTGGAGTTGACGAGCAGTTCCTTGGCGTGGAGGTCGCCGCGCTCGATCTTCTTGGCGAGGTCGATCTCCTGTTCGGGGGTGAGCAGGGGGTAGCGGCGTGAGTGGGCCAGAAGCTGGTCCACCGCCTCGGGGATGAACGTGTCGGGGGTACCGACGTCGATTCGCTCGATCGGGTTGTCGAGGCGCGCAGGGGCGGCCGCCGACTCGGTGTCGGTGGACTGCTCGCGGGCCTCGTCGTCCTGGACGGGGGTCTCAGGGTCGAGCGCTAGTGTGGTGCTTGCGGGGGAGTCTGACATGGGCGTCCTTCTAATCCGATGCTTGGAGTCGGAATTATACGCCAAGATAGTTGCGTTGTCAATTATCCTTGACGGAGCAGCTTCTGCGTGCTCGTTCGACACTGAATACAGGTCCACCTGCCTGTTGGATCACATTGAACGATGCCCGCATGAGCGGCAGATAAAACCCGTGGGATCGCGAAGAGGAGCGATTTCGAGGCTCCACGGTGGTGTCGGACGAATCCTCGCTCCTGCTGAGCCCGCGGCGGCAAAGCTCCGCGAATGATCAATGCCACCCGGTTGTGCGCCAGTTGTCGGTCGGCGACTCGGGCGCCAGCCACCGCGGCAGGCCCAGATCGAGGTGCTCGGCGAGGGCGGCGATGTAGGGCTCATAGGAGGAGCGCATCCGCTCGAGCCGTTCGCGGATCGCCTCGGGCGATGCGTCCGGCTCGACCCCGACCTCGTGCAACTGGCGCAGCAGCTCGTCGAAGTCCTCCTGCGGGAACCGGTCGAGGTCGAGCGCCCTCGGTTCGACGTGAAAGCTGTAGCTGAGATCGACGACCGCATGACGGGCGATCGCGAACGTGAAGCGTGCCGAGTCCACCGTGCCCGGCGGCGCAGCGGCGATCGTGAAGGCGCACGTGTCGAGCACCGTGCACATCGCGCTCAGCCAGTTCTGGTTTACGTGCTGGGAGCGGAAGTAGGCGAGCACCGGGTAAGCCAGATGCGTCTCCATCAGCTCCGCCACCCACGTCTCCCAGCTGCTCAGGTAGCGGTTGAGCGCCGGCCACCCGTCACGCTGGGTCGAGCGGATCACCAGGCGCCCGGCGCTCGGCGGTGACCCGGCGCGGGCGTCGAGCTGGGAGACGGTCGCCTCCCGGCGCGAGAACGCCTGGTAGAGCGAGGGCAGATAGCCGATCACGATCGCGATCACCGCGAGGCCGCTGCCGGCATCGATCACCTGCACGACGCGCGCGAACGTGCTCTGCGCGCCGAACCCGGCCGGGGCGCTCGCAGCCATCGTGGCGGCGCTGAAATAGAGGTCGTTGCCGAAGTCGACCGCGTGGCCCGGGGCGAGGTGCGATCCGCCCGCCCACTGGAGGCAGGCATAGCCGAGCATCATCGTCAGCACCCACAGCACGAGGTTGAGCAGGACGCCGAACGGTCCGTAGACGCCGAGCATCGTGTCCGCCGCCTGGGTGGGCAGCCTGCGCGCCAGGCGCCGCCACGGGCGCCAGGCGTAGGCGAAGATCGAGCGGACGATCCTGGGGTCGCGCTTGACCCGCCGTGGCAGCAGGAAGGCGACGAAGATCTCGACGAGCATCATCGCGACGAGGCCTGCCCCGAGGACTCCCACGAGGACCCGGATCATCGTTTCGCGGGCGGGTGGGGGGCGATGGGTTGGGGGACGATGTCGAGCAGTTCGCTGACGGTGTGATCGACCTGAAGGGTCGTGTGGTCGAGCCCGAAGCGCGACCGCAGCATCCTCTCCATCGCACGCCTGGCGTCGTGGCAGTCGCAGTCGGCCCCGACGAGCACGTGGGCGGAGAGCGCTGGAAAGCCGCTGCTGACCTCCCACACGTGCAGGTCGTGCACCTCCACGACGCCACTCTCCCTGACCAGGGCGGCGCCGACCTCACCGGGATCGAGCCCCTCGGGCGCAGCCTCGAGGAAGATCCGCCCCGAGGCCTTGACGAGCCCCGAGCCCGAGCGGATCATGAGGCCGGCGATCAGCAGCGAGACGATCGGGTCAGCCCGCTGAAAGCCCGTCACGAGGATGACCCCGGCGGCGGCGGCGGTGCCGATGAAGCCGTAGAGGTCGGTCAGCAGGTGCTGGAAGCTTCCCTCGACGTTGAGGCTGCGGCGCTCGGCGCCGGAGAGCGTCCAGACGGCCACGAGGTTGACGAGGATGCCCGCGAGAGCGACCGCCAGGATCGGCCCGCCATGGACGTGGGGCGGGTCCAGGAGGCGGCGGATCGCCTCATAGACGATGAACGCGGCGAGGACGAGCAACGTCACGCCGTTGGCCTGTGCCGAGAGGATCTCGACGCGACGCAGCCCGAATGTCATCGCCCCCTGGGCGGGCCGTGCGGCCAGGCGCAGAGCCAGCAGCGAGAAACCGATCGCCGCAGCGTCGGTGAGCATGTGTCCGGCGTCGGAGAGCAGCGCGAGCGAGTGGGCGAGCACCCCGACGGCGACCTCGACGGCCATGAACGTGACGATCAGGGCGAGCGCGCGGGCGAGACGAGACTGGTCGGCCGTGTGTATGTGCCCGTGGTGGGCGTGAGCGCCGTGGTCGTGGCTCATGGGCGCCACGATACGCGCCGCCGGGGATCATGCGGCTGACCTCGCAGCGGCGGCCGTTCTAGGCTCCAGCGATGGAGCGGGGTGCGAGCGGCGGCGGGACGATGAGCCAGCAGAGGACGACCCTCGTGTCGATCGTCCTCGCCGCGGTCCTCGTCGCGCTCAAGCTCGGCGTCGGCCTGGCGACCGGGAGCCTCGGGCTGATCTCTGCGGGCATCGAGTCCAGTGGCGATGTCGTGGCGGCGGTGCTGACGTTCTTCGCCGTGCGCCTCGGCGGCCGGCCAGCCGACCGCGGCCACCCCTACGGCCATCGCCGGGCCGAGAACCTCGGGGCCCTCGGCGAGGCCGCGATCCTGCTCGCGGGAGGCGTGATCGTGAGCGTCGAAGCGATCTCCCACCTGCTGGCCGGCGATCCTCCGCCCTCGATCCACTGGTACCAGTTCGCCGTGATGGTCGTGGCGGTCGGGCTCGACCTCTCCAGAACCGCCGTCTCGCTGGCGGCGGCGCGCCGCTTCGCGAGCCCGGCGCTGCGCTCCAACGCGTTCCACTTCGCCGCGGACATGGCCGGCTCGCTGGCCGTGCTCGGCGGGCTGGTGGCTGTCGACGCGGGCTTCGACCAGGGGGACGCCGTGGCCGCGCTGCTCATCGCCGCGATCATCCTGGGCGCGGCGGTGAGGCTGATCGCCGAGAACGCCAACGTGCTGATGGACCGCTCGCCGTCGGAGGAGCAGGCGGCGGCAGAGAGCGCGATCGAGCGGATCGACGACGACATCGAGCTGAGCCGCCTGCGCCTGCGCGAGTCTGCCGGGCGCTACTTCGCCGACGTCGTCGTCAGCGTCCCGCCGGGACAGGCGGTCGTCGAGGGCCATCGCGCCGCCGATCTCGTCGAGGGGGCCGTCGAACGGGCGCTGCCGGGGAGCGACGTGGTCGTGCACGTCGAGCCGCGTCGCCGCGGCCTGGATCTGCGCGACCGCGTGCTGGCGATCGCCCTGGCCGAGCCGCTGGTCAAGGAGGCCCACGACATCACAATCTTCGAGCAGGGCCACACGGCGAGCGTCTCGCTGCACCTCAAGTTCCCCGCCGATCTAGACCTGCGCTCCGCCCACGAGGTGGCCGAGCGGGTCGAGCACGCGATCAAGCAGCGGCCGGAGGTCACCGACGTGCAGACGCACCTGGAGCCGCTGGAGCAGCCGCTCGGCGCCCGCTCCGGGGACAAGCGGGC
Organism: Solirubrobacteraceae bacterium; assembly: GCA_036803745.1. Lineage (GTDB taxonomy): Bacteria > Actinomycetota > Thermoleophilia > Solirubrobacterales > Solirubrobacteraceae > Palsa-744. The sequence continues at coordinate 751 of DAIRTT010000190.1, read as the reverse complement.
AGACCGCGCGGTGTGCGAGGAGGTCGAGGGGCTCGTCCGCGAGCTGACGGGCCGCGGCCCGCAGATGGTGAGGCTGCTCTCGACGGATGCCGGGCGCGTGCTGTTCCTGACGCTCGACGTCGGCGCGGAGGAGTCGCTGACGGGCGCGCACGAGCTCGCGGGCGAGCTCGAGGAGGAGCTGAGGCGGCGAATCGACGGAATTGCCGAGGTGATCGTGCACACCGAGCCGTGACGGGAAGGATCGCCGGCTCGCGGCATCTATGCAGGGCGAGCCACGCAATCCAGAGACCAGGAGGTCCACATTGAAGAACTCGCTCACCCTCGCAGTGACCGCTACGGCGCCCTGGCCGCCGGGCCCAAGCACCTGACGGTCTACCTGTTCGAGTCCGACCACGGGGCCGCCTCGAGCTGCTCGGGCGAATGCGCCAACGTATGGCCTCCAGTCACGACCCAGGGCGCCCCCGTGACGGGTGGCGGTGCGAGCTCGGGGGACATCGGCACGATCACCCGCACCGACGGGACCAAGCAGGTGACCTACAAGGGACACCCGCTCTACTACTACGTCAAGGACAAGGACCACGGCGACGCCTACGGCCAGAGGGTCAAGTCCTTCGGCGCAGCCTGGTACGTGCTCGCGCCTTCGGGCAACAAGATCGACCCGTCATGACCGCCGCGAGCGGGCAGAGGCGGCTCACGGGCGGCTAGTTGACGTGCCTACATACGTTGTGAACGGTTGAGGAGGCATCCGGGC
>DAIRTT010000189.1:0-4670 GCA_036803745.1 Solirubrobacteraceae bacterium | reverse complement strand
TGTACTGGGCGATCGCGCCGATGTAGTTGCCGAGGTGCTTGCGCCCGGTCGGCTGGATGCCCGAGAAGATCCTCACGACTGTCCTGCCGTCCCGGCGTCTAGCTGCGGCGCCTGGAGGCGCTGTCGGCGAGCCAGGGCGGGTCCCAGCCTGTGTCGTTGGGGTTGACGTTCGTCCCCGGCGCCACGATCTCGTCGATGCGGTCGAGCACGTCCTGCGAAAGCGTCCGCTCGAGCGCCGGGAGCTGACTCTCGAGCTGCTCCATCGTCCGCGGGCCGATGATCGCGGCCGTGACGGCGGGGTGGGTCGTGACGAACGCGAGCGCCATCTCGATCAGCGAGATGCCGGACTCATCGGCGAGCGCTCCGAGCGCGTCGGCCGCGTCGAGCTTGTCCTGGTTGGCCTGGAGAGACATGTCGTAGCGCTGGGGCAGCATCTGCGCACGGCGGCTGTCGGCGGGCGAGTCGCCGCCCTTTCGGTACTTGCCCGAGAGCCACCCGCCGGCCAGCGGGCTCCAAGGGATCACGCCCATCGAGTACTTCTCGCAGACCGGCAGAACGTCGCCCTCGACGCGGCGGATCAGCATCGAGTAGGGCGGCTGCTCGCAGACGAAGCGCTCGCGTCCGCGCCGCTCGGCCGTCCACTGCGCCTCGACGATCTGATGGGCGGGGAACGTCGAGCTGCCGATGTAGCGGACCTTGCCGGCGCGCACGAGATCGGTGAGCGCGCCGAGCGTCTCGTCGATGTCGGTGTCGAGCTCGGGCCGGTGTATCTGGTAGAGGTCGATCCAGTCGGTTTTGAGGCGCCGGAGGCTGTTCTCGACCTCCTCGACGATCCAGCGGCGCGAGTTGCCGAACTGGTTCGGATCCTCGTCGTGCATCCGGCCGTGGACCTTGGTGGCGAGCACGACCGAGTCGCGCCTGCCGCCGGCGAGCGCCTTGCCGACGATCTCCTCGGACTCGCCGCGGGAGTAGACGTCGGCCGTGTCGATGAAGTTGATGCCCGCGTCGAGCGCCCGGTGGATGATCCCGATCGAGTCCTCGTGGTCGGTGTTGCCCCACGCGCCGAACATCATCGCGCCGAGGCACAGCGGCGAGACGGACACGCCGGTCGAGCCGAGTTTGCGGTAAGTGACGCTCACGCCGCGGTGCCCTCGGCGAGCACCTGGCGGATGACCGGGCGCTTGGCGGCCGCGACCTCGTCGAGGCGGCGGACCGGCGTCGTGTAGGGCGCGCCGCGCGCGATCTCGGGGTCCTCGGCGGCCTCGCGCAGGATCGCTGCGAGGGCGTCGGCGAACGCGTCGAGCGTCTCCTTGGTCTCGGTCTCGGTCGGCTCGACCATCAGGGCCTCCTCGACGAGCAGCGGAAAGTAGACGGTCGGCGGGTGAAAGCCGAAGTCGAGCAGCCGCTTGGCGAGGTCGAGCGTCTTGATCTCGAGCGTCTTCTTCATGGGCCCGCCGGAGAGCACGAACTCGTGCATGCACAGCTCTCCGTAGGCGAGGGGCAGGTACTCCGCCACGCCGTGCTCGCGCAGGCGCGCGAGCAGGTAGTTGGCGTTGAGCACGGCCGTTTCGGAGGCGTCCTTCAGGCCGTCGCCACCGAGCGAGCAGATGTAGGCGTAGGAGCGCACGAAGCATCCGTAGTTGCCGTGGAAGCCGCGCAGGCGCCCGATCGACTTCGGCCGGTCGTGATCCAGAGTGAAGGCCCCGTCCTCGCCCCTGGCGACCACCGGGACAGGCAGATAGGGGGCGACGCGCTCGGAGACCGCGATCGGGCCCGAGCCGGGGCCGCCGCCGCCGTGGGGCTGGGTGAAGGACTTGTGCAGGTTGAAGTGCACGATGTCGAAGCCCATGTCGCCGGGGCGCGAGAGGCCCATCACGGCGTTGAGGTTGGCGCCGTCGTAATACAGCGTGGCGCCCACGCCGTGGACGATCTCGGCGATCTCGGCGATGTTGGGGTCGAACAGGCCGAGGGTGTTGGGGTTGGTGAGCATCAGGCAGGCGACATCGCCGTCGGCCTTGGCGCGCAGATCCTCGATGTCCACGCCGCCGTCGGCGTTGGTAGCCACCTTCACCACCTCCAGGCCCGCCATGGTCACGGTCGCCGGATTGGTGCCGTGGGCCGTGTCGGGGGTCAGCACCTTGTGGCGGCTCTCGCCTCTGTCCTCGTGGTAGGCGCGGCTCAGCAGCACGCCGGCGAGCTCGCCGTGGGAGCCGGCCGAGGGCTGCAGCGAGACGTGGGGCAATCCGGAGATCTCGGCGAGCGCCTCCTGCAGGTTCCACATCAGCTCGAGCGCCCCCTGGGCGCGCTCGGGATCCTGCAGCGGGTGCAGCCGCGCGTGCCCGGGCAGCGCGGCTGCGCGCTCGTGCAGGCGCGGGTTGTGCTTCATCGTGCACGAGCCGAGCGGGTAGAAGCCCGAGTCGAGGTCGAAGTTGCGCTTGGAGATGCCGACGTAGTGGCGGACTATCTCGGGCTCTGAGACCTCGGGAAGCCGCGGGGGCTCGGCGCGGCGGAAGGCCTCGGGGAGCAGCTCGGCGCCCGCGTCGGGAACTTCGACCTCGGGGCATGTGAAGGCGCGCCTCCCGGGCGAGCCCTTCTCGAAGATCGTGCATGCGCCGTCGCGCTGCAGCGGCGTCGCGCCCGTGCCCCCCGTGGGCGCCTGCGGAGCACCCGTGATGCTGACACCCGCATGCGGGTGGTGTCCGTCGATGGCGGGGTCGGAGTGCAGGTGGTTCTCGTCGATCGGGCTCATGCGGTCACCGGGGCCTGCTCGGAGGGGCGTCCATTGGGCGTTGCGGGGTGTGTGCCGGCGGACTCGGCCGCGACGGCGGCGCCGAGGACGGAGGCGAGGCGGTCGATCTGGGCGCGGGTGCGCCGCTCGGTGATCGCGACGAGCAGGCCGCCGCGGTCGGCGTCACGGCCGGTGATCGCGTGCAGGTCGACACCTGGGTTGACGCCCTCGGCGGCGCAGCGGCGCCTGACGGCGGCGACGTCGGCGTCGAGGCGAACGGCGAACTCGCGGATGACGGGCTGCTCGTGGAGCGCCTGCACACCGTCGATCGCCGTCAGCGTCTGCCGGGCGTAGTTGGTGCGGGCGAGCAGCAGCTCGCCCAGCTCGACGATCCCGCGGCGCCCGAGCCAGGTCAGGTAGACGACGCCCGCGAGCGCGTTGAGCGCCTGGGCGGTGCAGATGTTCGACGTGGCCTTCTCGCGGCGGATGTGCTGCTCGCGGGTCTGCAGCGTGAGCACGAAGCCGCGCCGGCCGTCGACGTCGAGGGTCTCGCCGGCGATCCGTCCGGGCATCCGGCGCAGGTACTCCTCGCGGGCGGCGAACAGACCGAAGGACGGGCCGCCGAAGTCGAGGCGGTTGCCGAGCGGCTGACCCTCGCCGACGGCGACGTCGACGCCACATTCGCCCGGCGCGCGAAGTATGCCGAGCGTGATCGGGTCGACCTGGGCGATCACGACGGGCGCCTTGGCGCCGTCGCCGGTGGCCTTGGCGGTCGCGCTGAGCGCCGCGGCGTCCTCGACGGCGCCGTAGAAGTTGGGCTGGGCGAAGATTGCCGCGCTGGTCTCGCCGTCGATCGCCGCGGCCCACTCATCGGGGTCGGTGACCCCGTCGCGGAGCGGGACCTCGACGACGTCCATGCCGTAACCGTGGGCGTTGGTCCGAAGCGTCTCGATCGAGTGCGGGTGAAGGCCGGCGCTGACGACGAATCGCCGCCCGCCGTTGTGCAGCTTGGCCAGGTACCCGGCTGCCGCGACCGCCGAGGGGCCCTCGTACATGGAGGCGTTCGATACCGGCAGGCCGGTCAGCTCGGAGATGGCCGTCTGGTACTCGAACATGACCTGCAGCCCGCCCTGGCTGATCTCGGGCTGGTAGGGCGTGTACGGCGTCAGGAACTCCGAGCGCTCGGTCAGCATGTCGATGAGGGCCGGCACGTAGTGGTCGTACATCCCGGCGCCGAGGAAGCTCACCTCGTCCTCTGTGCTGACGTTGCGGGCGGCCAGCTCGCGCAGGTGCTCATAGACGTCCTGCTCGGGCAGCCCGGCGGGTAGTTCGAGCTCACGGCCGAGGCGCACGCCCTCGGGAATCTGGCGGTCGAAGATGTCCTGCAGTGAGCCCACGCCGATGGCCTCGAGCATCGCCTCGAGGTCGGCTGGGGTGATGGCGGTGTAGCGGCTCAACTGGGAGTCAGCCTAGCCAGCCAGCGAGGACTTGTAGGTATTGGCGTCCTGCAGCGCCCCCTTCTCGGAGGGATCGCTGAAGCGGACCTTGACCAGCCAGCCCTCGCCGTAGGGGTCCTCGTTGATCATCGCCGGGTTCTCGGACAGCGACTCGTTGACCTCGACGATCTCACCCGACAGTGGCGCGATGACGTCCGAGACCGCCTTGACCGACTCGACCTCGGCGTAGGAGGCGTCCTTGGCGAGGACGGTGCCGACGGCGGGCGGATCGAAGAAGACGACCTCGCCGAGCGCGTCCTGGGCGTACCAGGTGATGCCCATCGTGGCCTGGCCGGGCTCGCCGGCCTCGACGCGCGCCCAGTCGTGTTCGGGGTGGTAGAGCAGGTCCTCTGGGTAGCTGGCCTCGGCCATTCAGGAGCCCTTTCTGTAGAGCGGCTTGTCCTTGACTATGGCGGGGCGCATCTTGCCACGAACGTCTATCTCGA
>DAIRTT010000188.1:0-4688 GCA_036803745.1 Solirubrobacteraceae bacterium | reverse complement strand
GGGCAGACGCAGCAGCGCGCCGCCGGCGGCCACCAGCGAGCGCTTGGCCTCGGGGATTCCCATCTTTGCGCCCCTAGCGGCGACAATCAGGTCGCACGCCAGGGCGATCTCCATGCCGCCCGCCACGGCGAAACCCTCGATCGCGGCGATCAGCGGCTTGCGTGCGGACCGCTGGGCGATGCCGGCGAAGCCGCGGTCGCCGAACCACGGCGACTCGCCCCGCACGAACGCGCCGAGGTCCATCCCCGCACAGAAGAAGCCACCGGCGCCGGTCAGCACGCCGACGGACAGGCTGTCGTCGCGGTCGAGCTCCTCGAGCGCTCCGGCAAGTGCCTCGGCGAGCGCTGCGTTGACGGCGTTTCGAACCTCGGGCCGGTTGAGAGTGATGAGCAGGACGTTCTCGCGTCGCTCGGTCACGACGGCGGGCGCCGCGGGGGCTTCCTCTGCGGACATCGGGTCTCCTTGATCGGGTGGGGCCGGAGCCTACCTCCCGTCGCCCGCCCGGCGCCGCCGCACGCGCGGAGGGCTCTAGGCGGCGAACAGGCGCAGGTTGGGCTCGCGTTCGCCGCGCAGGATCTGCGGATCGACCTCGACGCACTCGATCCCGCGCGCTCCCGCCAGCACCCGAGCCTGCGGCTTGATCGTCTCGGCCGCGAGCACGCCGCGACAGGAGCCGAGCGCGGGGTCCAGGCGGATCCGCTCGAGATAGCGGGTCAGCTGCTCGACCGCGTCGATCGTCGCGATCCGCTTGATCTCCACAGCCACCCATTCGTCCTCGAGGTCGCGGCACATCAGATCGACAGGGCCGATGTCGGTCGGCCACTCGCGCCGGACGAGCCGGAAGCCCTCTCCGCACCACTGTGGCGCGTCGGCCAGCAGCTCCTGCATCTCGCGCTCGACCCCCTCCTTCTCGAGCGAGAACTCGGCGTCGAGCTCGTGCTCGACGTCTGAGAGCACCTCCGAGATCGCGATCTCGATCTCCTCCTCGCCACGCTGCCTCCGCACGATCAGGCGCTCCAGGGAGTCCCCGGCGCCGCGCTCCTCCACGACGACCGTCGGCGGCACCATCCAGTTGAGCGGCTTGACGTTGGGCCCGCCGCCGTCGGCCCAGACCATGAACGTGCCGTCGGCCTTGATCATCAGCAGACGGACGGCCTCAGGCAGCACGGTGCTGAGGCGTCCGGCGTAGTTGACCTCGCAGCGGGCGACGATCAGGCGCATCAATCGAACCTATCGCTCGAGCCGGACCGCAGCCACTAGCCGGTCGAGCGCTCGCCGGGCGCGCTCGGGTCGGCCGGCGGCGGTGGCCGGTGCTGCTCGCCCGGCGCGGTGCCGAAGGCCGCATCGGCAGCCGTCGGCGCCGCCGGATCGGGCACGGCGACCGGCCGATCCTGGGCGATCGTGGGCTCGGAGTGCGGCTCGCCCTGTTGGCTGACCGCCTCGCGGAACTCGCGGATGCCGTGTCCGAGCGCGCGGGCCAGCTCGGGCAGCCGTTTGGGGCCGAGGACGATCAGGGCGATGATCGCGATGAACAGCAGGTGAATCGGGTTCTCTATTCCCACGGCCCTCAGGCTATCGGCTGCGCGCGCGGGCGCGGAGCCGCCCGGACCGACCCCTACGCTCTCAGCTCGTGGCCCAGGAATCCAAGCTGCCTGCCGGACGCGTCTACCCGCCTCCGGGCGTCGTCGAGTCGATCTGGCCGGCCCAGCTCACCGTCCTCGCGGCGATCGGCCTGCAGCTGGCGCTCCCCGAGCGCCTGACGGTCGGGCCGACGTGGCTGCTCCCGGCGCTCGAGGGCGTGCTCGTGCTCGGCCTCGCGATGGCCACGCCGCGCGAGCTCGAGCATGAGCACACGCTGCGCAGACGCGTCGCGATCGGCATGGTCGCGCTCGTCAGCGCCGCCAACATCTACTCGCTCGCGGCGCTCACCCACCACCTCCTGCACAGCCACAATCCGGTCAAAGGGCAGCAGCTGATCGTCTCCGGAGCGCTGATCTGGCTGACCAACTTCCTGATCTTCGGCCTGTGGTACTGGGAGCTCGACCGCGGCGGTCCCGGGGACCGCGCTGCCGGCAACGACGGGCCGCCCGACTTCCTCTTCCCCCAGATGGCCGACGACCGCATCGAGCCGGTCGGATGGCGCCCGAAATTCATCGACTACCTGTACGTGTCGCTGACCAACGCGGCGGCCTTCTCACCGACCGACACGATGCCGCTGACGCCGATGGCCAAGTGCATCATGGGCATCCAGTCGATCGTCTCGCTCGTCACGATCGGCCTGATCGTCTCGCGTGCCGTCAACATCCTCTGAACGGGAAGGCGGGCGGGCGGGCGGCCCATCCGGATGTCGGCACCGGCGTCCCGGGGGGCTCAGCCGGCGATGCTCGGCTCGAGCGCGAGGGCCTGCTCGATGAGGGCGCTCAGCTCCTGCCCGGCGCCGAGCGAGAGCGCGCGCCTGAAGGCCGCCAGGGCACCCTCGCGGTCGAGCAGGCGCAGCCGCAGGCGACCGAGGCGCTCCCATGCGCCCGCATCGGAGGGTCCGCGCTTGGCGGCACGCTCGGCGGCCTCCTCGGCCAGGTCATAGGCACCGATGTCTTCGTAGATCCTCGCCGCGAAACGATGGGCGGCCGGTCGGCGGCCGTCGACGCGCGCCCAGTCGCGGACGGCGCGCGCGGCCTCGTCGAGCTTGCCGGCCTGCCAGAAGGCGAGCGTCATCAGGCGCAGGACAGCGACGTTGCGGGGGTCGGCGTCGCGGGCGTAGATCAGACGCTGGGCCGCCAGCATGTACTCGCCTTCGGCCATCGCGCGCTGGGCGGCGATCATGAAGCGCTCGACCCGCTCCTCTGAGGGATCGGGCTTTGAGAAGTCCACGAATTTCATGCTCCCTGCAGGCACCGTGCGGACGCCGTGGCTGAATTTGACCCGCGCCCACTGCTGCACCTCGGCGTCGTCGTTCGTGTCGTTGGAGAAGTAGATGCCCGTGACGGTGCCGACGCCCCACTCGGGGTAGGAGATGCAGCGCGCGTAGCGGTGGACGACCGAGTGGTCGGGCACGCGACTGCCGAACGGGTCGTGCTTGGCGCGGTCCTGCGCGTGGGCGCGGGCGCGCTGCTCGGCCTCGTAGGCGCGGCGGCCGGCCTCTTCGCGTTCGCGTTTGGCGGCGGCGGCGCTGACTTTGACGGCGTTGCGCGAGACCTGGCCGCCGCGAGAGCCCTCGGCGAGACGCTCGAGCTGGTCGGCGGCCTCGTTGATCGCCTTGAGGTGGCGCTCGTGCTCGTACTGACGACCGGCGGGCGCCACGTCGGGATGCCAGCGCTTGGCCATCCTGCGGCGGGCGAGCTGGACGTCGCGCTTGTTGAACGGCGCCTCGAGCTCCAGCAGGAGTAGATGCTGCTCGATGTCCAGGACGCTCGCGGGCATGACCCGACAACGTTAGCGGGGGTGGGGCGGGAGTCAATTCCGCCTATCCTGCGTGCCAATGTCCTCTCAATACATCTTCACGATGCACCGGCTCTCCAAGATCCACCCGCCGGAGAAGACGGTGCTCGACGACGTCACGCTCGCCTTCTATCCCGGGGCCAAGATCGGGGTCCTCGGATACAACGGCTCCGGCAAGTCCTCGCTCCTGCGCATCATGGCCGGAGTCGACCAGGAGTACCGCGGCGAGGCCGCCCTCGCGCCCGGGGCGACGGTCGGGATGCTCGAGCAGGAGCCCCACCTCGACGAGTCCAAGGACGTCAAGGGCAACGTCGAGGACGGCGTCGCCGAGACCAAGGCGCTGCTCGACCGCTTCAACGAGCTGGCCGCCAACTACTCCGAGGAGACGGCCGACGAGTTCGGCCGCATCCAGGCCAAGATCGACGCGGCCGACGCCTGGAACCTCGACACCCAGCTCGAATACGCGATGGACGCGCTGCGCCTGCCGCCGCCCGACGCGGAGGTCGCCAATCTCTCGGGCGGCGAGCGCCGCCGCGTGGCGCTGTGCCGCCTGCTCCTGCGCGCTCCCGACCTGCTGCTGCTCGACGAGCCCACCAACCACCTCGACGCCGAGTCGGTCGCCTGGCTCGAGCAGCACCTGTCCGAGTACAAGGGCGCGATCGTGGCCGTGACGCACGACCGCTACTTCCTCGACAACGTCGCCGGCTGGATCCTCGAGCTCGACCGCGGCAAGGGCATCCCCTATCAGGGCAACTACTCGAGCTGGCTCGAGCAGAAGCAGGCCCGCCTCGCACAGGAAGAGCGCTCGGAGAAGGGCCGCGAGCGCACGATCGCCGCCGAGCTCGAATGGGTGCGGACCAACCCCAAGGGCAAACGGACCAAGTCCAAGGCCCGCCTGGCCCGATACGAGGAGCTGATCGCCGAAGAGCGCAACGTCAAGCTCGATGAGGTCCAGATCCACATCCCGCCGGGGCCGCGCCTCGGGGGCAAGGTCCTGACGGCCACAGATGTCTCCAAGGGCTTCGGCGAGCGCCTGCTGATCGAGTCTCTGTCATTCGACCTGCCGCGCGCCGGCATCGTCGGCATCATCGGCGCCAACGGCGCCGGCAAGACGACCCTCTTTCGGATGGTCACCGGCGAGGACACGCCCGACAGCGGCGCGATGGTCCTCGGCGACACGGTCAAGCTGGCCTATGTCGACCAGTCGCGCGACTCGCTCGACCCCGAGAAGACCGTCTGGGAGGAGATCT
>DAIRTT010000187.1:0-4735 GCA_036803745.1 Solirubrobacteraceae bacterium | reverse complement strand
GACATCCACTTCAACCACACGCTCGCGCTCAAGGCGATCGAGGCGGGCGCGCACTGCGTGCGCCTGAACCCCGGCAACATCGGTGGACCCGAGAAGGTCGCCGAGGTCATCGCCCTCGCCAAGCAGCGCGGCACGCCGCTGCGGGTCGGCGTCAACTCGGGCTCGCTGCCCAAGCATCTGCGCCAACTCGAGTACGACAACCCGGTCGAGGCGCTCGTGACGGCGGCGATCGAGACGGTTGAGCTGATGGAGAGCCTCGACTTCACCAACTTCAAGGTCTCGATGAAGTCGACCTCGGTGCCCAACACGATCGCCTCGAACCGGATGCTCTCCGAGCGGATCCCCTACCCGCTGCATCTCGGGGTGACCGAGGCCGGCACCAAGTGGACCGGCTCGCTGAAGTCGGCGGTCGGCCTGGGGACGCTCCTGGCGGACGGCATCGGCGACACGATCCGCATCTCGCTCTCGACCTTCCATGCCGAGGAGGAGGTCAAGGTCGCGTGGGAGATCCTCAAGGCGCTCAAGCTTCGCGAGCGCGGGCCTGACCTGATCGCCTGCCCGACCTGCGGGCGGCTGCAGTTCGACATGGACAAGGTCGTCGTCGAAGTCGAGCGGCGCCTGGAAGCCTACGAGGACCCGATCGAGGTCTCGGTGCTCGGCTGCGCGGTCAACGGCATCGGCGAGGCCCGCCACGCCGACTTCGGCATCACGGGCGCCAAAGACATGGGCATGATCTACTCCAAGGGCGAGCCCCTCAAGAAGGTCCCGACCGACGAGCTCGTCGATGAGCTCTTCAAGGAGATCGACCGGTACTACGCCGCCGGCAAGAACATCCAGCGCGACGAGGTCGCCGCGGCCGAGGCGCGCGCGTGGCTGGCCGAGAACGAGGACGAGACGGCGATGACGCCCGAGCGCATCGCGATGCTCGAAGCGGCGGCCGCCGAGAACGACGAGATGGCCGGCGCAGTGCTCGACTCCATGCTCAGCGGCGCCGGCCCGGTCGCCCGCGCCGCAGCCGGCGTCGAGAACGGCGTCGCTCTCGACGAGACCGTCTCACCGGTCGCTGGGCGACGCTTCACCCGCTGAGGCGCATCGATCGCGAGCGGTCCTATGTAGAGGAGACCGCGCATGCGCGGTCTCCCGACCCGCCGCATGCGGCGGGTCGACGGGCGGGCACATGTGCCCGCCCGCCCCTCGCACATGTGCGAGGGGACCCCACCGCGGCTGCCCCTGCTAGGAGGCTGCGCTGAAGCGCTCTGCGACCTTGCCCCAGTCGACGACGTTCCACCACGCGTCGATGTAGTCGGGGCGCTTGTTCTGGTACTTCAGGTAGTAGGCGTGCTCCCACACGTCGACGCCGAGCAGGGGCGTCTTGCCGAGGGACAGCGGGCTGTCCTGGTTGGCCGTGCCGATGACCGAGAGGCCGGAGCCGTCGCGGACGAGCCACGACCAGCCCGAGCCGAACTGGTTGACGCCGGTTTCCTTCAGCTTGGCCTGGAAGTCGGCGAACGATCCGAAGGCCGAGGCGATCGCGTCGGCCAGCTCGCCGTCGGGCTCGACCGGGCCGTCGGCCCTCATGCTCTCCCAGAAGAGGCTGTGGTTGTGGTGGCCGCCGGCGTTGTTTTTGACGGCCTTGCGCTTGCCCTCGGGCACGTCCTCGAGACTCTTCAGGACCTCCTCGACGGGCGCGTCGGCGAGCGAGGTGTCTTCGAGCGCGGCGTTGGCCTTGTCCACGTATGCCTGGTGGTGCTTGTCGTGGTGGACTTCCATGGTCATCTTGTCGATGTGCGGCTCGAGCGCGTCATAGGCGTAGGGAAGCGGCGGTACTGAGAAGGCCATTTATCGGCTCCTTGTCGAGGTGGGCTCTGGCATCTCTCTAGATGCTCGCTGTTCTATCAGAGCCCTCCAGGCCGGCTGCCCGGCCCTCGCTTCGGGCACAAGTGCACACCGCGTGCCTTTCTGTGTAGTAGGGTGTTTGACGTGAGTTCCGCAAGCCATCGTCTGAACGTGACCCTCGATGCCGAGCACGCGGCACGCCTGAGCCGCCTGGCCGAGCGCACGCACATCCAGGAGGGCACGCTCGCTCGCTCCCTGCTGTCGAACGCGATCGAGGATGCCGACCCCGACACGCGGGACATTGCGACGCTGTTGGACGGGGTTCCCGGTGCTTACGAGCGAGCCCAGCTGGGCTTGGAGCAGGGACGTCAGGGCGAGACGATCTCGCTCGAGGACCTCTAGGGGTGTGGCTCGCGTCGAGTTGAGCGCGGTCGCGGTCGAGGACCTCGACCGGCTCATCCTGACCCATAGCCTGTCGATCGATACACGGCCCCGTCTGCGGCGCTCGCTGCGCGTGCTGGAGGCGTTTCCGCTGATTGGGCGGGAGCTCACCGGTCGCTGGGGCGGCATGCGTTTCGTGTTGGGCCCGTGGCGGTGGCTGCTGGTGGTCTATCGCTACGAGGCGGCCGAGGATCTGGTGATCGTTCTGACGATCCAGGACGCGAGGTCCTCTGCGTCAGCCACCTCCGTCACATAGGCGCCCGGCGCGTCGAACCTCTGCGATAACTGCCTGACGCCACGCGGCACGGCCCTATACGCTCGTCACCGCAATGGCCCGTATGAGTGATTACCTGCTGCCGACCGAGAAGGAGGCGCCCGCCGACGCGGAGGCGATCTCCCACAAGCTGATGGTCCGCGCGGGGCTGATCAGGCAGCTGGGCGCCGGGATGTGGACATGGCTGCCCGCCGGCTGGCGCGTCCACCAGCGGGCCGTGTCGATCATTCGCGAGGAGATGGACGCGATCGGCGCCCAGGAGATGCTGATGCCGGTGCTCCAGCCCGCCGAGCCGTGGCGCAAGACCGGGCGCCTGGAGATCGAGGAGCTCTTCAAGCTGACCGACCGAAAGGGCTCCGAGCTGGTGCTCGCGATGACCCACGAGGAGGCCGTCACCTCCCACATCGCCCAGGCCGTCCGCTCCTACCGCGACCTGCCGCTTGTCGTCTACCACTTCCAGGTCAAGGAGCGCGACGAGCCGCGTCCCCGGGCGGGCGTGCTGCGCACGCGCGAGTTCGTCATGAAGGACGCCTACAGCTTCGACCGCGACCGCGCCGGGATGGACGAGCGCTACGCGATGCACGTGGGCGCGTATGACCGCATCATGGACCGCACCGGCCTGCGCTGGTACCGCGTCGAGGGCGACGTGGGGATGATGGGTGGCAGCGGAGCGCACGAGTACATGGCGCCGTGCGCCGCCGGTGAGGACGAGATCGTGCTCGGCGATGGCTACGCCGCCAACGTCGAGGTCGCGCTCGCAACGCCCGGGATCGAGAAGGTGGGGGAGGAGTACCTCAAGGACGGCCGCCCGCTCACGCGCGAGCCGGCTATCGAGGTCGGCAACATCTTCAAGCTCGGGACCCGATACGCCGAAGCGTTGGGGGCGAGCTATCTCGACGAGAGCGGCACAGAGCTGCCCGTGTGGATGGGCTGCTACGGCATCGGACCGGCACGCATCGTGGCCGCCGCGGTCGAGCAGTTCGCCGACGAGAAGGGCATCTCCTGGCCGGCTGCCCTGGCTCCCTTCCAGATCCACCTCGTCGCGCTCGGCAAGCCCGGCACACCCGAGCGGGACGCCGCCGAGGCGCTGTACGAGACGCTCGAGGACGGTGGCCTCGAGGTCATCTACGACGACCGCGACCTCGGCCCGGGTGAGAAGTTCGCCGAGGCCGAGCTGCTCGGCTGCCCGCTGCGGCTGACCGTTGGGCGCCGCTCGCTCGAGTCGGGCGAGATCGAGGCCCAGATCCGCCGTGGCCGCAGCGACGCCGCCGCTCTGCCGCTCGGCGGTGAGCCCCAGCAACTGCTGCGGGCGGTGGATGAGCTGTGGCAGAGCCTCCCCTAGAGCGCCGGCGCCTGACCGCCCGGCGCCTGTTCGGCCTCGACCGCTCGGGGCCGCCCCCAACCCAGACACAGGCCGGCCAGCCGCTGCGGCCCTGGACGATCCCCAACACGATCGGCTTCAGCCGCCTCGCGCTGATCCCCGTCTTCCTGATCACCGCGCTCTCCAGCAATGACGGCACCGATGCGCTGCCCGCGACGCTGTTCGCGGTGATCGGATGGGGCGACTACGCCGACGGCATCGCCGCCCGCGTCACCCGCCAGTACAGCCGTCTCGGCGCGCTCATGGATCCGGTCACCGACAGGCTGCTAGTCGTCTCTGGCGTCGTGGTCACGTGGCGCTTCGACCTGCTCCCCCGATGGGCACTGGCGGTCCTCGCTGCCCGCGAGCTCCTGATGCTCGGGCTCGGCCGCTGGGCGCTAGCGCGGGGCGCCGAACTGCGCATCAACTGGCCCGGCCGCCTCGCCGTGGCACCCGTCATGGGGTCGTTCTTCTTCGCCATGGTCGCGCTCGGGGGCTTCGCCGAGATCCTCCTCTACATCGGCCTTGCGATGGCGCTCCTCGCGAGCGCCATGTACGCCGTTTCGGTGCGTGCCCAACTCCGGTCGGGGGCCGCCGAGTAGCCTCAAGCTCAGCCTGACCGTTTGGGCTATACTGGTGTCTCTGGCCGGGGGCGCGCGCGTCCACCAACCGAGGCTCGCCCGGCGTGTCCCGCACGAGGAGAGAAGGCAAGATGGACGAGACGTTTCCCGACCTGGGCTCGCTGACGGACCTCGAACTCAAAGACGTCATCCGCCAGCTGACCGAGGAGGAGACCGAGATCTCCTACAAGCGGCGCATCCTGC
>DAIRTT010000186.1:0-4843 GCA_036803745.1 Solirubrobacteraceae bacterium | reverse complement strand
AGACGGGCGCCGGGCAGTGGGGCTCCTCGCTGGCGTTCGCGTGCTCGCTGTTCGGCCTGGAGTGCGAGGTCTTCATGGTCGGCTCCTCCTACGACCAGAAGCCCTATCGCCGCTCGATGATGCAGACCTGGGGCGCGACCGTCCACCGCTCTCCGAGCACGCTCACCGGCTCCGGCCGGGCCCAGCAGGCCCACCCGACCGGCTCGCTCGGCATCGCCATCTCCGAGGCCGTCGAGATCGCAGCGGGACGCGAGGACACCAACTACGCGCTCGGCTCCGTCCTCAACCACGTGCTGCTGCACCAGACCGTGATCGGCCAGGAGGCCGCAGCGCAGATGGCGATGGCGGGCGAGCAGCCCGATGTCATCGTGGCCTGCGTCGGCGGAGGCTCGAACTTCGGCGGCCTCACGTTCCCGTTCGTGCGCGAGGTGCTCAAGGGCAGGGCGAGCACGCGCTTCATCGCGGCCGAGCCCTCCGCCTGCCCGACGCTGACGCGCGGCACCTACCGCTACGACTACGGCGACACCGCCGGGCTCACGCCGCTGATGCCGATGTACACGCTCGGCCACGACTTCGTGCCGCCGCCCGTGCACGCGGGCGGGCTGCGCTACCACGGCGACGCGCCGATGGTCTGCGGGCTCGTGCGGGCGGGCCTCGTCGAGGCGCGCGCATACCGCCAGAACGAGACCTTCGAGGCCGCCGTGCGGTTCGCGCGCATCGAGGGCATCATCCCCGCGCCCGAGCCCGCGCATGCCATCCGCGCGGTCATCGAGGAGGCCGAGTCGGCGCGCGAGGCGGGCGAGGCGCGCGTGATCCTCTTCGGGCTCTGCGGCCACGGCCACTTCGACCTGTCGGCCTACGACGCCTACCTGGCCGGCGAACTCGAGGACCCCGAGTTCTCCGAGCAGGAAATGGACGACGCGCTCGCGCGCCTTCCCCAGACTCCCGCCATCGCCTGAGCCGCGGGCCCAGACCGATGAGCACCAGGTGGACGAGCGCGTAGATCCCCGACCAGGGCGGCCGCACATCAGCGTCAGCCACAACACGCTGTGGATCGTCGGTGGCTCAAAACGAAAACGAGTTCGAGGCGAAACGGGCTCGCCCGCCGAGACGCCAGTGCTCTATCGCGTCACGATCCAGAAGTAGACAACCGACGCCGCGATCGGCCTGAAGCGCGACGTTGCTGATTTCTTGCGCGATGGCGAAGCGCTCGCGCGGGATTGGCTCCTCGATCATGCCGCCACCTGCGCGAGCTCCCAGCCGAGCAGAAACGCCTGCACAGCGATGGATCTCCGGCTCCCTATGCCACGAGCCCTACGCTCGCCGCCGAGCCTCACGCACCGGCCCGCCGCTATCCGATGCTCACCACAACGAGGAGCACGGCGGCGCCGCTGAGGACAATCGGGCAGATGCGAAACCACATGACTGGTGTGCGCGAGCCCGTCGCGGCGGGGGGCGCGGATGGCCGTAGTCTGAGCCGGTTTCTTCGTGCGGCTCAAAGCTCTCCGGTCGTATTTCGGTGCACCGGGCAGCAGGACGCACTCGGTTTCCGCTTGACTGCTAGTTCATGAGCGTCCGCAACCTCGACAGTCTGTTCAACCCCAGCCACGTGGCGGTCGTCGGCGCTGGCGGCGCGCGCATGCAACTCGGTCACATCGTCCTGCGCAACCTCGTCGACGCCGGCTTTGAGGGGGTCGTCTACCCGATCAACCCCAGCCGCGAGTCGGTCGGTGGCATCCAGGCCTACGCCAGCATCGCGGAGACGCCCGCCAGGCCCGAGCTTGCAATCGTCTGCACGCCCGCCGCCGCCGTCCCGAAGGTGGTGCGTGAATGCGGTGAGGCGGGAGTCGCGGCGATCGCCGTCCTGTCGGCCGGATTCCGCGAGGTCGGCGCGGAGGGAGCAGAGCTCGAGCGCCGCGTCGCCGAGGAGGTGGCCCGCCACGACGGCCTGCGGCTCTTGGGACCGAACTGCGTCGGGCTGATCGTGCCGCGGCTGGGGCTCAACGCGAGCTTTGCCGGGGCAATGCCGATCGACGGCAACGTCGCGTTCGTCTCGCAATCAGGCGCACTCGCGACTTCCGTGATCGACTGGGCGCTCGCGGAACAGATCGGCTTCTCGCATGTCGTCTCGCTCGGCAACATGCTCGACATCGACTTGGGCGACCTGATCGACTATCTCGGCCAGGACGCTCAGACGCGCTCGATCTTCCTCTACATCGAGACGGTCACCGAGCCGCGCAAGTTCATGTCGGCGGCGCGTGCGTTTGCGCGCAGCAAGCCGATCATCGTCTACAAGGCGGGGCGGTTCGCAGCGTCGGCCAAGGCGGCCGTCTCGCACACCGGCGCGATGGCGGGCGAGGACGCCGTCTACGATGCTGCATTCCGGCGCGCCGGGCTCGTTCGCGTCGAGCGAATCGAGGACGTGTTCGCAAGCGCCGAGCTGCTCGCGCGCGAGCGTCCGGTCCGCCGCGGGCGCCTGGCGATCGTCACGAACGCCGGCGGCCCTGGGGTGATGGCCGCCGACGCGCTGCTCGCCCGCGGCGGTGCGCTCGCCGAGCTCGGCCCGGCGACGCTCGCGGCGCTCGACGCGGCGCTGCCGCCGGCGTGGTCTCACGCCAACCCGATCGACGTGCTCGGCGACGCGCCACCGCAGCGCTTCGGGGACGCGGTCAAGGCGGCGCTCGCCGACACGCAGGTTGACGCCGTGCTCGTGATCCTGACGCCGCAGGCGATGACGGACGCCGACGCCACCGCCGATGCGATGCTGGCGGTGCGCGAGGACCAATCGAAGACCGGCCGGCACAAGCCGCTGCTCGCCGCCTGGATGGGCGGGCGCTCGGTGCGCGAGGGACTCGAGCGCCTGAGCACCGGTGGTATCGCCACCTACGCCTATCCCGAACAGGCCATCGGCGCCTTCATGGACCTTGTCTCCTACGCCCGCAACCTCGAGACGTTGTACGAGACCCCGCGCACGATCCCCGTCAGCTTCGCGCTCGACCGCGGGCGCGCGAAGGAGCTGATGGGCGCGGTGCTCGCCGAGGGCCGCGGTGTGCTGTCCGAGACGTCCTCGAAGGTTCTGCTCGACGCATACGAAATTCCCGTCATCAAGCCGCTGCCGGCGCTCTCGGCGGATGACGCCGCGGCGGTTGCTGCGGACATCGGCTTTCCGGTCGCGCTCAAGGTGCGCTCACCGGAGGTCACGCACAAGACCGACGTCGGCGGCGTCGAGCTCGGGCTCGGCAGCGGCGAGGAGGTCCGGGCGGCCTACGAGAGGATCCTCGCCTCGGTGCGCGAGCACCGGCCGGAGGCCGATGTGCAGGGCGTGACCGTCCAGCCGATGGCACGGAGCTCCGGCTATGAGCTCGTGCTCGGCGCGCGTAAGGACCCGACGTTCGGCGCGGTGATCCTGCTCGGTGCCGGCGGCGTCGCGGCCGAGCTGCTGCACGACCAGGCGCTCGACCTACCGCCACTGAACGAGCGCCTCGCGCTGGCCATGCTCCAGTCGCTGCGCATCTGGCCGCTTCTCGCCGGCCACCGAGGACGCCCCGGGATTGACCTGGACGCGTTGCTTGAGGTCGTGATGCGCTTCTCCTACCTCGTCGCCGACTACCCCGAGATCAGCGAGATCGAGATCAATCCGCTGCTCGCCGGGGTGGACGGCTCTGTGGCGCTCGACGCCAGGGCCGTCGTCGACCAGTCACTGGTCGGCCGCCCGCCGCCGCCCTTCTCGCACCTGGCGATCCGGCCCTACCCCGAGGAGTACACGCGCGAGGCGACCACGGCCGGCGGCCTGCGCGTAACGCTGCGTCCGATCAGACCGGAGGACGAGCCACTCTGGCACGAGATGCTCGACGCCTGCTCACCCGAGTCGATTCGGGCGCGCTTCCGCGGGATGGTCAAGCACACGCACGAGTTCGCCACGCGCTACTGCTTCATCGACTACGACCGCGAAATGGCGATCGTCGCCGAGCTCGCAGCGCAGGACGGCACGCGCAAGCTGCTCGGCGTCGGCCGGCTCGTCGCCGATCCCGACCGCCAGAACGCAGAGTACGCGACACTCGTCGCCGATCCCTGGCAAGGGCGCGGCCTGTCGGACATGCTGACCGACTACTGCCTGGAGATCGCGCGGGCGTGGGGCATCCGCAGCGTGTACGCGGAGACGACACTGGACAACACACGCATGATCGCCGTGCTCGAGCAGCACGGCTTCACGCTGACGCGCAAGGTCGCGGAGGGGATCGTCGTCGGCGAGCGCCGTCCCTGAGCGGGCCGACTGCAGTGTCGGCCGGCGTGTGGCTCTCTACAGCTCCCAGTAGCGCCCGATGCTGACCGCCGCGGGCCGTGTGTAGATCGTGTCGGGAGCGATCGATTCGGCTTCGCCGACGCCGCCCAGCGCGCGCATCGTCGCGAGCACGCAGTCAGCCAGTGCCCGCGGTTCATAGCCGCCCTCGAGCACCGCGCCGACCGGCGCGCCGAAGCGTTCGGCCAGGTCGCGAACCTGGCAGGCCATCTCCGCGAAGTCCTCGCTGTCGAGCCGGCAGCCAGCGAGCGGGTCGGCGCGGTGCGCGTCGAAGCCGGCCGAGATCAGGATGAGCTCCGGCGCGAACTGGGTCGCAGCCGGCAGCGCGACGTGCTCGAGCAGCGAGCGCCAGACCTCGCCCTCGGTACCGGCGTCGACGGGTAGGTTGAGCGTGAAGCCGAGGCCGGCGCCGGAGCCTGCGTCGGCGAGCGGGCCGGTGCCGGGGTAGACCCCGGCCTCGTGGATGCTGACGTAGAGCACGTCGCTGCGGTAGCGGAAGATCTCCGCGGTGCCGTTGCCGTGGTGCACGTCCCAGTCGATGAT
>DAIRTT010000185.1:0-4848 GCA_036803745.1 Solirubrobacteraceae bacterium | reverse complement strand
CGCGTAGGCCAGCAGGACGCCGACTTCGCCGGCGATGTCGCCTAGCCCGGCGTCGTGATGCAGGAGCTTGCCGAACGCTTCGTTCGCCCATGCGTGAGGCGTCACGTGGGCGATCGCGCGCATCGATGCAGGGAAGACTTCGAGCGGCACCATCGAGCCACCGAGCGCGGCGAGGCCGAGACCGAAGAGGAAGGCAGCCGCTCGCGCCTGCTGTTCGTTGCTCGCCGCGCTTCCGAGCAGCAATCCGGCGCCGCTGCCGACGAGGCAGAAACTCAGCACCAGCACCGCGACGGCGGGCGCATTCCCCCAGTTGACTCCGAGGGCCACGGCGCCGATCATCACGATCAGCGCCTGCAGCACGGCGATCGCCAGTCGACCGAGGCCGGCTCCCAGCACGACGGTCCACAGCGGAGTCGGTGTCGCGAGCATTCGTCGCGCCACGCCCAGCCGGCGCGTCTCGATCAGCATGCCCGCGCCGGTGAGCGAGGTGAAGAAGATGAAGAGCAGCAGCTGGGTGCTGGCGCTCGTTGCGAAGCGTCCCTGTGCCTGCGGATACGGGCCGCCCTCCGGATCGCGGACCCCGACGGTGACCCGCGGCACCCGCGTGGCGGTCGATTCGGCGCGCGCGAGCCCCTCGGTGAAGGAGGCGAGTCCGCCCGACTGCAGGAGCCGAGCCGTCCGCACGAGGCCGCTCTGGGCGGCGACCGCGGCCCTGATCGTGGGTCCGAGCTGAGCGGCGAGCGTGTCGGGACGGCCGAGGTAGCCGATGACCGCAGCATGGCCTGCTTCGAGCGTCCGGTCATAGCCGGCCGGGATGAGGATGCCGGCCTCCGCTTCGCCGCGCTCGACCGCGTGTTCGACCTCGGCGGCGCTGACATAGCGGCGCAGTTCGAGATTCTGATCGCCGGCGAGGGTGGCCGATAGGCCCTGTGCGAGCCGACCGGGCCCGGCGTGGATGGCGACCCGGGCAGCCGAGCTTCCGAACGCGGCGCCGAGCAGCAGGATGATGAGCATCGGCAGGACGAACAGGAAGAACAGATTGGCCCGCTCGCGGAGCAGGCGGCGCATGTCGACGGCCGCGATCTCGAGCGCCTTCACGGGCGCAGAAGCCTTGCTGTGTTGGTGAGTGTGAGCGCTCCGCAGATGACTGCGAAGCCCAGGATCACGGCGGCCGGCCCGAGCGCAGCGCTCGCCGGTGCGCCCCCGGCCAGTTCGCGCAGACCGCGCAGGAACCACGCGTGCGGCGTCGCGAGGCTCAACTTGGAGATCAGGCCGCCCGCCTGGTAGACGGGGAAGAACGTTCCGCCGAGCATGCCGAGCACGAGGGCGACGATGGCCTGCCAGTAGCCGGCCTGATCGGGCGTTCGCGCGAGCGTGACGACGAGCGCCATGATCGAGGTCGCGGCGAGGACGCCGGTGAGAATCAGGATCGCGACGCCCAGCGGGTTCCCCCAGTGCGCGCCGAGCAGCAGACTCGAAGCGAGCGCCAGCACGCTCATGCCGAGGACCCCGAGCACGACGCTCGTGAGGACCTTGCCGGCGAGGATCGAGGTTCGCGCTACGGGAGCGACCTGCAGGCGCGCGAGCGTGCCATCGCGGCGCTCGTCGAGCAGCGTCGAGATGCCGAACTGGACCGTGAAGAAGAGGAAGAAGACCGCCATCCCGGCCGCGTAGAACGTCTTCGCGTCGAGGTCGCGGCGGCGGGCGCTGATGTCACGAATGGAGATCTGGGAGGGGATCCGCGCGCTCGCCGCCGCGAGCTGGGAGGGCGTGGCGCTCGCCCCGCTCGCGATGGCCGTCGCGACGGCCACGCCGATGCCGTCGAGTTCGCTCGCGTAGCCCTGTGCGATCGACCTCGCCACGAGCGTCCCGATCGGCTGATTGGGGTCTCCGACCACCTCGACGGTTCCGCCCTGCCCCGAGCCGACCGCGCGCGAGAACCCAGGTGCGATGTAGAAGGCCGCGGCCACCTCGCCGCTCTTGGCCAGCCGGCGCGCGCCCGCGAGCGTGTCGACGCTGCGCAGGCGCAGCAGCCCGTCGTGTTCGAGACGGACGAGCAGGGCCGAGAACGCCTGAGCCGGCCGGCCCCGGTCGCCCGTGACGGTTGCGAAGGAGAACCGCGTCGAGCCGGGCGAGGTGCCGCTGAGCGTCGCGCCGAGGATTGCGGCGAGGGCGAAGGGGATCACGATCACGACCAGCAGTGCGGAGCGGTCGCGCAGGCGCTGACGGAGGTCCTTGCGGGCGATCAGGAACGCCGGGACCATCTAGTTCCGCAGGGCCTTTCCGGTGAGATGGAGGAAGACGGCCTCGAGGTTGGGCTCGTGCACTTCGACGGCGGCCACGGCCACGCCGGCGCTCGCGACCGCAGTGAGCAGCTCCGGGAGCACCCCTCGCGCCTCGTCGACGACGAGCTCGAGAACCCCGTCGGCGGCGCCCGCGCTGCGAACCGCCGCGATCGCCCGGGCGGCATGCGCCCCGGCCGCGAGGTCACCCGATCCGGTCAGGGTCACGCGGTCGTGCTCGCCGACGAGCGCCACGAGCTCGCGCCTGGTCCCCTCGGCGCACAGCCGGCCGGCGTCGATGATGCCGATCCGGTCGCACAGACGCTCGGCCTCCTCCATGTAGTGCGTCGTGTACAGGACCGCCATGCCCTCGGCCGACAGCTTCTCGACGGACTCGAGGATCGCGTTGCGGCTCTGCGGATCGACGCCGACGGTCGGCTCGTCGAGGACCAGAAGCCGCGGGCGGTGCAGCAGACCGATGCCGATGTTCAGCCGCCTTTGCATCCCGCCCGAGTACTCCCCCGAGCGGTCCTCGGCGCGCTCGCGCAGCCCGATGACGTCGAGGATCTCCTCGGTCCGGGCGCGGGCGTCGGCGCGATGCAGGCCGTAGAGCGCCGCGAAGAACAGGAGGTTCTCGCGGGCGCTCAGATCGGGGTAGATCGCGAGCTCCTGAGGTACGTAGCCGATCGCCGCGCGAGCGTGGACGCTGCGTGTCGAGAGCGCGATCCCGTCGACCACGACATCGCCTTTGTCGGACGCGAGCAGGCCGCAGATCATCGAGATCGTGGTCGTCTTGCCTGCCCCGTTGGGTCCGAGCAGCCCATACGTCTCGCCGGCTGCGACGCCGAAGCCGACGTCGCACACGGCGGCCAGCTCGCCGAAGCTCTTGCGAAGTCCGCGACATTCGAGTACCGGACGATGCTCGTCGCTCATGCCGGGCTCCTTGACTCACGGGCGCAGACCACCAGGCAGAAGCTAAGTCCCGGGGTCCGGCCGCAAATCCGCGGGCGGCCGCCGAGCGGGGGTGGAAACTACGGAGTGGTCCGCGCGACGGCGTCAGCTAGACGCGCCCGGTATCGCGCCTGTATGCGAGCCCGGCGAGGCCGGTGAGCGCGACGGTCCACACGGCGATGACGAGCCAGCCGGTCGTGCCCCAGCCCTGGCCGTGAATCGAGGTCCTGCCCGCCTGAACAAGCCAGTAGGAGGGAAGGCACTGGCCGAGGTCGTGCAGGAAGCCGCTCGTGACCGGGAACCACGTCCCGCTGACGAGCGCCAGCAGCGACACCGTGCCGCCCGTGACCGGGCCGATCGAGTCGACGGTCATGACGTGGCCGAGCGCGATGCCGAGAGCCGCGAAGGGGAGAAGGCCTACGAGGATCAGGCCGGTCATCGACAGCCAGCTGTGTGCGGACAGACTGACGCCGAGGGCGACCCCTGACGCGTAGAGCAGCGCGAGGCTGATGAGCGCCATGGCGTAGGAGGTGAGGACCTTGGCCCTGAAGTAGGAGCGGACCGAGAGCGGCGTGATGCGCAGCTGGCGGGTCCAACCGGCCTGGCGCTCGCCGGCGATCCTCGCTCCGCTGGAGATCATCGACATCATCGTCCCGAACGAGGCGAGGCTGACCATGTAGTAGAGCGGCGCCGAGATGCCGGTATTCGCGAAGTCGGCCTCGTGGCGGCTGGGTCCGGCGATGACGAAGTAGAGGACCAGGGGGAACCCGAGGGAGAAGAAGAAGAAGCGCCTGTTGCGCAGCGCGCGCACGAGCTCAAAGCGGGTGTAGGTGACCGCGCTCATCGCGCTACCGTCGCCGGGCTATCCTCGTCGGCGCCGCTGGTGAGCGCGACGAACGCGTCCTCCAGGCCGGCGCCGCTCACCTCGATGTCTCGTGCGGCTGGGTAGCGCTCGAGGAGCTCGCGAAGCGCGTGATCTGAGTCCGAGCAGCGCAGCGTGACCGACTCCCCGTGGCGCTCGGCGCTGGCGACGCCACTCAGACCCTCCAGCTCGGCGGGCGCCGCGGCCGGCAGGGTCGCCCGGATCGTCTTGGTGCCGACCTGGGCCTTGATCTCGGTCGTCGGCCCGTCGGCGACGATTCGTCCGTGGGCCATCAGCACTGCGCGGTCGGCGTTGGCGTCGGCCTCCTCCAGGTAGTGGGTCGCGAACAGGACTGTCTTGCCGCGCTCGGCATACGCGCGCATCGCCGCCCAGAACTCGCGCCTGCCCTCCACGTCGAGCGCGACGGTGGGCTCGTCGAGCACGAGCAGGTCGGGGTCGCTGACGAGCGCCACCGCGAAGCGGACTCGCTGGGTCTGACCGCCGGAGAGCTTCTGGGTGCGCCGGTCGGCGGCATCGCCGAGGCCGGCGATCGAGACGACCTCATCGACGTCCATGGGGTTCGGATAGAGAGCCGCCATCATGGCGATCAACTCGCGCGCCGACAGGTCGCGGATCAGTTCGCCCGTCTGGAGCATCGCGCCGATCATGCCGGCGCCGACGGCCTGCCGCGGCGGGGTGCCGAAGATCGAGACCGATCCGGCGTCGGGTCGCCCGAGGCCCAGGAGCATGTCG
>DAIRTT010000184.1:0-5013 GCA_036803745.1 Solirubrobacteraceae bacterium | reverse complement strand
CCGGAACCTGTCCCTTCATTTTGTATAGTGATGTGCAAGCGACCAAGGAGACCTCATGGCAGGCAGCCTGACCCAGATCACTGACAACAACTTCGACGCCGAGGTGCTCGAGGCCGAGGGTCCCGTGCTCGTCGACTTCTGGGCTCCATGGTGCGGCCCGTGCCGCGTCGTCGCTCCGGTCCTCGAGGAGATCGCCGCCGAGCGGCCCGACCTGCGCATCGTCAAGCTCGACATCGACGAGAACCCGCAGACGGCGGCCCGCTTCCAGGTCCTCTCGATCCCCACGATGATCCTGTTCAAGGGCGGCCAGCCCGTCAAGACGGTCGTCGGCGCCTACCCCAAGAAGAAGCTCGAGCAGGAGCTGGAGCCCGTCCTGGCGTAGTTCAGGCGCGCGCGGCGCGGCTGAGGGCGATCGTGAGGCCGAGACCTTCGATCGTCGCCTGCTCTGAATAGTCGAGCGCCTGCGCGGCTGCGCCGTCGGCCAGTTCGAGGTCGACGGCGAGCGTCTCGCCGGCGACGTAGTCACCGTGAGCGCCCGCGGCCTCCAGGAGCGCTGGGTCGCCCGCGAGCGCCAGCTCGATGCGGTCCTCGACCTGCAGGCCGGCGCTCTTGCGGGCGTTCTGGACGGCGTGGACGATCTCGCGCGAGCGCCCCTCGCGCAGCAGGTCGTCGTCGACGGCCAGGTCGAGGGCGACCGCGTGGGCGCCCTCGCGCTCGACGCTGTAGCCCTCTGGCGCCCGCATCGTCAGGAGCAGCTCCTCGGCCGAGAGCGTGTGCTCGCGGCCCGCGACCGAGATGCCGATCTCGCCGCCGTCGCGCAGCGCACGGGCCACATGCGCCGGGTCGAGCCCGGCAATCGCCTCGGCCGCGCGGGGCATGTCCTTGCCGAACTTCGGCCCCAGCGCGCGGTAGTTGGCCTTGACCTCGTAGCTCCCGAGCTCCTCGGCCGCCGCGACGAAGCGCACGGCCCGCACGTTGAGCTCCTCGCGCACCACATCCGAGAGCCGTTCGATCGCGGCACGCTCGAGGCCGTCGGCGACGACGACGGCCTCGGCCAGCGGCTGGCGGACCTTGATCTTGGCCTTGCCGCGGGCGCCGAGGCCGAGGCGGACCGTCTCGCGCGCGAGCTCCATCGCATCCTCGAGGGCCTCGTCGCGCGCGCCGAGCTCGGCCGGCGCCGGGAAGTCGCACAGGTGGACGCTCGCCAGCGAGCCGTCGAGGTTGTCGTAGATCTCATCGGCCATGAACGGGCACAGCGGCGCCAGCAGCTTGGAGACGGTCAGCAGGCACGTGTGCAACGTCTGAAAGGCCGCCTGTTCGCCGTCCCAGAAGCGCCGGCGCGAGCGGCGCACGTACCAGTTGGACAGCTCATCGACGAGCCCCGCGATCGCGCGGCCGGCGCTCGTCACGTCGTAGGCGTCCAGGCGCTCGGTCACCAGCTCGACCGTCGCCGCCGTCCGCGACAGCGCCCAGCGGTCGAGGTCGTCCTGCGCGTCGGCGGGTGGACCGCCGTCGGCGCTCGCAAGCTGGGTCTCGGAGGCGCGCGCGTAGAGCGCGTAGAAGTAGTAGGTCGACCACAGCTGCTTGAGGAACAGGCGCACGCCCTCGCCGATCGTGTCGGCCGAGAAGCGGTAGCCGTCCCATGGCTGCTTTGACGTGAAGAAGTACCAGCGGAACGCGTCGGCCCCGTAGGTGTCCAGGACGTGCCACGGCTCAACCGTGTTGCCTTTTGACTTCGACATCTTCTGGCCGTCCTCGTCGAGGATCAGGCCGAGGCAGACGACGTTCTCATAAGGGGCCTGCCTCCCCAGCAGCGTGGCGACCGCCAGCAGCGAGTAGAACCAGCCGCGGGTCTGGTCCTGGGCCTCGCAGATGAAGTCCGCCGGGAAGCCGGCGTCGAACACGGCCTCGTTCTCGAACGGATAGTGGTGCTGGGCGAACGGCATCGCGCCCGAGTCAAACCATACGTCGATCACCTCGGGCACACGGCGCATCGGCTCCTCGCAGCCCTCCTCGACACACGGGAAGGAGACCTCGTCGACGAACGGCCGGTGGTGGTCGGAGAGCTCGGCGCCCGAGCGCTCCTGCAGTTCGGCGAAGGAGCCGACCACGTGGACGTGGCCGGCCTCGCATCGCCAGACCGGCAGCGGCGTGCCCCAGTAGCGCTCGCGCGAGAGCGCCCAGTCGACGTTGTTCTTTAGCCAGTCTCCGAAGCGTCCGTGCTTGACGTGGGGCGGATGCCAGGCGACCGTCTCATTCGCCGCCAGCAGCTCGTCGCGGACCTTCGAGGTGGCGATGTACCACGACGGTTTGGCGTAGTAGAGCAGCGGCGTGCCACAGCGCCAGCAGTGGGGATAGGAGTGCTCGTAGTCCTGGACCTTCAGCAGCAGGCCGCGCCCGCGCAGCTCCTCGATCAGCTCGCTCGTCAACGCGGGCTCCTTCACGAAGCGGCCCTCGAAAGAGCCGCCGTCGGCGGACAGGACGCGCCTGTCGTAGGTGCCGTCGGGGAGGACCGGGTTGTAGAGAGTGCCGCGCTGGGTCGGGTCGAACGGCACCTCGGGCGCCGCGGCCGCGACGCGGTAGTCATCCTCGCCGAACGCCGGCGCGAGGTGGACGATCCCGGTGCCGTCCGCTGTCGTCACGAAGTCGTCGGCGAGGATCGGCAGCGGCCCGGCCTCGCGGTCGGTGGCGGGGAGGATCGGGCCGTCATAGGCGCCGTAGCGCTCGACGAGCTCGCGGCCGCTGAAACGCTCGATCTCCTCGGCGTCCTCGCCCAGCACGGCCTCCACGCGGGCCGCGGCCAGCACGAACGTCTCGGCTCCGGAGCGCACCCGCGCGTACTCGGCGCTCGGCGACACGGCCACGGCGACGTTGCCCGGCAGCGTCCACGGTGTCGTGGTCCACACGAGCAGGCGATCCTCGCCGCCTCCTACGGGGAGCTTCAGGAATACGCTCGGGTCGACCACGTCGCGGTAGCCGAGCGCGACCTCGTGCGAGGACAGTGTCGTCTCACAGCGCGGGCAGTAGGGGACGACCTTGTTGCCCTCGTAGAGCAGTCCACGGGCGTCGATCTGCGACAGCGCCCACCAGACCGACTCGATGTAGGTCTCATCCAGCGTCCGGTAGGCGTGCTCGAGGTCGAGCCAGAAGCCGATCCGTTCGGTCAGGCGGTCCCACTCCTCGAGGAAGGTGAAGACCGAGTCGCGGCACTCGGCGTTGAAGCGCTCGATCCCGACCGTTCCCTCGATCTCCGACTTGTGCGTGATCCCCAGCTTCTGTTCGACCGCGATCTCGACCGGGAGCCCGTGGCAGTCCCAGCCGCCCTTGCGCTCGACCCGGTATCCGCGCATCGTCTGAAAGCGCGGGTAGATGTCCTTGAAGACGCGCGAGAGCACGTGGTGGGAGCCCGGCGGCCCGTTGGCCGTCGGGGGGCCCTCATAGAAGACCCACTGCCTGGCGTCGGCGCGCAGGCGCAGCGACTCGGCGAACACGTCGCGCTCGCGCCAGCGCTCGAGCACGTCGAGCTCGAGAGCCGGAAGATCCTGGCGCGGGTCGACCTCGCGGCTCGGGATCAGCGCTGCGCTCATGGATGTTCTCGGCTCGGTCATCGGGCGGCCCATTGTAGGTGCGGGCTGCGCCGCGCTTTCAGGGGACTCGGGGTGCACTCGCCAGCAGCGGGACCGCGCCGCCGCTGCGCGGGTCGGCCGCGTGGGCGAGCGCGGGCAGCCCGAGCGCCCGCTCGATCGTCGCGAGGACGCCGTAGTGGTCGACCGGCGCGCTCGAGCGGCTGCCGGCCCTGACCGTCGGCCCCGCGAGGATCGTGGCGATTCGCCCACCCGATGCGCCCGCGCAGCAGGTGGCGTCGGAGACGCCCTCGTCCCACGTCAGCACCAGCAGGCCGTGCGGGCCGAGCTCGCGCAGCAGGGCGGGGACGGTCCGCGCGAGGAAGCGGTCGCCCGCCGCCACGCCGCAGTCGTGGCCGTCGTCGCACAGGTTCGGCGAGATCCACGTGTAGGCCGGCAGCCGCCCCGCGCGCAGGCCGGCGGCGAGCGCTCCGAAGCCGACGAGCCGACCGCAGCGCGCGGGCGAGGCGGCGATGTCGCGGTAGTAGATGAAGGGGTTGTGCTTCTTGGCATAGCCGCCGGCTTCGGCGCCGCGAAAGCAGGGTGCCGGCGCGCCCTCCAGGTAGGCGCCCCAGGAGATACCCGCCCCCTCCAGCTGATCGACGATGTTGCGCGCCGAGACTGCGCACCCGGTGCAGTCCGAGCTGATCCCGTGCGTGGCGCCGCTCGTGAGCGCGAGGTAGTTCGGCAGCGAGGGGTGGGCGATCGCGTAGCTGGAGCGCGCCAGGCCGTAGCGGCGGGCGAGCGCATTCACGTACGGAGCTTCGGTGCTGCCGATGACTTCTCCGTACTCAGCGTTCTCCATCACCACGACGATCACGTGGGAGGCCGACGAGCGCGGCAGACCGGCGGTCGCGCCCACCGACAGCGCGGCGCCCGGCGCGGCGCTGCCGCAGCCCGCCGCGAGCGCGAGCGCGACCGCCGCCGCGAGCGCGCAGAGGAGCGCCCGCAGCGCACGCGCGCGCGAGGGGGAGGGAGCCGGAGCGCAGCGCACGCGCACATCATCGCGCGCCGCCGTCACCGTCGCGGCAGCTGCCCGCTGCGCCCGCCCCCGCCCGGTGAGGTGCCCGCGGGCGCCTACTGGGAGTCGACGCCGGCCGGCACGGAGATCACGGGCACGGGGGAGCGCTGCAGCAGCTCGCTTGTGACCACGCCGAGCGCGCGGTGCAGGCGCGAGTGCTGCTCGCAGCCGAGCACGATCGCCGTGGCGCCGTGGCGCTGCGCCGCCTCCAGCAGCGCCGTCACGGGGTCCTGATCGGAGACCTCCGTCGTGAGCTGCACGTCCATCAGCGCCTCGTCCCCGTCGAGCATCAGCTCGTCGAAGATCGCGTGACCCACCTGCGCGCGCTCGTCCGCGCTGGCGAGCGGCGATGGCGGCAGGTGCCGCGGG
>DAIRTT010000183.1:0-5066 GCA_036803745.1 Solirubrobacteraceae bacterium | reverse complement strand
GTCAGCGTCTCGATCAGCACGGCCGTCTGGATGGTCATGTGCAGCGAGCCGGTGACGCGCGCGCCGGCGAGCGGCTGGGCATCGGCGTACTCGCGGCGGATCGACATCAGCCCGGGCATCTCGTGCTCGGCGAGCGTGATCTCCTTGCGTCCGAACTCGGCTAGCGAGAGGTCGGCGACCTTGAAGTCGTTGGCAACTGCGGTGGGTGTCATTGCGGACATGACGAATCCTCCTGTCCGGTCAGGCGAGCGCCCTTGCTGCAGAGAGGCCGAGCGTGGCGGATCGGAGCCCGTCGCAGCGCTCCTCGGCCGGCCTCGACCGTATCACAGAGCCCAGGCCGTCTAGCGCTCTGCGAGCGCGGCCTTGAGCTCGTCGATGACCCTCACGGGCCCCGGGTCGACACCCCGCAGGGCGGCCAGGTAGATCGAGACGAGATCGCCGAGAAACACGAGCGAGATGACCCGCTCGATCGCCGTCTCGCCTCGGGTCTCCAGACGGAAGCTGGCGGCAGCGCTGCCGGCGATCAGGCGCTCGGTCACGTTCATCCGCTCCTTGACGCGCGGATGGGCGTCGGAGTCGTCGAGGAAGACGGCCGAGAAGCGTCCCAGCTCGGGGGCGCCCTCCCATCCGACGATCTCGTTGTGATCGAGCTCGGGAAGTTCGTGCCAGAAGCAGGGCTGCTTGGCGTTCTCGTTGACCTGGGTCTTCCAGCGGTAGGCGATCGGCGTCGTCAGCCCCGCGCCCGCGATCACGGGGATCGTCCCGAGCAGGCCGCGGGCAACCTCCTTGGCCAGCGAGTCCTCGGCCGCGTCGGGGCCCCACTCCGCCACGAGCTGCTGGATGTGCGAGGCCGCCACGTCGATCTCGGCCGTCAGACGAGGCCCGGCGCCGCACAGCGCCGCCACCTCGAGGGCCGCGACGATCATGTAGGCGACCGCAGCGCGCGGCTGGAAACCGCCCGGCAGGGGAATCACGGGCACACCGTCGGCGCGTGCCATCTCGGCAAGGCGACCGCCGGTCGTAACGACCGTCCGCTTGGCGCCGAGCGCCCCGGCCGACTCGTAGCAGGCGAGCGTCTCCTCGGTGTCGCCCGAGTAGCTTGCGCACAGGACCATCGTGTCGGGCGTCGTCCACGTCGGGATGCCGTAGGCGCGCGTCACGAAGATCGGTCGCGAGGCGTGGTCACCGAGCGCCGCGCGAGCGAGCGCGCCGCCGATCGCCGAACCGCCCATGCCGGCGACGACCAGACCGGCCGGCGTGTCCCAGTCCTGCATGATCGCCGACTCGACGCGCCAGAGGGCGTCGCGCAGGTGCTCGGGCAGAGCGAGGACGTCGCCGAGCTGGTCGGAGGGGTCGACGCGTGCAATTTCCGCGCGCGAGAGCTCTCCGGCGATCGGTGTCGCGGTGGCGCCGCTGTCGCTCATCTGCTGCCTGCCTCCTGGGGTCTGGTGGAAATCATGTGGATTGGCCTGCCCTGCAACGCGACCCTGCTAGAACTCGATCGCCCCGTCCGGCAGGTGTACTCCGGGGAAGATACGCGCCCCACGGGTGATCACGTTGTCCGCTCCGATCACCGCCCCGTCTCCGAGAACGGCCCCGCCCGTGATCTTGGTGCGCGCCCCGACCCGACAGCCGGCGGCGACGATGCAGTCCCTCAACTCACAGCCTTCGCCGATCTGCGTCCCTGCAAGGATAACGGCGCGCTCGACGACGCTGCCCGCGCCCACCGAGACGTCGCGTCCGAGCACGACCAGGCTGCCGACGTGGGCGCCCTCGGCGATCACGACTCCCGCCTCGATCACGGCCGGAGGGACCGCCCGGCCAAGCACGCGCGCGCTCTCGTCGATCGCCAGCCAGCCGGAGCCGAGCCGCTCACGGACGGCTGTCTCGACGTTGCCCTCGATGATGTCGAAGGTCCCCTGCAGGTAGCGCGCGGGCATGCCGATGTCGAGCCAGTAGCTCTCCGAGGGGAAGCCATACAGGCCGTCACCGATCAGCCGCGGCCACACCTCGCGCTCGATCGAGACGTTGCGGCCAGGCTCGACGAGCTCGAGGATGCTGCGATCGAGGACGTAGGCGCCCGCGCTGATCAGGTTCGAGTCGACCTCGCCGGGGCCGGGCTTCTCGACGAAGTCACGGACCGCTCGGTCGTCCTCGAGCACCACCACCCCATAGGCGCTCGGATCGGCAACCGGGACGAGCGAGAGCGTCGCCCGCGCCCCGGTGCGCTCGTGCTGGGCGATCTGGGCGCCCAGGTCGATGTCGGTCAGGACGTCGCCGTTGAGCATCAGGAAACGCTCGTCGAGCATCGGCTCGGCCATCTTCAGCGCTCCCGCGGTCCCACGCGGCTCGGACTCCTCGACGAAGCGCAGCCGGATCCCGAGATCAGAGCCGTCGCCGAGCACCGCGCGGACGCTGTCGGCGAGAAAGCCGCAGGACATGATCACGTCATCGACGCCGTGGCCGCGCAGCCACTCGAGCATGAACGAGATGAACGGCCGGTCGACGAGCTGGACGATCGGCTTGGGCACGGAGCTGGTCAACGGCCGCAGGCGGGTGCCCTGACCGCCGACGAGGATCACCGCCTGCATCGGCTCACCGTCGTCCAATGCCCTCGTAGACGAGGCCCGCGGCCCGCACAGCCGTCGGATCGAGGGCGTTGCGCCCGTCGATCACGAGGGTCCCGGCCATGTTCTGAGCGACCTGCGCCCAATCGAGTTCGACGAGCTCGCGCCACTCGGTCACGAGGACGGCCGCGTCGGCACCCGCCAGGGCCGCCTGCGGCGAGGAGGCGAAGTCGATTCCCGAGACGAGCTTGCGTGCCTGCTCCTCGGCGACCGGGTCGTACGCGCTGACAGTCGCGCCGTCGGCGTGCAGGCGCGCCGAGAGCACCAGCGAGGAGGCCTCTCGCATGTCGTCGGTGTTCGGCTTGAAGGCCAGTCCGAGCAGCGCGATGCGCCTGCCCGCGAGGGTGCCCAGGTGGCGCTGGAGCTTGCCGATCACGCGACGCTTCTGCAGATCGTTGACCTCGATCACGGCGGTCAGGAGCTGGAAGTGATAGCCCGAGTTTCCCGCCAGCTGCTTGAGCGCGTCGACGTCCTTGGGGAAGCAGCTTCCGCCGAAGCCGATGCCGGCCTGCAGGAACTTGGCGCCGATGCGATCGTCCAGGCCCATGCCACGGGCGACCTCGACGACGTCGGCTCCGGTCTCCTCGCACACGTTGGCGATCTCATTGATGAACGAGATCTTGGTCGCGAGGAAGGCGTTTGAGGCGAGCTTGACCATCTCGGCGCTCGCGATGTCGGTCCGCACGAGCGGCGCCTTCAGAGGCGAGTAGAGCTCCGCGACGGCGTCGCCCGCCCAGCCGCCGGCGTCGCCGACGACGACCCGGTCGGGATGCAGGAAATCCTCGACGGCCGAGCCCTCCTTGAGGAACTCGGGGCAGGACACGTAGTCCAGGCCGCCCTTGTCCTGCTCGCCGAAGACCCGGCGCAGCGAGGCGCCTGTGCCGCATGGAACGGTCGACTTCATCACGAGCGCGTGACGGTCGGAGGCGGGGATCGAGCCGACGACCGCGTGGACGGCCGAGAGGTCGGCGTCGCCCGAGTACGTGGGGGGCGTGCCGACGGCGACGAACAGCAGGCGCGCGTGCTCGAGCGCGTCGCCGAGGTCGGTCGAGAAGTGCAGGCGCTCGGCGTTGCGAGCGAGCAGATCCTCGAGGCCGGGCTCGTAGATCGGGACCTCGCCGCGGCGCAGGCGCTCGATCTTCTCGGCATCGATGTCCACGCACCAGACATCGCTGCCGAGCTCGGCGAAGCCGGCGGCGGTCACCAGGCCGACGTAGCCGGTGCCGATCACTCCGATTGGCTGTTGGGCGGCGCTCATGAGGCGGCGAAGGCTAGTCGGTGGGGGCGTCCGAGGAGCCGACCTCGTCCGGCCCTACTGTCCGACGGACAGGAATGCCTCGTAGCGGCGGACGTCGCGCAGCGAGCGGGCCTTCTCCTCGGTGGCCTCCTCGGCGCGATCGGCTGCCGAGCGGGCCTCGGAGAGCTTCGTCTCGAACGTCGCACGGTCGAGCTTCTCGGGGGCGATCGCCTCCTCGACGAGCACCAGGGCGCGGTTCTCTGCGAACTGGAGGTAGCCCTCGGCCTGGGCGAAGCGCACTACATCGGTCTCCGAGCGATACAGCCGCAGCTCTGTCGGTTCGAGCATCGCCAGGACCGGCTCGTGGCCGGCGAGGATGCCGATAGAGCCGACCGCGGTCCGCGTGGAGATCATCTCGATCTCCTCCGCGAACACCTCGCCCTCGGGAGTCAGCACTTCTGCTTGGAATTTCGTACGAGCCATCGTCTACTGCTTGACCGACTCGACGACTTGCTCGATCGTGCCCTTGAGGAAGAAGGCGCTCTCGGGCACCTCGTCGTGCTTGCCGTCGAGGATCTCCTCGAAGCCACGGATCGTGTCCTCGATTTTCACGTAAGCGCCCGGCGTGCCGGTGAACTGTTCGGCGACGAAGAAGGGCTGTGAGAGGAAGCGCTCGATCTTGCGGGCTCGCTGCACCGTGAGCTTGTCCTCGTCGGAGAGCTCGTCGATGCCGAGGATCGCGATGATGTCCTGCAGCTCCTTGTAGCGCTGCAGCACCTCCTTGACGCGGTTGGCGACGCGGAAGTGGTCCTCGCCGAGGATGTCGGCCTTGAGGATCGTCGAGGTCGAATCGAGCGGGTCGACCGCAGGGTAGATGCCTTTTTCGGAGATCGCCCGAGAGAGCGCCGTGGTCGCGTTGAGGTGCGCGAACACCGAGGCCGGGGCCGGGTCGGTGTAGTCGTCGGCCGGCACGTAGATCGCCTGCACCGAGGTGACCGAGCCGCTCCGCGTCGAGGTGATGCGCTCCTGCAGCTGACCCATCTCGGTCTCGAGCGTCGGCTGGTAGCCGACCTGAGAGGGCATCCGCCCGAGCAGCGCCGAGACCTCGGAGCCCGCCTGCACGAAGCGGAAGATGTTGTCGATGAACAGCAGCACGTCCTGACCCTCGTCGCGGAAGTGTTCGGCCATCGTCAGGCCCGACA
>DAIRTT010000182.1:0-5113 GCA_036803745.1 Solirubrobacteraceae bacterium | reverse complement strand
CGAGCACATGGGAGAAGGAGCGTGCGGCAAGCCGGCGGGCCAGCGCCCGCGCCGCGGAGCGCCCGTCGTCGGTCAGGGGGATGTCGCTCCGGCCC
The DNA here is from genome assembly GCA_036803745.1 of Solirubrobacteraceae bacterium. Lineage (GTDB taxonomy): Bacteria > Actinomycetota > Thermoleophilia > Solirubrobacterales > Solirubrobacteraceae > Palsa-744. The sequence goes on along the minus strand of DAIRTT010000182.1, from coordinate 5,018 downwards.
GTGTGGCGGCCTGCGCGGCTCCACTCGGTTTCGGCGTGGCGGACGAGCACCACCTCGCCACCGCCGTTGCCGAGGTCGCTCACGGGCGCGGGCCGGGCGGCGCGGCGGCGTCGTCGACGATCACCGTCAGGCGCTCGCGCCTGAGCATGCTCGCGGGCACATGTCGGCTCGGCTCGCTGAGCATCGCGCTGACGGCGTCGGCCTTGCCGGCGCCGGTCGCCAGCAGCAGGCAGCCGCGCGCGGCGCGCAGCACCGAGAGGCTCAGCGTGATCCGCTCGGGGGGCGGCTTGGGCGAGTCCTCGATGCCGAGACACGTCTCGGACTCGTCCGCGCGCAGCGTCCACGCGCCCGGGAACAGCGAGGCGATGTGTCCGTCCGGTCCGATGCCGAGGATCGCCACGTCGATGACCGGCACGCCGCGATCGTCGGCGGGCGCGCCCCGGCTGAGCTCGTGGGCGTAGGCGAGGGCGCCGTCGTGGGGGCCGAGCTCGCCCTGCATGCGGTGGACTCGCCCGGCCGGGATGGCCGCCGGCTCGAGCAGCGTCCGGGCGACCAGCAGGTAGTTGCTGTCCTTGTCATCGGGGGCCACGCAGCGCTCGTCGGCAAACCAGATCTCGACGTCCTGCAGATCACTCGGCTCGGCTCCCAGCAGTTCGTAGGTGCGCCCGGGTGTCGTGCCTCCGCTGAGCGCGACATGCGCGGTCCCGCGCTCCTCGCGGGCGCGTGAGAGCGTCTGGCGGACCAGCGCGGCGGCCCTGACGGCGACCGCGTCCGCGTCGAGGCAGGTCGTCAGGCGCGTCACGAGATCATCGCGCGGGCCGCCCGCAGCGCCGGCACATAGGTCGGGTCCCGCAAGAGGGCCTGGCGTATCCCCTCTCCGAGCACGCCCGTCTCGCCGCGCGAGGCTCCGGGGATCGTCCACGTCCGCTCCTCGCCGCGTGGGTTGCGCGTGCGCGCGCGGAGACCGCCGGGCCCGCGGCCGAGCTGCAGCTCGCGGCCGGAGGCCGTGTTCAGGGTCAGCCCCTCCAGGCCGCGGATCTGCAGCTCCGGGGCGGCCTCCAGGCGCAGGGCGACGTCCTGGCGGGCGACCGAGGATCGGCCGGCGTGGGCCTCGCCGATGAGCGCCTCGCCCTCGGCGAGCAGCGGGCTGGCCTCCCAGCCGAGCCGCGAGGCCATCCAGCCGGCCAGCAGCATCGCCGCGACGGTAGAGGCCGGGTGGTGCCGGATCGTCACGCCGGTGATCGTCTGCAGCTCTCGGCGCAGAGCCGGCGGGTCGAAGCTTGCGGCCAGGCGCTCGCGCCAGGGCGTCGTGCGCAGCCACGCGAGATCGACCACGTAGAGGTCCTCGCTCAGCTCGCATGCACGGTCGAGCGCGTCCGAGGCCGCCGGCTCGTCGACCGAGTCGAGCAGGATCGCCTGGGAGAGGGCCAGCAGCTCGGTCACGATCTCGTGGTGCCCGTGCGGGGACCACAGCAGCGTCGGCAGGTCGGTCACCACAAGCGGGTCGGCGATCGTCAGGAGGTCGTCGAGATGGCGGTCTCCCAGTTCGACCACGACCGTCTCGCGCAGCAGCGCCAGCTCACCGGGCGCGGGCTCGTCGTCGGCGGCGATCATCACGCGCGCGTCGAGCCGCTCGCGGCCCGGCTCGTAGGCGAGCACGACCAGCCGTGACGCGTGGTAGCGCCCGACGCCGCGCAGCCGGTTGGCGATTTCGCCGGTCCATTCTCGGTCGACGAACGCGATCATGTTGAGCACCCGCGCGGGCACGAAGCTCTCGTTTTCCGCGTGGACCTCGATCAGCAGCCTGCGCAGCGCCGCTTCGATCGCGTCGGGTGTCGTGCCCTGCTCGCTCCAGACCGCGTCGCTGCGGCTCATCAGATCGCGCGCCAGCGATCGTCCTCGCGCAGCAGCCCGTCGGCCTCGGCCGGTCCCTGCGACCCGGCTTCGTAGCTGGGCAGCGGGCCCGGCTCCTGCGGGTGGGTGGGCATCCAGTATTTGACGATCGGGTCGCAGATGCGCCACTGCGCCTCGACCTCGTCGTTGCGAGTGAAGAGCGTCGCGTCCCCTCGCATCGCGTCGGTGATCAGGCGCTCGTAGGCCTCCGGCGACTGCGACAGGAAGGCCGTTCCGTACTGGAACTCCATGTTGACCGGCCGGATGATCATGCGCGTACCTGGGATCTTGGCGCCGAGGCGCAGCGAGACGCCCTCGTTCGGCTGCAGGGTCAGGACGAGCTGATTGGGCTGCACGCCGAGGGAGCCCTGCTGGCTGAACGCAAGGTGGGGGACCGGCTTGAGCGTGACGGCGATCTCGGTGATCTTGCGCGCGAGGCGCTTGCCCGTGCGCAGGTAGAAGGGCACGCCCGCCCAGCGCCAGTTGTCGACATGGAGGCGCAGCGCCGCATACGTCTCGGTTGTCGAGCCCTCGGGGACGCCCTCCTCCTGGAGGTATCCGGGCACGTCGTCGCCGCCCGCGTGGCCGGGGCCATACTGCGCGCGCACCGACATCTCCGGGATCTCGGCGGGCGACGGCTGGGGGATCGCCTGCAGCACCTTGACCTTCTCGTTGCGGACCTCTTCGGCGGTGAAGCTGACCGGCGGCTCCATGGCGACGTGGCAGAGGAGCTGGAGCATGTGGTTCTGGATCAGGTCGCGCAGGGCGCCGGAGCTGTCGTAGTAGTCGGCCCGCGAGCCGATCCCCAGATCCTCGGCGGCGGTGATCTGCACGCTGTCGATGTAGTTGCGGTTCCACAGCGGCTCGAACATCCCGTTGGCGAACCGGAAGGCCATCATGTTCTGGACGGTCTCCTTGCCGAGGTAGTGGTCGATCCGGAACACCTGGGCCTCATCGAAGATCGCGAGCACCTTGCGGTTGAGCTCCCGCGCCTCCGCGAGCGTTGTGCCGAACGGCTTCTCGATGATCACACGGACCTCCCCGCCCTCATGGCTCGCGAGCTCCGAGGCGCCGAGTTGCTCGACGATGACGGGGAAGAAGCCAGGGGCGGTCGACAGGTAGAAGGCGCGGTTGAGCGTCTCGCCGGCTTCGCGCTCGAACTCGTCGAGGACGGACCTCAGCTGGCTGTAGGCGGCGTCTTCGTCGAACGTGCCGGGGACGTACTTGACGTGTTCGAGCAGGCCCGCGAGCACGTCCGGGTCGGGGGTGCGGCGCGAGAATCGCCGGATCGCTTCCTCGCACTCGGCCCGGTAGTCATCGTGCTCTTTTTCTTTGCGCGAGACGCCCACGAGGTTGAAGCGCTCGGGCAGGGCGCCGTCGTGGGCGAGGTTGTAGAGAGCCGGCAGGAGTTTTCGCCTCGCCAGGTCGCCGGTCGCGCCGAAGATGACGAGCGTGGTGGGCGCCACAGGAAGGCGCTCGAGGCCCGCCGTGAGCGGGTTCTCGATCTCCTCCTCGCCCGCCGGGAGGTCGGTGTGGACGGCCACGCTCAGCTGTCTCCGCGCCGCTTGGCTGTCCCGCCCGCCCCGGTCCTGGGAGCGCTCTTGACGGCGTGTCCGCCGAACTGGTTGCGCAGGGCGGCGAGCACGCGGTCGGAGAAGTCGCCGTTGCCGCGAGAGCGGAAGCGGGCGTAGAGCGAGGCCGTGATCACAGGGGTGGGGACGTCGCGTGCGGTCGCGTCCTCGATCGTCCAGCGCCCCTCGCCCGAGTCCTCGGTGAAGCCCTCGATCGTGCCGAGGTCGTTGCCGTCGGCCTCGAACGCTCGCGCGGCCAGTTCGCACAGCCACGAGCGCACGACCGATCCCTGCCCCCAGAGGTGGGCGATCTTGGCGTTGTCGAGCTCGTACTCGGACTTGTCGAACAGGTCGAAGCCCTCTGCGTAGGCCTGCATGAGGCCGTACTCGACGCCGTTGTGGACCATCTTGACGTAGTGCCCGGCTCCGGATCCTCCGAAGCGCAGCCAGCCGCGGGGGCCGATCGCGGCCGCGCTCTGCTCGTTGGTCTCGGGCGCGAGCACGTCGAGGATCGGGGAGAGGCGCTTGACGGCTTTCTGGGGCCCGCCGACCATCATGCAGTAGCCGACTTCCAGGCCCCACACGCCTCCCGAGACGCCCACATCGACGTATTCGATCCCCGCCCGTTTGAGCTCCTCGGCGCGGCGCTTGTCGTCGGTCCACTTGGAGTTTCCACCGTCGACGATCATGTCGCCGCGGTCGAGCAGCGTGGCGAGCTTCTCGACGGTGTCCTGCGTCGGCTGTCCCGCCGGCACCATGATCCAGACGATTCGCGGCGCGCTGAGCTGCTTGACGAGGTCCTTCAGCGATCCGGCGCCCGAGGCGCCGCTCTTGACCGCCTGCCGGACCGCCTTCTCGTCGAAGTCAAACGCGACGACCTCGTTCTCGGAGTCCCGGCGGATGCGCCGGACCATGTTGCCGCCCATCTTGCCGAGCCCGACGAATCCGATCTGGGTCATCTCTTGGCCACCTCTATCCGCCGCTCTGGCGGCTGTCTTGGTTTTGGCCCTCGTCGGCCGGTCTCCCGGTGTCGAGGCTCGCTGTCAGCGCGCGCAGGGCGCTCGCGGCATCCTCCCCCCGGAGGCGGACGCGCTCGGCCGGCAGGCCGAGCTCTCGCAGCGTTTGCAGATCGCCGATCGCCTGGGCGTTCTTGAGCGTCGTGAACGTGTACGGCGCCCCCGGAATCGAGACGTCCTCCTCGGCGTCATGGATGAGCTGGAGGAAGTGCCCGGTGGGGGGTCCGCCCTTGTGGAACTGGCCGGTCGAATGCAGGAAGCGCGGGCCGTAGCCGAACGTCGTCGTCGCTCCGGTCGCCGCGCGGATGACCCGGCGCAGCTCGGCGGCAGCCGCGTCGAAGCTCTCCGACGGCTCGACGTAGGCCATGATCGCGACATATGAGGGGGGGCGCGGGTCGAGCAGCAGCGCGCGCAGGGCCCCGGCCTCGGCGTCGCTCACCGCGGGCAGGCGATGCTCGTCCTCGTAGCCGTCGAGGACGCGCTTGGTCGCGTCCTTGGCCTGCTGGACGTTGGGCTGGTCGAACGGGTTGATCTGAAG
>DAIRTT010000181.1:0-5122 GCA_036803745.1 Solirubrobacteraceae bacterium | reverse complement strand
CCGGCCTTCGGCTGGATGAAGCCCGTGTAGCCCGCGAACGCCGACCCGTTGTTGTTCGCCTGGGAGAGATAGGCATAGAAGGTCTCCGAGAAACCCTGCGGACCCTTCCCCAATTCGGAGATCGACACCCGACCCCCATGGCTCGCCGTGGCCATCGCCGTGCAGAACAGCGCCGCCAACGGCGTGATCAGGATCCCCAGGCCCGCGAGCTTGATCTCCCTCGCCTCGAGCTTCTTGCCCAGCCACTCCGGCGTGCGCCCGACCATCAGCCCACCGATGAACACCGCCAGCAGCACATACAGCAGCATCGAGTACAGCCCCGTTCCGACGCCGCCGAAGATCACCTCGCTGGCCGACAGGTTGGCCATCGGAACCGCTCCGCCGATGCCCGTGAACGACTCGATAGCGCTGTTCACAGCGCCACATGACGTCACCGTGGTGACGACGTCGAACAGCGCCGAGCCGGCGATCCCGAAACGCTGCTCCTTGCCTTCCATGTTGCCCCCGGTCGAGCCGGAGACGACATGCGTGTGCAGGCCCGCGAGGTGCTGCGCAGGCGAGCCGTGCGCCTCGGCGACATAGGCGACGGCCGCGGCGCCCAGGAACATGAGCATCATCGCCGAGTAGATCGCATAGCCCTGACGGCGGTTGCCCGTCATCCGCCCATAGGCGAACACGAGCGCCGCCGGAATGATCAGCACGAGCAGCATCTCGAAGAAGTTGGTGAACGCCGTCGGGTTCTCAAACGGATGAGCCGAGTTGACGTTGAAGAAGCCACCGCCGTTGGTGTTCAGCAGCTTGATCACCTCCTGGGAGCCGACCGGCCCCATCGCAATCGACTGCGACAGACCAGTGATCGTGTGCGCCGAGAGATAGGTGGTGAAGTTCTGGATCACGCCCTGGGAGACGAGCACCAGCGCCCCCAGCACCGAGATCGGCGTCAGCACGTACAGGACCGTGCGCACCAGGTCCTGCCAGAAGTTGCCCAGGCTCTTGCCAGAGCGCCCGATGATCCCACGGATCAACGCGACCGCGACCACGATCCCGACGCCGCCTGAGAGCCAGTTCTGCACCGTCAGCCCGATCATCTGGCTGAGATAGCTCATCGTCGTCTCGCCGCTGTAGTACTGCCAGTTCGTGTTCGTCAGGAACGACGAAGTCGTGTTGAAGGTGACGTTCCACGGCGCCGAGTGATACCCCAGCGGGTTCAGCCCGTGAGGCACGAAGAACGCGTTCTGGGTGCGCAAGATCACATACAGCAGCAGCCACCCCGCGAGCGAGAAGATCAACAAGCTCTTCGCATAGGACTTCCAATCCTGCCCGCGCTCTGGGTCCACCCGCAGGATGCGATACAGGAACCGCTCCGGCCCGGCGAAGATCGGCGAGAGGAACACCCGCTTGCCCGTGTACACCTTCGCCATGTAGCCGCCAAGCGAAAAAGCGAGCGCTGTGAGGATCACCGCGAACAGGACGATCGTCAGCCAGCCTGCGAACGTCATCTCAGAGCTTCTCCCCGCGGATGAGCGCGTAGAAGAGGTAGGCGATCACCAGCACGGCGATGACGAGGCCGAAGAAGTCAGCTCCGCTCATGTGCGCGATGAACGCGCCAAGGGGAAGCGCGGGGGTCATATCCGGTCGATCCCCTCGACCATCAGCAGCAGGAGCGCGAACACCACGATCCCGAGAACAATTGCCACGACGTCCATGGACAGCACTATTGACGCCCGCGCGTCACAGCCGCGTGACGATCGCAGAGGATCACATAACGATTGTGTGACGGTCAGCCGGCGAAGCGGTAGCCGACTCCCGGGTCGGTGACGATGTAATGGGGCACGGTGCCCTCCGGCTCGATCTTGGCGCGCAGGCGAGCGATGTGAGTGCGCAGCGCCTGGACGTCATCTTCGTAGCCCGGGCCCCACACCTCCAGGAGCAGCTTGCGGTGGGTCAGCAGCCTTCCGCGGTTGCGCGCGAGCGTACGCAGGAGGTCGAACTCGATCGGCGTCAGGTGAACGGCCTGGCCTTCGCGCCGGACGATGCGCGCGGCGAGGTCCATCTCCAGCCCGTCGACCTCGATGCCCGGCTCCTCCTCGGCCCCCGTCGCACGGCGCAGGGCGGCGTTGAGCCTGGCGACGAGCTCGCGTGTGCCGAACGGCTTGGTGATGTAGTCGTCGGCACCGGCCTCCAGCGCCCTGACCTTCTGCTCCTCCTCGCCCATGGCCGAGAGCACGAGGATCGGCATCTCGCTCCACTCGCGCAGCCTGCGGGTCAGCTCGACGCCGTCGAGGTCGGGGAGCACCAGGTCGATGATCGCGGCCTGCGGCGGGCGCACCGCCGCCAGATCGAGCGCCTCGGATGCCGTTTCGGCCGGCACAGCCTGGAATCCGGCCTCGCGGAGCACGACCTTCAGCGCACGCACTATCTGCGGCTCGTCGTCGACGACGAGGATGCGCGGCGGGTTGGCCGGCGCCTCGGGCGGGTTGCCGCTCACGAGGCGGGCTCGCGAAGGCCGGCGGAGGCGACCGTCGGCGGAGAGCCGCTCCCGCCGGCCCCTGCCGGCGTCGCCGTCTCCTCCTCGCCGGCCACGCCGAGGGGAAACTCGAACACGAACGTCGCGCCCTGTCCCGGCAGCGACTCGACGTGCAGCGATCCCTCGTTCGCCTCGGCGAAGCCGCGGGCGATCGCCAGGCCCAGGCCCGAGCCGCGGTGCTCGCCGCCGGGCGTGCCGGCGCGGTAGAAGGGCTCGAATACGCGCTCGAGCTGGGCCGGCGGGATGCCCGGCCCGCGGTCGACGATCCTCACGATCACACGGTCGCCGGAGGTGCCGGCGCCGGCGCCGGCCGCGACCGTCGGCTGCGCCGGCCCGCTCCCCTCGGCGCCGCGTCGCCGGGCGCCCGCGAGACTCCGCACTGCGCGCGCGCGCACCGACACCGGGTGCCCACCCGAGTGACGACGGGCGTTCTCGAGCACGTTCACGAACGCCCGCTCCATCTGGGCGGGGTCGAGGCAGATGAGCGGGATGTCGCTGTCGAGCGACATCGAGAACTCCTCGGGGCCCGGGCTCAGCTCGCCGAGCGCGACGCCGATCAGATCCTCGATCGACGTCCACGACCGACGCGGCTCCGCCGCCCCGGCTTCGAGCCGCGATAGATCGAGCAGGTTGTCGACCAGGCGCGAGAGCCGGAGCGCCTCCTCCTGGATGACGTTCGCCATCTCCTCGCGCTCCTCCTGGGAGAGCGAGGGCGAGCCCACGGCCTCACCGGCCGCCGAGATCGCCGTGAGCGGCGAGCGCAGGTCGTGGGAGACGGCACGGAGCAGAGCCGTCTTGATCGTGTCGGCCCGGCGCAGCGCGGCCGTCTCGACGACTCCGCCCAGCAATCCCTCCCGCTCGAGCGCCGCGCTCAGAAGCGCCTCGAGAGCCGGCACGACGCGCTCCTGCAGCCTGCGCAGGCTGGCCTCGGAGGCGTCGCCGGCGACAAGCAGAGTGCCCAGCCTGACCGTGCCCTCCCGCAGCGGGAAGGCGATCCGGCGCTCGTCGCCCTCGATCGTCTCCATCTCGATCGCGGCCGATCCCAGCCGCAGCGTCTGAGCCAGGCGCGCGGCGGCGGTCGGCAAGGCCTCGGCGAGATCGTCGCCGCGCAGCAGCAGGCGCGCCATCTCAGCCGCCAGGTCCGCCTCCTGGCGGCGCTCATCGGCATCGCGGGTGCGGGCGCGCGTCACCTCGGCGACCGAGCTCGCGAACGCGGCGACCACGAGGAACGCGACCAGCGCGACCCAGTTGCTCGAGTCGCGGATCGCGAGGTGGCCCACCGGCGGGATGTGGAAGAAGTTGAACGCGACCCCGCTCAGCACCGCTGTCAGGACGCCGAGCCACGCGCCCCAGATGACCGACACGGCGAGGACGGCGAGCAGGTAGACGACGCCCAGCGAGATGACCGGCGCGAGGTGCTTGAGCGGATAGACGATCAGCGTGCACAGCGCGACGCTCAGGAGCGCGACGAGCGCCCCGACCCGCCGCGACGGCGGATCCGGTGAGAGCAGCAGGCCGAAGGGAGCAGACACTCACAGCAGCCTAATGCCGCCGGCGCGGAGCCACTCCTCACCTGCGCTCGGGTCGGCGCCTACTCGAGCGCGGCCGAGCGGCGGCGCAGCACCTCACCGGCTTCGGTCAGCCGCCACGAGTTGGGCGCTCCACGCGCTCGACCGCCGCCGATCTTCTCGATCAGGCCGCGCTCCTCGAGGCGGCCGAGCAGCTTTGAGATCTGGCCCTGGTCGAGGACTCCCGCACGTTCGGCGACCTCGCGGTTGCTCGCACCCGGGTAGCCGCCGATGGCCGCGAGGACGCGCGCCGTCCGGTAGGTCAGCCTCTCCTCGGGCTCGCGCGCGGCGAGGCGCCCCTCCTCGGGAGAGGGCTCCTCCGAGCGCAGCCTCGGCACCGGGCGTGTGAGCTCGCGGCGGGCGACGCTCGCGCCGAGGTACGGAAGCACGACGATGCTCGCGAGCGAGCCGAACAGGTCGATCGGCTTCTCTGTGCCGGCGAGCAGCCTGTTGTAGAGCACCGCCAGCACGGCGCCGACGACCCCCTCGGCGATCACGGCAGGGGGAGGCTGACGGCCCGTGGCGGTCTCTGCTCGGCCGGCGTCGACGACCGCGGCGACGCGGGCCAGTATCTCGGCCCGGCGGCGCAGGAGCCGCCCGCCACCCCCCATCGAGTGGATCACGACCAGCCGCGCGAGGGCCGGCTCCTCTTCGACGAATCCCAGGAACGCGACGAGGGCTGCCCGGATCGCGTCGAGCCAGCGCGGCTCCGACTCATACGCCGGCTGCACGCGGCTGCGCGCCCGCTCGACGCCCTCATCGAATGCCGCGAGAATCACCGCGTCGCGGTCGGCGAACCCCTGGTGGAAGACCGCCGCCGAGACGCCCGCGCGGGCGCAGATGTCAGCGACCGACACCCCCGCCGCGGAGGCGCCCTGATCGGCCAATGCGTCGGCCGCAGCTTCGATGATCCCGATTTGCCGAGCCCGCTCCAAGATCCGTGCAACCCCCCCGATGCTTGACAGTGGCCGCGGAGCCTATCCCTTGCTATCCACGCTCGCCACGGCGGGCGTGGCGGTCTCCGCGC
>DAIRTT010000180.1:0-5187 GCA_036803745.1 Solirubrobacteraceae bacterium | reverse complement strand
GTCAGCTCCCACATCCTCGGCGGCGCGGTGATCGGCCGAGACCCCGAGCACGGTGTCATCGACAGCGGTGGACGGGTCTTCGGCTACGAGCGGCTGCTCGTGTGTGACGGCTCAGCCGTCCCGGCGAACCTCGGCGTGAACCCGAGTCTCACGATCGCCGCACTCGCCGAGCACGCGATGAGCAAGCTTCCCGCTAAGCGTGACGAGGGCTCCGCCGCTGAAGCGGGATCGAGGTCACCGACGCCCGATCCGGTGGCCACCGAGTAGTCATGGGTCCTGGCAGCCGCCGCGCCTCCCGGCGCCGAGGCCTGCTCAGAGTGGAGGACGCGAGCGGCCGGTTCGTCTAGGCCGGCGGCGTGCGCTCGTCGCCGGGAAACGTTCGTGCCTCGTAGCCGCGCCGCGCTGCAGCGTCGGTGTCACGCGCCTGGTCGGGCACGAGCCGGCGGTACAGCACGTCGCGCCCTGGCTGGGGGAGAAGTGCCATCAGGCGCGTGAGCAGCGCGACGCGCTGCGGTACGAAGACCTCGAATCGTGGTCGCTGCAGCACGCCGAGGACCGCATCCGCGACGTCCTGCGGCGCCAGCGCGGGAACGCCACCCGGCGCCGTCCCGGCCGCCAGCTCGGTCTCGACCAGGACGGGCATCACGATGCTGAGATCTATCGGCGTGCCGCGCAGCTCTTCGCGCACCGCGACGCTGTAGCCCAGTACAGCGTGCTTCGTCGCCGTGTAGCTCGCCTCGCCCGCCACGGCGACCTTGCTCCCGATCGACGCGACGTTCACGACATGGCCGCTACCACGCTTGCGCATCCGCGGGATCGCGAGGCGCATCCCCCGCGCGACACCGTGGAAGTTCACGTCGAACTGACGCAGCGCCGCCGCTTCGGGCTCCTCGTCGAAGCGGCCGACCCACATGACCCCGGCGTTGTTCACAAGCACGTCGATCGGCCCGAGCGATGCGGTGGCCTCGTCGAGGAACGCACGGAACGACGCTTCGTCGGTCACGTCGAGGGCACAGCCCACTGCCCCGTCGCCGATCTCGGCCGCGGTCGCGCGCGCGGCATCCGCGTCGACGTCGCCCAAGGCCACGCGCGCACCGCGAGCAGCGAGCGTACGCGCGATCGCCGCGCCTATCCCGCGCGCCGCGCCCGTCACCGCGATGACGCGCCCGGCGATCGGGCGGATGCGCTGGGCCATCGCCGCAAGCTAGCCGATCGCGCCGTCCCGGGCGCTGGCCCGTGTTGCTTCTCGGCTCCCGAAGGACCCGAGAAAGGCCATCGTGATGAGCATTGCGACACCCGGATTGGCACCTTTGGCGCGGTCGGTATTGGCGCTCGCGTCGGGGCCCGCGGGCGCGTACGGTGAAGCGGTGCTTCAGCCCCGCGATCTCGATCTGTCGTTGTCTGCCGCCGGTGCCGACCTCGCCGAACGACTTCGTGCATTTCTTGCCGAGGAGGTGCTCCCCCGGGCGGCCGAGTTGGCACTGGAGATGGACGCGCTCGCGGGTTCCGAGCCGTTCCCGCCGCTCATGGCTGATCTTCGCGAGCAGGCGCGCCAAGCGGGACTCTGGAATCTGTTTCTTGCTCAGCGAGCGCACGGCGGTGGCCTGTCGCATGTGGACTACGGGCACCTGTGCGAGCTGATGGGCCAGGACGAATGGGCGCCGATGGTGTTCAACTGCCACTTCCCGGACACCGGCAACATGGAGGTGCTGCTCGAGAAGGGCGACCCCGCTCAGCGGGCGCGTTGGCTTGATCCGCTGCTGAACGGCGCAGCCCGGAGCTGCTTCGCCCTCACCGAGCCCGACGTGGCGAGCTCGGATCCCACCGGAATCCAAACGGTGGCCCGGCGCGATGGCGATGGCTGGGCAATTGAGGGACGCAAGTGGTTCGTCTCCGGGGCAGTGGGTGCATCGCTCTGCATCCTGATGGTGCGCACGGCCGAGCAGGGCGACCGTCACAGACGCCTGAGCGTGTTGCTCGTCCCGATGGACGCACCGGGAGTTGAGATGGTTCGCCGGGTGCCGGTCTTCGGACACGCCACAGGGCCGGGTCACGGTGAACTGCGCTTCGACCGATGCAGGGTCGGCTCCGATGCGCTGCTTGGCGAGGTTGGCGATGGCTTTCAGATTGCGCAGGACCGGCTCGGGCCCGGTCGGATCCATCACTGCATGCGTCAGATCGGAGCTGCCGAGCGAGCTCTGCATCTGGCCACGAGCCGAGCCCGCGAGCGTTCGCACGGCGAGGGGACGCTCGCGGACACGCAGCTCGTTCGCCTGCACCTGGCCGAGGCACGGATCGCGCTCGACGCGGGGCGCCTGTTGGTCCTGCGGGCGGCACGCACGATCGACCTCCACGGAAAGCGGGCGGCCTACCGCGACATCTCGATCGCGAAGGTGCACGTGGCACGGATGATTCAGGACGTGGTTGACCGCGCGATTCAGGTGCACGGGGCGCTTGGCATGTCTGACGACTCCCCGCTCCCGCGGATGTGGGTGGTGGGACGGGCACTGCGGATTGGCGACGGAGCCGACGAGGTGCATCTGCTCGCCGTCGCCAAGCACGAGCTTCGGGCCAACGAGCGCGGGAGCGCACCGCCGCCGGCGAACGCAGGCTAGGACGCAGCTGAGATCGCCCGACGGATGGCGGCCGCGGCGCGCCGTGCCGACGGGTCGGGCAGGGCGCCGTACCCGGCGAGCAGGGCTGGCAGGAGCGGCGGCCCGTGGAGCACGTGCTCGCCCAGGCCAGACAGCCTGACGCGTGACCGCGCGGCAGCGCCCACAACCGCCTGCTCCTGGACCCCGGCCGGAAGCTCGATGATGACGTGGAATCCGCTCGGCGGTGCCGTGACCGAGCAGTCGGGCAGCTCCGCCTCCAGCGCCGATGAGAATGCCTTCGAGCGGCGGCGGTAGCCGGAGCGCAGGCCGCGAAGATGTCGATCGAGCTCGCCGTCGGCGAGGAAGCGCGCGAACGCCATCTGGTCGATCACCGGGGAAGCTGGCTCGGTGCCCGCCTTGTGGCGGGCGAGCATCGTGGCAAGGGCAGGCGGCGCGACGATCCATCCCAACCGCAGGCCGGGAGCGAGCACGCGGCTCACCGAGCCGATCAACAGGCACGCGTCGGGAATTCGGCCCTGCAGTGCCGGAGGCCCTGGACCGCCGTGGTGCAGGTCCGCGTTCGCATCGCTCTCGAGGATTAGCCCGCCATGGTCGCTCGCCCACCCCAGCAGCATGTCCGTGCGCTCCGGGGAGATGGGCATGCCGAGCGGGTAGTGATGTGCCGGCTCGACCAGGGCGGCGCAGCCCGGGGTGCGTGGCAGCTTGCTGAAGACGGCGCCGCGGGCATCCACGTCGAGCCATGTGGTCGGCGGCCCGCTCCGCCGTAACGCGCTTGCCAGCGAGGGATATGCCACGCGCGGCACGGCGATCCGCCTGAGCGCCAGAGCCTCGCGGATCAGGCCGACGGCGGACATCAGGCCCTCGCACACGACTATGGACTCCGGTCCAGCGACGACGCCCCGAGTCCTGGCCAGGTATGCCGCGAGCTCGACCCGCAGCTCGTGGATGCCGCGTGCGGAGCGGTACCCGAGGGCCCGATCGGGGAGATCGTGCAGTGCGCCGGCGACCGCACGACCCCATGCGACCCGCGGGAACGCGGACAGGTCTGTGATGTCGGGGTGGAGGTCCAGCCGCCACTTCGCCTGCTGCTTGGCGAGCGACCGCGGGCGACTCCTCGCCTTGACGCGTGTTCCTTGCCCCTGGCGGGCCGTCAGGAGGCCCTCGTGGCGCAGCTGCGCGTAGGCGTCGAGTACGACGTTGCGCGAGACGCCGAGCTCCGGCGCGAGCCGACGACTCGGAGGTAGCAGTCTGCCGGCCGGCAGACCTCCACGGGCGATGAGGTCGCGCAGTGCGCCCTGGAGCTGCTGGCTGAGCGGCGTGGCCGATCGTCGGTCCAGCGCGATCGGGAGGATGAGATTGGCCCCGGGCATGGACGGTGAATTGGACCTTACCGGACGCAGGAGGGGCGACTACGATCGGTCGCGCGGGCCAAACGCTCCTACGAGGTGCAGCAGTGCCGTTCATCGACATTCGAGGTCAACGCCTTCACTACGAGGACACCGGTGGTGTTGGGCCGGTGATCGTCTTCTCGCACGGGCTGCTGATGGACGCGTCGATGTGGGACGTCCAGGTGCAGGCGCTCCGTGGCTCCTACCGCTGCATCACCTGGGACGAGCGCGGCCACGGGCAGACCGGCGGGGCGTCCGAGGACTTCACCTACGAGGACTCAGCCGACGATCTCCTCGGTCTCCTACAATCACTGGGCATCGCGCGTGCCACGTTCGTCGGGATGTCGCAGGGTGGATACGTCAGCCAACGCGCCGCGGTGCGACACCCAGGCATCGCGCAGGTACTCGTCTTCATCTCGACCCAGGCGACGGAAGAGGAGCCTGCGAAGGTCGCGGTCTACGACACGCTGATCGACGCGTGGGAGAGCGACGGGCTCACGGATGAGCTTGCCGAGACGATCGCCGGGCTTGTCATCGGCTCCGACTGCCCGGAGAGCGAGGAGTGGATCGCCAAGTGGAAGCGCGTGGACCGTGCCAACCTCCACGCGATCTACCGTGCGCTCGTGACTCGCCAGGATTTCACGCCGCGCCTTTCGGAGCTCGATGTCCCCGCACTTGTGATCTGGGGCGATCAGGATCCGGCAATCTCCCGTGACCACGCCCGAGCGCTTGCAGAAGGGCTGCCACAGGGCACGCTGGAGGTTGTGGCCGGAGCCGGCCACGGCGTCAACTTCACCCATCCCGATGTGGTCAACCCTCTGCTCGAGCATTTCCTCGAGCCTGTCCTCCAGAGCGCTCAGTGACCGTGTACGGCCGGACCTCTGATGAGATCGCGGCGACGCTCGTGGCGCTCGACGAGTTCATCGCGGCGGAGATCAAGCCGCTGGAACAGCAGGGCGACAACGCGCGATTCTTCGACTATCGCCGGGAGTGGGCGCGCACCGACTTCGAGAACGACGGCGTCCCGAGCAGGGAGTGGGAGCTGTTGGTGGCGGAGATGAGGCGTCGGGCCGACGCCGCAGGCTGGCTCCGTTGGGGGCTTCCCGAGCGGCTTGGCGGGCACGGCGCTTCGAACCTCGAGATGGCCTACATCCGCGAGCATCTGGGCGCCAAGGGCGTGGGCC
>DAIRTT010000179.1:0-5191 GCA_036803745.1 Solirubrobacteraceae bacterium | reverse complement strand
GGTCTGCCAGTCGCGGCTGACCGCGTGGACGTCCTCGGCCGTCGTCACCGACCAGTAGCCGGCCTCGTTGGGGAACTCGCTGAGATGCGAGGTGAAGTGGACCGGACAGCCGGAGCGCAGCTCCTTGAAGAGCTCGTGCGGAGGACCGTCGAGCCACAGCGCGCGCTCACCGACGAGCACGTCCTTGAGATCGCTGTCCACAGCCGCCATCGAACCTCCCTCGTCGCTCTGGCCGAAACGCCGCGAGCGATGTTACTGGCTGCGCGGCCAGTCAGGGACCCGCTGCGGCGCCCGTGTGCGCATCAGCTCCGGGGCGGCTCGGGGGCCATCGGGCCCTGGTCCCTTCCCTCGACGATGAGGGTGTCGACGACGAGCCTGCGGACCTTCAGATCCTCGACCTCCAATGAGCCGATCGCGGCTCGTCTGATAGCCAGGCGACCGATGGCGAGTGCTCCGATCGCGAGGGCGCCGGCGGCCGCTGAGCCGATCGCGAGAGCGCCGAGCGCCGAGGCGCCGACGGCGCCGCCGAGGCGCATCTTCACCGGCCGCGAGTCAGTGCGGCGCATGGGCCGAGGGCTTTGCCAGCGAGCGCCCGGCGAACGTGAGCATGCTCGCGAGGTGCGCCTGCAGCGTTTCCACGCTGTGGTCACCGGGGTAGACGGCGGCGCGAGCGTGGGCGCCGGCGGCGCGCAGCGCGGCGGCGAAGGGCCGGTTCTCGGTCGGGTCGGCGATCTTGTCCGATTCGCCTCCGTAGACGAACGCGTTCAGGCCGAGCGCCTTGATGATCGGCCTGTCCGCCCGCAGCTCGCCGCCGAGGCCGTTGAAGAAGCCGAGCCAGCTCTCCACCACGCCGAAGCGATACGGGTTGCCGAGGGCGACGTTCATTGCTCCGTAGCCGCCCATCGAGTCGCCTGCGATCGCGCGAGAGGCGCGGGAGGCGATGCTGGGCAGTGAGCGGTCGACCATCTCCTGCACTTCGAGCACGTAGCTCTCATAGCGCATGGCGCCCAGGTTGCGCCAGTTGTTGGAGCCGGGCCCGCCCTGGATCATGACCGCGATCATCGGCGGGATCACGTGTCCGGCGATCAGCCGGTCGAGTTCTTCCTGGAGCCCGAGTTCGAGGAACGCGGTCGCGGGCTGACTGTTGCCGTGGAGCAGGTAGAGGACCGGGTAGCGGCTGCTCGTGGCGGCGTAGCCGGCCGGGAGATAGACATAGAAGGAGCCTGTCCCGTGGAGTGCCACCGACCGGTAGCTCGTGCTCTCGACCACGCTGCCGCTGGAGTTGTGGCTGTAGGGCACGAAGGTCGGCAGCGGCAGGACGGGTGTGCGGTCGGCGACGGCGATCGTGGTGGCGGCCGGCGGGTGGCTGTGGGCCAGGCCGAGGATCCGCTCGGCCGTGAGCTGCCCGTTGAGCGCCAGGGCCGTGCAGACGGCCGCGAGGCAGGTGAGCAGTCCGGCGATGAGCAGGCGCCGCGCGCGACCGGAGCCACGGTCGGCCGCCGGCGCGGATGCCGCCGATTCGTGGCGTGGCGGGAAGGCCGGGACCCAGGCCGGCGGCAGCATTTCGGCGGCTGCCGCCGCGCCGCCGCCCTGACCGGGCCACGTCCAATCGCCCAGGTTGTCTGCCCACACCTGGGTGCGTGTTCTGGCCGAGGACATTGCAGGTGATTCAACGACCGTGGGCGCCGAAAGCCAACCTCTGCATGAACCTGCCCATACCCGGCGGCGGCGCCAGGGTCAGCCCGTGCTCCACAGCTGCCCCGTGTCACCGAAGCCGAGAGCCTGCTTGGTGGCTTCGGTGAGGTCGAATTCACGGCCTGCCACATAGGGACCGCGGTCGATCACGGGCACGCGAACCGTGCGGCCGTTGTAGCGCAGGGTCACGAGCGTCCCGCACGGCAGCGTCTTGTTGGCCACGCCGAGCGTCGAGCTCGACAGCGACCCTCCGCACGCGAGCCCGCCGCCGCCGCCGTACCAGGAGGCGCCGGCGAGGCGATAGATGTTGAGCCGGCCGATCCTGCGGTGCGCGGGGCGGCCGTAGCCGTCGCCGGAGAAGCGCAGGCGCACGATCTCGCTGGTCAGGCTGTGCGGGGCGTAGCGGAGCTTGAAGCGGCCGTTGCCGGTCGTGCGGGCGCGGGTGAGCGTGCTCCACCCGTGGCTTCCGAGCGCCTGGAGCGCCACGGTCCTTCCGGCGCGACCCTTGTGGCGCGCTTCGGTCAGCGTGCCCGTGATGGTGGCCTCGTGGCCGCCGAGAATATTGAGCTGCGCCCGGCCGACCCTGAGGGTCGTGTGGGTGGGCGCGGCGATCGCCGCAGAGGCAGCGGAGACGATGCCGACCGGGGCCAGCGCCGGCGCAGGCTGCGCGGGCGTCGCAGGGACGTACATCAGTTGGGAACCTCCTTGTGTTTCGCCTACGGGGTTAGCTGTCGGGCTCACGCCCCGGCCTCGACACGCGAACGGGACGCGCGCAGGCCGGGCGTTACAGCCGCAGCAGCGGCCGATTCGCCCCATCCGATCCGCTTTTGCGCGGGCCGGCGGTGGGTCCCCCGATCGCATCCATCAACGGACGCGACTCGGCGAGTCGAACAACTGTTCGTACTGTAGGGGGGTGCTACGGCGCGCCTGTGTGACTCGCGTCACACAGCACAAAAGACTGCAGAAATGCCGTTTGTCACGAACTACGGCGCCCCGGCCCGCGCTTAGGGCGACCCGGAGAGCCGGAGAATGAGGTTAGCCCCCCGGGTCGCCATTCCCCGATGGCCGTACTGGCCACCCGGCCAGTCTATGCATTTCCTTGCTGGACTGCAACAGCAAAATCCGTCTTCCGCTGTCATCCGGACCGGGCCACCCGGTATCGGCCGGAGGGGTAGGATCGAGAGCGTCGTCTCGCCGCCCGGATCTGTGGCGCGGCGGCGCGACTCGCCGTAGAACACCCGCGAGAATCGAGGCGCAGATGGCAAATCCCGATCGCCTGACGGCACTGGACTCGACGTTCCTCCATCTCGAGGATCATTCCGCGGCGCACATGCACGTCGCGTCGGTGATGGTCTTCGAGGGCAAGGCACCGACGCTCGAGCAGCTGGTCGATCACATCCTCAGCCGCCTGCACCTGGTCCCTCGCTATCGCCAGCGCCTGGCCTACGTGCCGCTTGGACAGGGCCGGCCGGTGTGGACCGATGACCCGCACTTCAACCCCTACTACCACATCCGCCACACCGCACTTCCGCGTCCGGCCGACGACGACGCCCTCAAGAAGCTGGCGGGCCGGCTGTTCTCCCAGCGCCTGGACCGCTCCAAGCCGCTGTGGGAGATCGCGCTCGTGGAGAGCATGTCCGGCGGGCGCTTCGCGTTGGTCGCCAAGACCCATCACGCCCTCGTGGACGGCGTCTCCGGGGTGGACATCACGACCGTCCTGTTCGACACGGCACGCGAGCCCGCGGCGCCGAGCGCCCCGGCGATTCCCTGGACCGCGCAGCCGCTTCCGGGATCGGCCAAGCTGCTCGGCGAGGCCCTGGTCGAGCGCTCGACCGTCCCCGCCGAGATGATGCGCGGCGGCCGCGCGCTGCTGCGCCGTCCTCGCCGCGCCCTCACCCAGATCAAGGACGGCATCACGAGCATCGGTGCCACGACACTGGCCGGGATCAACGCCCCGGCGCCGCCCAGCCCGTTCAACGTCGACATCGGGCCGCACCGGCGATACACGTTCCTCGACGCCGACCTCGCCAACCTCAAGGCGATCAAGGACTCGCTCGGAGGGACCCTCAACGACGCCGTGCTCGCATCCGTGGCTCTCGCGCTCGGCCGCTACCTGCGCCGGCATGGACACGACACCGATGGCCTCGTCCTGAAGGCGATGGTGCCCGTGTCGGTGCGGAGCACCGCTCAGCGTGGCGCGCTCGGCAATCAGGTCGCCGCGATGTGGGCGCCGCTGCCCGTGGGCGTCGAGAACCCGGCCGACTGCCTGCGCACGATCGCCGCGGCGATGGATGACCTGAAGAAGTCGGGGCAGGCGGTCGGCGCGCAGGTGCTCACCAACCTGGCCGGCTTCGCACCGCCGACGATCCTCAGCCAGGCCGCCCGGCTGCAGGCCCGCCAGCCATTCTTCAACCTGGTCGTCACAAACGTCCCCGGCCCCCAGTTCCCGCTCTATCTGCTGGGTCGCAAGCTCGAGATCCTGTATCCCGTCGTGCCACTCGCCCAGCGTCAGGCGCTCGGGATCGCAGTCATGAGCTACGACGGCCATCTCGGCTTCGGCCTGCTGGCCGACTACGACGCGCTTCCCGAGCTCGAGTCGATCGCCGACGATCTCCGCTGGGCGGTCAAGGCGCTGTCTCGCGCCGCGGGAGTGCGCACGGCAAAGCCGCGGCCCGCGCGACGGACGGCATCCAAGCGATCGACCGCGGCGCGCGCGAGCGCCGCCAGTACCTCCAACGGCGGCCGCTCCTCGCGCAAGTCCGCCGGCGCCAGCTGAGACGGCGGCCGGCGGGCTGCGGGCGCCTAGACCTGGAGGTTGTGGACGGCGAACTCCTTGACGTCCGGCGGGTTGGGGAACCCCTTGTCACCGAGCCCGTGCAGGCGGGGCATCAGGCGCTCGCCCACGAACGCGTCGAATGCATCGCGGGACTCCCAGAAGTCGATGACGCCCCAGCCGCCGTCGACCGGTCCGGCTGAGTGCACGATCATGCCTGCGGGCCGATCGGTGTCTATCTCCATCACCGCGTGGGCGGCGTCGTAGTTCGCCTGTGTCCCGCCGCTGAACTTCAGCCTGATCCCAACAGCCATGTCGTGGCCTCTCCTCGTGTTTGTCAGGCGACAGTACTCTCTCCCCACTGATGCGCCTAGCCCTCTGCCAGATGAACCCGACCGTCGGCGACATCGCCGGCAACGCGGAGCTGATCCGCGTGGGTATGGGCAGCGCGGTGGCTTCGGGCGCCGATCTGGTGCTGTTTCCAGAGCTCGCCCTGACGGGCTACCCGCCCGAGGATCTGCTGCTCAAGGAGCACTTCCTCGCCGACGCGGCGGCAGCGCTGCGCGAGCTGGCGCTCCAGGCCCGTGAGATCGTGGCGATCGTCGGCTTCCCGGAGCGGGCGCAGGACGTCTACAACGCGGCGGCCGTGCTGGCCGGCGGAGGGGTCAACGCGATCTACCGCAAGGTCTACCTGCCCAACTACGGCGTCTTCGACGAGCAGCG
>DAIRTT010000178.1:0-5198 GCA_036803745.1 Solirubrobacteraceae bacterium | reverse complement strand
ACCGCGGCGACTGGAAGGGCACCGGCGTGCTCGGCCCCGAGGCGTTCCCCCCGGCCCCGTTCCTCGAGCTGCTCGCCGAGATGGGCTCACCCCACGGGCAGATGGAGCTCGAGCCGACCGAGTAGCGCCGGCGGCGGGGGCTCTGCCCGTGTCGCTCGCGTCCGGCCAGCACCGGCCGCTGTCTCACGACGCGCGAGCCTCCCACACCCACCAATCGTGGCCCCGCAGACGGGAGCGGTCCGGTCTAGAAGTCGACCTGCGGTGGGATCGCGGTGATCGGCCGGTCGAGAATTCCGGGCGGAGCCGTTTCGGGCTTGCGCGAGAAGAACTCTTTGAACACGGGCCGGGAGGCGAGTGCGATGAGCCCCCCCAGGATCAGGCCGCCGATGCCCATCCACAGCGGCAGCGTGATGCCGAGGATCGGCTTGGAGGAGACGTTTTCGGCCTTGCCGTAATAGAACGCCGCCTTGACGCCGACGGCGAACATGAGCACCCCGCCGACGAACGGCCCCGCTCCCAGCAGGAGGAAGTTGCGCAGGCTCTTGCCCAGCTCCTTGCGGTAGTAGACCGCACAGGCGAAGCCGGTGAAGCCGTAGTAGAAGCAGATCGGGAACCCGATCGCCGCGATCGAGTCTTCGAGAACGCTTTCGGAGAGGAGGAGCAGGATGACCGTGACGACGATCGACAGCGCACCGAAGCCCAACGTCGAGACGGTGGGCGTGAGGTATCTCTTGTGAACGCGCGAGAGCAGCGAGGTGACGGCTTTCCAGTGGGCCATCGAGAGCGTCGTGCGAGCCGTCGGCAGGATCGTGGTCTGCGTAGAGGCCGAGGCCGAGGTGAGCACGGTGATGATCAGCAGCTTGTTGAGCGTGCCTCCCAGTACGCCGCTGCCGAGCGCGTTGAGCACGTCTTCCTTGTTGCCTTCGGCTGTCAGGAAGCCGACGCCGTGGAAGGACTGTGCCGCAGCGGTCACGACCACATAGATCAGGACGAGCAGGACGGTCGAGAGCACGGCGGCCTTCCCCGGTCCCTCGGCTGGATCCTCGGACTCCTCGTTGACCGCGACCCCCGAATCCCACCCCCAGTAGATGAAGAACGCGAGCAGCACCGCATCGGCCAGATCGCCGAAGCTCAGCGAGAACGGGTTGATCCAATCGAGGCCGGGCTTGATCGAGCCCGACGGCGGGTGGCTGCCGTAGACCTTGACGAAGGCGACGACGGCGAAGATCCCGAGGATCGCGACCTCGGTGCCGAGGAGCACGGTCTGGATGCGGGCGGAGAGCTCGATGCCGCGATAGCAGATCCATGTCATCAGGGCGATCCACAGGACCGCGGCGATGATGATGGCGGCTTTGGATTCGCCGAGTGCGGTGAAGCCGAACAGCTTGAAGGTGTAGATGGCCGCGATGTCCGACAGCGAGGCCATGACGATCACGTCCGCCAGGAAGATGGCCCAGCCGTTGATCCATCCGGTCATCGGACCGAACGCGCGCGTCGTCCACGCGAACGTCGTGCCGGCGTCGGGATCGGCTTTGTTGAAGTACTTATAGGCCGAGGCGATCAGCAGCATCGGCACGAAGGCGACGAGCAGGACGGCGGGGGCGTGGACACCGACGCCCTTGACCGCCACGACGAAGCCCAGGGTCGCCGCCAGCGAGTACGCCGGCGCGGTCGAGGCGACGCCGATGACGACGTTGGAGATGTATCCGATCGCGCCCTTCTTCAGGCCCTTGTCCATCACGCCGTTGGGGTGTTGCCCCCCGGTTACGGCTGTACCTTCGACGGCCATGGCTCCTCCTGTCTGGGCGCGGGCAGCGACTGTGTTGCGAAAGCTATGCGTTCGGGCGGCGGAGGCGCAAGGGGCGTGATCCCCAAAAGCAGACGGGCCGTGTGTACATCCCGTACAATCGCCTCGAGGTGTCTTGACCGGACTCGTCATTGAGACGGCCATGGGGCGACGTTATTGTTTGTCCCAAGTGTCTAGATAGCCGCTCACGAGGGAGAGGAATCCATGGCCAGCTCCGCCGATCTGAATCAGACGCCCGCCCCCGACACGGGTGGCATCGGGACCGCGACCACGTGGGCCCCCGGCCCCTCGGGCGTGGCGCTGCCGGAGGATCACCCCGACCGTCTCCAGGAGATGGCCCGGCGCAACCTGTGGATGCACTTCACCCGCATGGGCTCCTACGACGAGCATCACTCGGTGCCGGTGATCGTCCGCGGCGAGGGGTGCTACGTCTACGACGAGCACGGCAAGCGCTACCTGGACGGGCTCTCGGCGCTGTACTGCGTCAACGTCGGCTACGGCCGCGAGGAGATCGCCAAGGCGGCTGCGGCGCAGATGAACGAGCTGCCGTTCTACACCAACTGGAGCTACGCGCACCCGCCGTCGATCGAACTCGCCTCGCGCATCGCCGGCCTCGCGCCGGGCAACCTAAACCGTGTCTTCTTCACCTCGGGCGGCTCGGAGGCGGTCGAGTCGGCATGGAAGCTCGCGAAGGCCTACCACCATGCCAAGGGCGAACACAACCGCCACAAGCTGATCTCGCGCAACCTGGCCTACCACGGCACCTCGATGGGCGCGCTGACAGCCACCGGGCTGCAGGCCCTGCGCACGCCGTTTGAGCCGCTGACGCCGGGCGGCATCCATGTGGCGAACACGAACTCCTACCGCTGGAAGGAGGATCGCGACCCGCTGTGGGCGGCCGACGCGATCGAGGAGGCGATCGAATTCGAGGGGGCCGAGACGATCGCCGCGGTCATCCTTGAGCCGGTCCAGAACGGCGGCGGCTGCTTCGTGCCCCAGGACGGCTACTTCCAGCGCGTGCGCGAGATCTGCGACCGCCACGGCGTGCTGCTGATCTCCGACGAGGTGATCTGCTCGTGGGGCCGTCTCGGTCACTGGTTCGGCTGCGAACGCTTCGGCTACCAGCCGGACATGATCACGACCGCCAAGGGCATCAGCTCCGCCTACGCGCCGCTCGGCGCGGTCATCGCCGGCGACCACATCGCCGAGCCGTTCCTGCACGGCACGGAGGCCTTCAGCCACGGCTTCACGTTCGGCGGGCACCCCGTCTCGTGCGCGGTCGCGATGGCCAACATCGACATCCTGCAGCGCGAGGAACTGTGCGCCAACGTGCGCGCCAACGAAGGTGCCTTCCGGGCGATGCTCGACAGCCTTCGCGATCTCCCGATCGTCGGTGATGTGCGCGGCGCGGGCTACTTCCAAGCGATCGAGCTGGTCAAGGACAAAGACACCAAGGAGACCTTCAACGATGAGGAGTCCGAGGAGCTGCTGCGCGGCTACCTCTCGGGCGAGCTGTTCGGGCGCGGTCTGATCTGCCGGACCGACGACCGTGGCGACCCGATCGTGCAGCTCTCGCCGCCGCTGATCGCCGGGCCGGAGCAGTTCGAGGAAATCGAGTCGATCCTTCGCCCGGTCCTGGGCGAGGCGTCGGAGCGGATGGCGCGGTGGAGCTCACTGTCGAGAGCCTGACGGCCGAGCTCGGGCTGGAGCTCGTCTGTGGGGCGAGTTCCGCGCGCACGCACGTCCGCTTCGTTCACAGCACCGAGCTGGCCGATCCGACGCCGTGGCTGAAAGGCGGCGAGCTGCTGCTGACGACCGGCCTCCAGCTCGACGGCCCGAAATCGCAGCGTGAGCTGATCGGGCGCCTGGCCGATCATGAGATCGCAGGCCTGGGCTTCGGCACCGGGTTTGCGCACAAGCGGATCCCGGCCGCGCTCGTGACGGCGGCTCGCAAGCGGGACTTCCCGCTGTTCGAGGTGCCATACGAGCTGCCGTTCATCGCGATCACCGAGCGGGCCTTCGCGCATCTGCTCGACGAACGCTACGAGATGCTCCAGCGCAACATGGTCGGCGACCTGCTCGCCGAGGCGCTGTCCGGGCACCTCCATCCCGAGGACCTGCAGGCGCGCCTGCGACCCTTCGGGATCGGCGAGCGGGTCGCGGTGCTCGCCTTCCGCCCGCCCGATCCGAGCCTCGCCGCCTGGGCGGTCGAACGCATCCTCGAGCGCCGCCGCGTGCCCAATCTGGTGGCGATCCGCGCGGGGCTGCTGTGCGCGGTCGTCGACGCGGGCGCCGAGGGCGCAGCAAACGACGCGGGAGCCTCGCCGGCCCTCGATCCCGTCGAGCTGGCGCGGCTGATCCGCAGCGAGCTGGTGCCGCGCTTCGGCGCCGTTCCCACCTCGGTCAGCCGGGTGGCCGCGACCCACTCGCTGCGGATGAGCTTCCACGAGGCGCGCTGCGCACTGGAGGCGGTGCGCCTGCGCAACGGCGACGCTCCCGAGGTGGCCTCGCACGAGGACCTCGGCGCCTTCCAGCTCCTCCTTTCGGTCCAGGACGACGAGGCGCTGATCTCCTACTGCCGCAGCGTGCTCGGGCCGATCGAACAGGGCGAGGGCGACTACGGCGACGAGCTGGTCCGCTCACTCGACGTGTTCATCGAGAACAACGGTCACTGGGAGAAGGCGGCCAACGCCCTCTTCTGCCACCGCCACACCCTGCGATATCGGATCCGGCGCGTCGAGCAGCTGACCGGCCGAGACTTCTCCAACGCGCGCGACCGCATCGAGTTCTGGCTGGCCCTGCGCGGCCGGGAGCTCGCGCGGTGAGCGCGGCGATCGGACAGCTTTCCTGTCAAGGCTCCTTCTGGGAGCGTCAGCCTGGTGAGACCTCACCGGAAGGAGCGCGCAGCGGATGAGAATCGGTGTCCCAAGCGAGATCAAGACGGACGAGTACCGGGTCGCGATCACCCCGGCCGGGGTACGTGAGCTGACGACCCGCGGACACGAGGTGCTCGTGCAGGCGGGAGGCGGCGAGGGCAGCGCGATGAGCGACGAGCAGTTCATCGCCCAGGGTGCACGGATCGTGCGCGACGCGGAGGCGGTGTTCGGCGAGGCGGAGCTCGTGCTCAAGGTCAAGGAGCCCCAGCCAGAGGAGGTGGGCCTCCTGCGCGACGGCCAGACCCTTTTCACCTACCTGCACCTCGCCGCCGAGCCCGATCTGGCACGTAGCCTGATGGGCTCTGGCGCGACCTGCATCGCCTATGAGACAGTCGTGGACGGCGAGGGGCGCCTGCCGCTTCTGGCGCCGATGAGTGAGGTCGCGGGCAAGATCGCCACCCAGGCCGGCGCGTTCATGCTCGAGAAGCCGCTCGGCGGCCGCGGCATCCTGCTCG
>DAIRTT010000177.1:0-5249 GCA_036803745.1 Solirubrobacteraceae bacterium | reverse complement strand
CACGTCGTCGCGACTGGCGCACGGGTGGAGTTCACCACCGGGAAGTGACGACTCATCACCGCCGCGCGCCTGGGCACCCTCAGTAATCGACCATTGCCTCCGGGTCAGACCGAGCGAGGAGCCCCGATGACGACGAGCCCGACGACAGAGCAGCAGCCACTCCTCATCCCCGCGCAGCTCAAGCCTGCCGACGGACGCTTCGGGTGTGGCCCGTCGAAGGTCCGTCCCGCCGGGATCGAGCGGCTCGCCGCCGAGGGCGCCGCGCTGATGGGCACCTCCCACCGGCAGAAGCCCGTCAAGGCGCTCGTCGGCGAGATCCGCGCCGGACTGCGCGAGCTGTTCTCGATGCCCGACGGCTACGAGGTCGCGCTCGGCAACGGCGGCGCAACCGCGTTCTGGGACGCCGCCGCCTTCGGCCTGATCGAGCGCCGCTCGCTGCACCTCACCTTCGGCGAGTTCTCACAGAAGTTCGCCACGGTCGCAGAGGGAGCACCCTTCCTCGCCGATCCGCTGGTCGTTGCCGCGGACCCCGGCGACGCCCCCGACCCTGCTGCCGTCAGCTCCTCACCGACAAACGGTGGCGAGCTCGCCGATCTGCTCGCCTGGGCGCACAACGAGACCTCGACCGGCGTCATGACCCCGGTCCTGCGCCCCGCCGCAGCGGGTGAGGCGCTCGTCGCGATCGACGCGACCTCCGGGGCCGGTGGCCTCCCGGTCGACGTGACGCAGGCCGACGCGTACTACTTCGCGCCCCAGAAGAGCTTCGCGGCGGACGGAGGCCTGTGGATCGCCCTTCTGAGCCCCGCGGCGCAGGATCGCATCCGCTCCCTGCACGCCTCCGAGCGCTGGATCCCCGAGTTCCTCTCGCTGCACACGGCGCTCGAGAACTCGGTCAAAGACCAGACCTACAACACGCCGGCCGTGGCCACGCTCTTCCTGCTGGCCGATCAGATTCGCTGGATGCTCGCGGGCGGCGGCCTCGACGGCTGCGTCGCCAGGACGCGAGCCTCCTCTGCCCACCTCTACGAGTGGGCAGAGAGCACCTCCTACACAACCCCGTTCGTGGCCGACCCCGCCAAGCGCTCGCTCGTCGTGGGGACGATCGACTTCGACGCGGCGGTCGACGCCGCGGCGGTCGCAGCGACGCTCAGGGCAAACGGGATCGTCGACGTCGAGCCCTACCGCAAGCTCGGGCGAAACCAGCTTCGCGTCGGCATGTTCCCCGCGATCGACACGGCCGACGTGCAGGCGCTGACCGCGTGCATCGACTTCGTCGTCGAGGAGCTCGGAGGATGAGCGCCGAGAACGGAGGGCCGCGGCCCCGCGTCCTCGTCAAGGAGAAGATCGGCGACTCGGGCGTCGATCTTCTGCGCGAGCACTTCGACGTCGACCTGGGCGTCGACTGGGAGGACGGCGAGCTCGCCGAGCGCATCGGCGAGTACGACGGCATCCTGATCCGCTCGGCGACCAAGCTGACGGCCGATCTGATCGACCGTGCAACCCGCCTGCAGGTCATCGGCCGCGCGGGCGTCGGTGTCGACAACGTCGACGTCGAGGCGGCCACCAGGCGCGGGATCGTCGTCGCCAACGCCCCCGAGTCAAACGTCGTGACCGCCGCAGAGCACACGATGGCCCTGCTGCTCGCTCTCGCCCGCAACATCCCGCAGGCCTACAGCTCGCTCGTGGCCGGACGCTGGGAGCGCTCGAAATTCTCCGGTGTCGAGCTGTACGAGAAGACGCTCGGGATCATCGGCTTCGGGCGCATCGGCCAGCTCGTCGCCCAGCGGGCGCGTGGCTTCGGCATGCGAGTCCTCGCGTTCGATCCCTTCGTCAGCGCCGAGCGCTATCGCGACCTCGGCGTCGAGAAGGCCGACAGTCCCGATGACATATACGCCCAGGCCGACTTCATCACCATCCATCTGCCCAAGACGCCGGAGACCCAGGGCTTCCTGGGGGCCGAGGCGTTCGCCAAGATGCGCGACGGGGCCCGCGTCCTCAACGTCGCCCGCGGTGGCCTTCTCGACGAAGACGCTCTCAAGGACGCGCTCGACAGCGGCAAGCTGGCCGGCGCCGCGCTCGACGTGTTCCCGAGTGAGCCGATGACCGAGAGTCCGCTGTTCGGCTACCCCAACGTCGTCGTCACGCCCCACCTCGGCGCCTCGACCGCCGAGGCGACCGACCGCGCCGGCTTCCAGAGCGCCGAGCAGGTCGTCGCCGCGCTGACCGGCGGCGTCGTGGCCACCGCCGTCAACATTCCCGCGATCGGCACCGAGGACATGGAGATGCTCGGGCCGTTCCTGCCGTTGGCGACCCAGCTCGGGCGCCTGGCGATGGAGCTCGCCGAGGGCAGCTCGGTCGAGCGGATCGAGGCGGCGTTCCTGGGACGGATCGCTGATTTCGACACCCGACTGCTCGGCCTCGCCGTGATCGTCGGCGCGTTGCAGGGCCGCACCGAGGAGGAGGTCAACCTCGTCAACGCGCCCACCATGGCGCACCAGCGCGGCATCGTCTTCGAGGAGAAGGTTGTCTCCGAGGCGCAGGACTTCAACGAGCTGATCCGCGTCACCGTCGTCGCCGGCAACGAGCGCGTCGCGGTCGCCGGCACCGGCATCGGACCGAACCGCGTGCCCCATCTCGTCGAGGTCCAGGGCCGGCGCCTGACGATCGAGCTCGAGCCATACGTGACGGTCTTCCGCTACGAGGACCTGCCGGGAATGATCGGCCGGGTCGGCACGATCTTCGGCGGCCACGGCATCAACATCTCCTCGGCCGCCGTCGGGCACACGCCCGACGGAGCCGGCGGCGAGGAGCGGCGGCACGCAGCGATGGTCGTCACGACCGACGCCGCTGTCCCCGACGCGGTCGTGGCCGAGATCGTCGCCTCCGACGGCTTCGTCGACGGCTGGTCGGTCGACCTGGGCTGAGCGGCATCCGCGCCGCGAACCGGCACCCGATCATCTAGCCTGCTCGCGCAAGGGCAAGCGACGGGGGAGTTCGACACATGCGGGCAGTCGTCATCACCAAGCACGGCGGGCCATCGGTCCTCGACGTGCAGGAGCAGCCCGACCCGGTGCTCGCCGCCGGCCAGGTTCGGATCCAGGTGGCCGCGTCGGGGATCAACTTCGCCGACGTGATGGCGCGCATGGGCCTCTACGCAGACGCGCCCAAGACGCCGTGCGTCGTCGGCTATGAGGTCTCGGGCACGGTCCTCGAGCTGGGGGAGGGGGTCGACGGCTTCACGCCCGGCCAGCGCGTCTTCGCCGGCACCCAGTTCGGCGGCTACGCCTCCCAGGTCGTCGTTCCGGCCTGTGATGTCGTCGCGCTGCCCGACGAGCTGAGCTTCGAGCAGGGGGCCGCCATTCCCATCAACTACGGCACCGCCTGGGCGGGCCTGATCGGCTACGGCAACCTCCAGGCCGGCGAGCGTGTGCTCGTGCACTCCGCCGGCGGCGGCGTGGGCATCGCCGCAACCCAGATCGCCAAGCGCGCCGGCGCCGAGGTCTACGGCACCGCCTCGCCCGGCAAGCACGCGCGCATCACCGAGCTGGGTGTCGACCACGCGCTCGACTACACCAAGCCGGGCTGGGAGGGGGGTCTGCCGAAGTTCGACGTCATCCTCGACGCGGTCGGCGGCAAGAGCTTCCGGCTCAGCTACTCGATGCTGCGACCGGGCGGGCGCCTGGTCGCCTTCGGCGCGTCCTCGGTCGTCTCCGGTGAGCGCAAAAACGTCGTCACCGCCCTACGCGCGGTCGCCCGCATGCCGCGCTTCAACATGATCAAGCAGATGTCCGAATCGAAGGCCGTCATCGGGCTCAACATGCTGTCGCTGTGGAAGGACCGCGGGACACTCGAGCCGTGGATCGGGCCGCTGCAGGCGATGCTCGACGACGGCACCGTCAAGCCGGTCGTCGCCGGCGACTTCAGCTTTGAGGACGCGGGCGCCGCGCAGACGATGATCGTCGAGCGAAGGAACCTCGGCAAGGTGGTCCTGACGCCCTAGGGAGGGCTCGGTCCTACCTCTTTGCTCGGTGCTACGCTTCGCGTCTCAGATGTCGTTTCAGTTCTCGCTCCTCTCCCTTCTCCTGCTCCCCCCTCGGGGGGAATAGCGCGTGGCGGCCGCGTAGCCGCATACCCAGCAGAGAGGAACGTCAAGCGAGATAGAGAAGGAGCACGAACGACATGAGCACGAACGACCGATCGAATGACGTCGCCGGCCCGGACGGCGAGGTCGCGACGCGAGACGCGGCCAATCGCGTCCTGATCTTCGACACGACCCTGCGCGACGGCGAGCAGTCGCCGGGCATCTCCCTGAACAAGCAGGAAAAGCTCGAGATCGCCCACCAGCTGGCGCGGCTGAACGTGGACGTGATCGAGGCCGGCTTCCCGATCACCTCGCCAGGAGACTTCGAGTCCGTTCAGGCGATCGCACGCGAGGTCGAAGGCCCGGTCATCTGCGGCCTGGCACGCACGAGCAAGCAGGACATCGAGGCGGCCTGGAACGCGGTCAAGGACTCCGAGCGACCGCGCATCCACACCTTCATCGCCACCAGCGACATCCACATCGAGCGCAAGCTGCAGACCACGCGCGAGGACGTCAAGGGCCAGGTGCGCGCGGCCGTCGCGCAGGCTCGCGAGTACACCGAGGACGTCGAGTTCTCCCCCGAGGACGGGTCGCGCTCGGACGTCGAGTACATGGCCGAGGTGATCCAGATCGCGCTCGATGAGGGCGCCACCACGATCAACGTCCCCGACACCGTCGGCTACACGATGCCGCGCGAGTACAGCGCCATGTTCGAGGAGCTCTACCGGCTGGTGCCGGGGCTGCGCGATGTCGTCGTCTCGGTCCACTGCCATGACGACCTCGGTCTCGCCGTCGCCAACTCCCTCGCCGGCGTCGAAGCGGGCTGCCGCCAGGTCGAGTGCGCGATCAACGGCATCGGCGAGCGCGCCGGAAACGCGTCGCTGGAGGAGATCGCGATGTTGCTGCACACCCGCGAGCCGAGCCTCGGCCTGTGGACGGGGATCGAGACGACCGAGATCGCCCGCACGAGCCGGCTCGTCTCTCGTCTGACCGGCTATCAGGTGCAGCCCAACAAGGCGATCGTCGGGCGCAACGCCTTTGCCCACGAGGCCGGCATCCATCAGGACGGCGTGCTGAAGGAGCGCACGACGTACGAGATCATGGATGCCACGACCGTCGGGCTGCGCAGCAACTCGATCGTCCTCGGCAAGCACTCCGGCCGCCACGC
>DAIRTT010000176.1:0-5381 GCA_036803745.1 Solirubrobacteraceae bacterium | reverse complement strand
GCGCTGGAGATCCACGGCGCTCCCGTGTACGTCCGCAAGGAGATCGTCCACAACAAGCACGTGGTCGCCCGCCTGCGCGAGCGCGGTGCGATCTTCGTCGAAGAGCACACCGAGGTGCCCGAGGGAGCGGTCTGCGTCTTCTCGGCCCACGGGGTCGCGCCGAGCGTCCGCGAGGGCTCGATCGAGCGCGGCCTGCACACGATCGACGCGACCTGTCCGCTCGTCACCAAGGTCCATCGCGAGGCCGTCCGCTTCGCCGAAGATGGCTACACGATCGTGCTCGTCGGACACCACGGTCACGAGGAGGTCGAAGGGACGATGGGAGAGGCGCCCGAGCAGATCGTGCTGGTGCAGGATGAGAAGGACGTAGACGAGCTCGAGGTCGCCGATCACGAGCGCATCGCCTACGTGACCCAGACGACCCTTGCGGTCGACGAAACGACCGCGATCCTGCAGCGGCTGCGCGAGCGCTTCCCCAAGATCGTCGGCCCCCGCACCGACGACATCTGTTACGCCACGACCAATCGCCAGGCGGCCGTCAAGCAGATGGCCGACAGCTGCGACCTGCTGCTCGTGATCGGATCGCGAAACTCGTCCAACTCGGTCCGCCTGGTCGAGGTCGCGCGCGACTGCGGTACCCAGGCGCACCTGATCGACAACGCGGGCGAGGTCCGCGAGGAGTGGCTCGACGGCGCCGGTGTCGTCGGCATCTCCTCGGGCGCGTCCGCTCCCGAGGATCTCGTGAGCGAGCTCGTCGAGCTCTTCCGCTCCCGCGGAGTCGAGGACATCTCGGAGTTCCACGTCATCCGCGAGGACGTCCGCTTCATGCTGCCCAAGCAGATCCGCGACGCCGTGCCGGCCGGCGAGGCCTCCTGAGCGCAGCAGCCGCAGGGCCGCGCGCTCGCGTGCGGACGTCCGGCACGCGCTCGCGTGTGACACATCCATGCGCACGCTGATCGTCTCCGACCTGCACCTCGGCAGCCTCTCGGGCGCCGACGTGCTGCGCAGGGCTGAGCTCCGGGCGCCGTTGCTCGAGGCGCTCGCCGACGTCGAGCGCCTGGTCCTCCTCGGTGACGTCCTCGAGCTCCGCCACGGGCCGCTGCGCGAGGCGATGGCGGCAGCGCGACCGGTGTTCGAGGATCTCGGCCGGGCGATGGAGGGCGGTGAGGTCGTGCTCGTCGCCGGGAACCACGACCACGCCCTCATCGAACCCTGGCTGGCACTGCGCGGTGTCGAGCCCGAGCCGGGCCCCCTGGCCCTAGAGCAGCTGCTCGACCCGGGCGAGGTCTCGACCGCCTACGCGCAGATCGCAAGCTGGCTGGCGCCGGCGCGGACACGGGTCGCCTATCCCGGCATGTGGGTGCGCCCCGACGTGTACGCGACGCACGGGCACTATCTCGACTGCCACCTGACCGTGCCGACGCTGGAGCGTCTGAGTGTCGGGGCGATGTCGCGGCTGCTTGGCCGCCCGGCCGCGAGCTTCGACGCCGTCGGCGACTACGAGGCGATGGGCGCGCCGGTGTTCGCGTGGCGAGACGCCGTCGCCCGGGACACGCACACCGGTAACGCGCTCAACGGACTGGCAACCGTCAACGCCTGGAGCGCTCTGCGGGGCGATCGCGGCGGCGCCGGGGCCGGATCGCCCGCACCGGCCCGCGGCCGCACTGCCCGGCGGGCGCAGGCGATCGGGCGCAGGGCCCGTCGCCGGGCGCTCGTCGCAGGCTTCCCGCTGGCCGTCGCGGCGCTCAACCGGGCCGGCCTCGGTCCGCTGCGCGCCGAGGTCTCTACCGCCGAGCTGCGGCGCGCTGGCCTGCGGGCGATGGACGAGGTGGCGGCACGCCTCGACCTGGGAGATGCCCACGTCGTCTTCGGCCACACCCACCGTGCCGGGCCACTCGACGGCGACGAGCACGGTGAGTGGCTAGGTCGTGCCGGGACGCGCCTGCACAACACGGGCAGCTGGACGTACGCGTCGATCTTCCTCTCGGATACGCCGGGCGAGAGCCCCTACTGGCCCGGCTCGGGGGTGCTCGTCGGCGACGACGGGCCGCCGCAGCTCGTGCGGCTGCTGCAGGACCGCACGCGTGAGCAGATCCGGCCACAACGAGCCTGAGGATTCCCGGCTCGGCGAAAGCCGCCGGGGCTTGCCCGAGGCCGGACACCGCGCGCGCAAAGCCGGTCGGCCCGCCTATGGGGCGCGATCTACGGCGAGACGACGTATGCGGACCCGTCCGCGACCGGAATCGACCGCGCCGGAGGGCGCCGGCGCTGTATACCTCCCGATATGAAGCCGCGCGTGTACAGGCGATTGCTCACAACGCTGTTCCTGGTGCTCGGCGCTCTCGCGGGCGTTGGTCCCGGTGCCGCAGTGGCCGCCCCCCCGAGCTACAACCTGCTGGGCACCTGGTCGACGGGATATCTCGAAGGAAGCACCCGCCTGGCCGCCAACGGCAACTATCAGTTCACGACGATGGACATGGCGAGCGGTGCGTTCTCCGGCACCGCAGAAGTCACGGGAACGAAATTCACAGCGGAAGGCGTGGAGAGCGGATCAATCGCCCAGCTCACGCTGAAGTTGGGCAGCTATGTCGCGTATGACACGCTGCATCTCTCGATCCTGGGCAGCGGTCACCTCGGCGGCAACGGGACTTTCAACTCGAAAGAATTTAGTGAATCGGGCACCGGCTTCTGGGCCGAACTGACAGGGGCGACGCCCGCCGAAGAAGCCGCCAAGAAAGCGAAGGAAGCAGCCGAAGGGGAAAAGCGCCCGACGGGCACGAGCGTCGTCTGCAACTACGAACTCGCCACGTCTGAGAACACCTGCGTGGCGTCGGTCGGCGACGGCGGCGCGCCGCCGTCGATCGCGCCCACGGGCACGGTCACGTTCACGACGACCGGTGGCGGGTTCTCGAGCGGCACCACCTGCGCGGTCGCGCCGACGCCCTCCTCTCCGTCCGTTTCCAGCTGCTCGCTCGTCTATTTCACCGCCAGCAGCGGCCTGCCAGCGATCACCGCGACCTACGGCGGCGACGAACACCACGCCGGCAGCAGCGGCAAGACCCAGTTTCTTGGGATGGGGACCGAAGGCACGGTCGAAGCGCCCACCGGCCCCTCGGGGCAGTACCCCAACGAAGTGGCGACGGAAACCGAAGTGCCGATCAGTGGCACGACCGTCGAAGCGACCGTGCAGGGGGAAGAAGCCGATGCCCTTCCGCTTCCGATCACCTTGCCGGGGATCCAATCCTCACTGGACGCCACCTCGGCCGCCGACCTGAGGATCGTGGAGGCGCTCACGACCGAGGTCGATGTGGAGGGGCTTCAGAACTCGGCGACGCTTGCTGAACTCAACAAGAGCGTCGAAAAGCTCGACGCCCGGGTCGTGGAACTGACCAAGAGCACGAGCGCCACCGAACAGGCCGAGGCTCAGAAGCTCCTCAAGGATGCCACCGAGACCACGGAAGCGATCACGAAGCTGGAGCAGAACCGCTCAGAACGGGGGATCGACGCGATCACGGGTTCGAGCCGGTCCGTAGCCGCAGATCAGCAGATCGAAAAGCTCGACGC
Organism: Solirubrobacteraceae bacterium; assembly: GCA_036803745.1. GTDB lineage: Bacteria > Actinomycetota > Thermoleophilia > Solirubrobacterales > Solirubrobacteraceae > Palsa-744. The sequence goes on along the minus strand of DAIRTT010000176.1, from coordinate 1,817 downwards.
CCGGGCGATCAAGCTGCTCGAAAGCGCGAGTTCCTCCGACCAGCTGAAAGGCCAGGCGCTGCTCAACGAAGCGACTCAGCAGCTCGAAGCGCTTCTCAAGGCGGCCAAGCAGAAGGGCGAAGCGGGAAGGAAAGTGATCGGCAACGCCAGCGCCGCCGCAGCGTCGCGACCGAGGCTCGCACACATCAAGACGCGGCGCGTGCGACCGCTCGGCCATCTGAGGAGGCGCAACGTCGCCGCCGGCAAGCTGAAGCTGAAGATCAAGCTCAACCGCGCCGCCATCAACAAGCTTGCGGGCAGGCGCAGGAGCGTGAACGTGTACGTGCGCGTCGACATGGTGCTGCCCAGCAAGCTCTACGCGGGAGGCGTGCCGCGATCCTTCGTCGAGCGCGTCACGCTCAAGCGGGCTCCGGCCAAGAAGAAAAAGCACTAGGACCCGCCGGATCGAGGCCGGCGCAAGCCGCGGCGAGGGCCTCTATGCCAGGCCAGGCGTGAAGCACGTCGCGAGGCAGCTCACGCCCCGGCCGAGACGCACGTCGAGCACCCCGGCCGTGTGCCGGGCGTGCTCTATCACCGGGTAGGCGCCCGGCCCGGTGACAGACAGCTCGATCGCCGTGGCGCCGCCGCCCACGCTGACGGTGCCGTGACCGTCGAGGACGAGCCACACCCCGCCGGCCTCATAAGGTCCGCTGTAGGCGCCTGGCTGATCGGCCGTCTGGGCGAGGAGTGCCGCACCGGCCTCGTCCTCGGGGCGCACCGCCGCCATGGGCTCGCGCTCGACGCCGAGCAGCTCCTGGATCGCGAGCTCCGTTTCGCGATAGCCGCCCTCTCCGTGCTGGTAGTCGAACAGGCGAGCGCGGCCGTCGAACAGGTATCGGGAGGGCCAGCCCTCGTTGCCATAGTCCTGCCAGACCTCCAGCTCGGAATCGATCAGTACGGGGTAGGAGATCTCAAGGCGCTCGACGGCGTCCCGGACGGCCGGCTCGTCGCGTGAGGCGTCGAAACCCGGGCAGTGGATCCCGATGACGCGAAGCCCCGCCGGCTCGTAGCGCTCGTGCCAGGCGCGCATGTAGGGCAGCGTCCGCATCGAGTTGGGCCGGCAGAAGTCCCAGAACTCGACCAGCATGGGCTTGCCGCGCTGAATAATGCTCGCCTGCGTCCCGCTCACGTTCACCCACGGCAGCGCCACGGGAAACAGCGGAGCGACGATTTTGTCGTTCGGTGCTCTCACGGATCTGTAGTCCCAGCTCGCTCGCAGCTCTGCCTGTCAGCGGAGCTGAGGTGGGCGAGGGGCAAGCGTGGCAAGGACGCAGTGAGCGAAGTGTGCCGGACCGGGTGACACTCGCTCACGCTCGCATCCCCGAACCGGCCAGCACACGAGCGATCGAGGACGCCGCCACGCGCCGCCCATCGTTCACCTCAGCCGATGGAGCCGACCATCTCCAGCTGTATGAGCCTGTTGAGCTCGACCGCGTACTCCATCGGCAGCTCCTTCGTCACGGGCTCGATGAAGCCGTTGACGATCATGGCGGCGGCCTCATCCTCGGTGAACCCGCGCGAGCCCATGTAGAAGAGCTGGTCGTCGGAGATGCGTCCCACGGTCGCCTCGTGGGCGACTGTCACGTGGGGGTTCTGGATCTGGATGTCGGGCCAGGTGTCCGATTTCGATTCGCCGTCCATCATCAGGCCGTCGCACTGGACGCGCGCTTTGGAGCCCGCCGAGTTGTGGCCCATCTTGACCAGGCCTCGGTAACCCATGATGCCGCCGTCCTTGGAGATCGACTTGGCGAGGATGTTGGAGGTCGTGTTGGGCGCGA
>DAIRTT010000175.1:0-5420 GCA_036803745.1 Solirubrobacteraceae bacterium | reverse complement strand
CGAAGTAGTAGGAGGCGAAGCGCCCGCCGCCGAACTCGGTGTTGTAGCCGCCGACGAGCTCGGCGTCGGCCTCGGTCAGATCGAACGGGGCGCGGTTGGTCTCGGCGAAGCCCGCTACCAGGAAGACGAGGAAGCCGAAGAACTGGGGGATGAAGTACCACATCCCTTTCTGGGCGGTGACGATGCCGGTCAGCGAAAGCGTCTGGGCGCTGATGATCACGCCGACGAGCGCCAGCCCCTGGGAGACCTCGTAGGAGATCAGTTGGGCGGCGCCGCGCATGGCGCCGAGGAACGAGTACTTCGAGCCCGAGGACCAGCCGCCGAGCATGATCCCGTAGAAGGCGATCGCGCCCAGCGCGAACAGGTACAGCGGCCCGATCGAGACGTCGATGCCGTAGAGGCCCACCTTCGTGCCGAAGATGTCCTGCGTGTCGCCGAAGGGGATGATCGCGAAGGCGGCCACGGCTGTCAGGATCGAGACGAGCGGCGCCACCGCGAAGAGGAAGCCGACCGACGTGGTCGGGCGGAACTGCTCCTTGGTGAGCAGCTTGAGGATGTCGGCGAGCGGCTGAAGCGCGCCGTAGGGGCCGACGCGGTTGGGCCCATAGCGGCCCTGGAAGCGGCCGAGAAGCTTGCGCTCGGCGATCAGGACGACGGGGACGAGCTGCAGGCCGACGGCGAAGATGACGATCGCCTTGATTATCTGGATCCACCAGGGCTCGAAGTAGCCGACGAGTGCGGGCGCGGTCATACGAGCTCTCGCTGGGGGAACAGGAAGGACAGCGCCGGGGAGAACTCGACCTCGGGGGCGTCCCACACCGAACGGAAGCCCGCGAGCTCCAGGGCGTCGGCGGGCGTCGCGACAATCTCTCCAGCGCCTGAGCCGCGGACCTCCTCGGCGGGCGGGAAGCTCGATGCCGCCTCGCGCTCGTGCCAGCGAACGCCTCGTCCGCCGATCTCCTCGAGCGTCAGGCCGGCGTAGAACGGGACGGCCTCGAACAGACGCCGGGAGGCCATCGATCCACTGAGAATGTCGAGGTCGAGCCCGATCCGCGATCCGAGCTCGGCGAGGATCTGCCACTCCGAGCGCACCGAGCCCGGGTGGGCGATGGCGGGCCGCAGGCGCTGGACGCGTCCGTCGGGGTGGACGATCGTGCCCTCCTTCTCCGGGTATGCCTCCGCCGGGAAGACCACGGTCGCGTGCTCGCGGATGCCCTCGGTGAGGAACGAGGCATGCGCGATGACGGTGCTCGCCTGGGAGAGCGCCTCGGCCCACAGCTCGTCTCCCGGCAGGTCGCGCAGCGGGTCGCTGTGAAGCAGGTAGACAGCCGCGAGATCGCCCTCGGCGAGCCCTTCGGCGATCGCGACGGCGTCGCGCCCGCTGCTCGGCGGGTCGCTGAGTCCCGGTCCCGCGTTGGGCAGTACGCCCGCCTCTCGCAGGCCGCGTCCGTTGCTCGCGGCTGGGATTTCCAGAAGCCCCGCACCTTCGGTCCCGGCCATGCCGAGGGCGTCGGCGATCTCCAGCACCGCGCGTACACCGGCCTCGCCGTTGGGTCCTGCTGCCAGACGCTCGCCCCACACGATGACGACCTCGCGGCCGGGTGTCTGCTCGTCGGTGTCCTCGGAGGTCGGGCCCTGCAGCAGTGCCGCCAGCTCGCGTACCGCGGCGGGCTCGGCGCCGGCCTCGCGCGCCAGGCGCTCCGCTTGCTCGTCGCCCGCGATCGTCGCGCTCAGCGCGGCGGCGAAGATCGCGCCGGCACCGGGAGCGTGGCGCACCGTGGCGGCCGCGCTCTGGTCGAGCGAGCTCGGGCCGGGGGAGGCGACGGCCAGCTTCAGGCCGTGGCGGCGGATGCCCTTGCGCAGGCGAAGGTCGAGGATCGGCGCGTCGTTGACGGGGTCCGCCGCCAGCACCAGCACGGCGTGGGCGAACTCGAGATCGCTGACCCTGGCCTGCAGCGCGGGCGCTCCGAGCGCCCGGTGGAGCGCGAGCGGCAGCGAGCTCGCGCGGCGCGAGTCGATGTGGGGCGAGCCGAGCCCGTCGCGGATCAGCTCGGAGAGCAGCAGACCCTCCTCGTTGGTGCTGCCGGCGCCGGCGATGGCGCCGGTGGCGGCGCCTGCGCGTTTCAGGCCTGCGGCAGCCTCGGTGAGGGCGCGCTCCCACGAGACGGGGCGCAGCTGCCCGCCGTCGCGCAGCAGCGGCTCGACGATGCGCTCGTCGACGTGGAAGGACTGGTAGGCGAAGCGGCCCTTGTCGCACAGCCAGCCGTCGTCCACCTCGACGTTGTCTCGCGCGAGCACACGCAGCGCGCGCTCGTCGCGGACGGTCACGGTGACGTTGCACTGGGCGGGGCACAGCGTGCAGACCGACCCGGCGCCCTCGATGTCCCATGGACGGGCGCGGAAGCGGTAGGGGCGCGAGGTCAGAGCGCCGACCGGGCACAGCTCGACGATGTTGCCGCTAAACGGGGCCACGTAGGGGTGGCCGTCGAATGTGGCGACATAGGAGTGAGCGCCGCGCTCGAGCAGGACGAGCTGGTAGTCCTCGGCGACCTCCTGGGAGAAGCGCACGCACCGGTAGCAGAGGATGCAGCGCTCGCGGTCTATCGCGATCAGCGGGGAAAGCTCGAGCGGCTTGACGAAGTGACGCTTGGGCTCTATGAAGCGCGAGATGCCGCCTCCCCAGCCGAAGGTGATGTCCTGGAGCGGGCACTCCCCGCCCTTGTCGCATACCGGGCAGTCGAGCGGGTGATTGATGAGCAGGAACTCGACGACCGACTGCTGCGCCGTCTTGACGCGGTCGGTCTGGGTGTAGACGACCATGCCGTCCTTGACCGGCGTGGAGCAGCCGGTCTGCAGCTTGGGGATTCCCTCGACTTCGACCAGGCACATGCGGCACGCGCCGACGGGCTGGCCGAGCTTGGGCTCGTAACAGAACACCGGGATCTCGACGTCGCCCAGCTTGGCCGCGTCGACCAGCATCGTGTTCTCCGGCGCGCTCACCTCGCGCCCGTCGATCGTGAAGGTGATCGTCCGTGGTTCGGGGCGGGGCATCGGCTATACGCCTCCGCGCTGCGTGCCGGGTGCGCCCTCGTGGGCGCCCGGAACCTGGTCGCCTGTGCCCTGGCGGGCGAGCATCGTCTCGGGCTCTTCGTCGAAGGCGCCCTGGGCGGCCAGTGCCGAGTCGGGCGCGGCGGCTCCGCTCAGGCCGCGGGCGGCACGGGCGGCTTCGATGTGTTCTTCGAACTCGTCGCGGAACTTGGCGATCATCGAGCCGATCGGCATCGCCATGGCGTCCCCGAGCACACACAGGCAGTTGCCGATGATGTGCTCCTGGACCGAGGCCATGATCTCGAGGTCCATCGGCGTCGCCTCGCCGGAGGCGATCCGCTCGAGCATCTTGACCGTCCAGTTCGTGCCCTCGCGGCAGGGTGTGCACTTGCCGCACGACTCGTGCCGGTAGAACCTGGCCACCTTCAACGCGACGTCGAGGATCGGCGTCGAGTCGTCGACGACGATGATCGCGCCCGAGCCGAGCATCGAGCGGGCTTTGGCGAGCGAGTCGAAGTCATAGGGGATGTCGAGGTCCTCGGCCTTGAGGACCGGGGAGGAGGAGCCGCCGGGGAACCAGCACTTGACCTCGCGTCCCTCGGGCGGCCCGCCGGCGAGGCCGTAGATGATCTCGCGCGAGGGGATGCCGAGCTCGATCTCGTAGTTGCCGGGCCGCTGGACGTGGCCGGAGACGGACACGAGCTTCGTGCCCGTCGATGTCTCGACACCGAGCTTGGCGTACTCCTCGCCGCCCATCTCGATGATCGCCGGCACCGTCGAGAGCGTCTCGACGTTGTTGATCAGGGTCGGGCCCTGGTAGAGACCCTGGTTGGCGGGGAAGGGCGGCTTCAGGCGCGGGTTGCCGCGCTTGCCTTCGAGCGAGTCGAGCAGGCCTGTCTCCTCGCCGCAGATGTAGGCGCCGGCGCCGCGGTGGACGACGACGGAGAGCGAGTGCCCGGAGCCGAGGATGTCCTCGGCCACGAACCCTTCCTCGCGCGCTTCGGCGAGCGCCGCGTCGAGCGCGTCGGCCTGGAGGACGTACTCGCCGCGGATGTAGATGAACGAGCGGTTGACTCCGGCTGCGTAGGAGGCGATGACAAGCCCCTCGATCAGCGTGTGGGGTGTCTTCTGCATCAGTTCGCGGTCCTTGAACGTCCCGGGCTCGGACTCGTCGGCGTTGCAGACGAGGTACTTGTCCATCGAGCCCTTGGGCAGGAACGAGACCTTCTTGCCCATCGCGAAGCCGGCACCCCCGCGGCCTCTTAGACCGGACGCTTCGAGCTGGGTCAGGACCTCCTGCGGGCTCATCGCGAGCGCCTTGCGCAGCGACTCATAACCGCCGCGGCGGCGATAGACCTCGATCGTGGCGAGGCCCGGCTCGTCGATGTCGGTGAACAGGAGCATGGGATTGCCGGCGGGAGCAGCCATCGTCAGGGCCCGGTCCCCTCGTGCTCGGCCGGGTGCAGGGGGAACTCGCGCCGGTTGGCGCGCGGGTCGGCGACGAGGCGGCGCGCGAGCTGGCGCTCGGGCAGCACTGGGCGCCCTGCGCGCACGTCGTCGAGCAGCTGCGGAATGTCGGAGAGCTCGAGCGGGCCGACGTAGACGCCGTCGACCGAGGCCATCGGCGCGATGTCGCAGGCGCCGAGGCACTCGAACGAGCGGACGTTGAGCTCGGGGTCCTCACCGGCCGCCTCGCTGACCGCCTCATAGAGCGCGTCGGCGCCGCGAAGCGAGCAGGAGATGTTCGTGCACACATAGATGCTGTGACGCCCCACGGGCGTCGTCTCGAGCATGTCGTAGAAGCTCGCCACCGACTCCAGGTAGGCCGGAGTGACGCCCATCACGCAGGCGACCTGCTCGATCGCCTCCGGCGAGCACCAGCCATGGAGGCGCTGTCCGGCCGCGAGCGCAGGCAACGCGGCCGAGCGGCGGTCGGGGTAGTGGGCCATATGCCCCTCGATCTCCGCGCGCAGCCCATCCGGCACGTCCGTGTCGGCGGCGTCTGGCACGAGCGCCGGATCCTTCTCGAGGTCGACCGCCCGGTCCCACCCGGGGACGCGCGACCCGTGCTCAAAGCGGCGCACGGCGCTCATCGGGACACCCATCCTGAGCCCGCAGGGCAAGCCGGAGAAGGACGCAGTGTGCGAAGCGTGCTCGGCACATGAGCGATCGAGGACGCCGGCCCGGTGGCGCCCTGCGGGCTCAGGCTCATCTGTCGATGCCGCCGAGGATCGGATCGAGCATCGCGAGGGTCGCGATCAGGTCGGCGATGTAGGCCCCCTCGGCCATGTGCGAGAAGGCCTGCAGGTTGACGAACGAGGGGTCGCGCATGTGCACGCGCGCGGGCTTGGAGGAGCCGTCGGAGCGCACGA
>DAIRTT010000174.1:0-5561 GCA_036803745.1 Solirubrobacteraceae bacterium | reverse complement strand
CGCTGCGCGAGCCGGCGCTGACGTATGAGATCAACGCGATGGGCACCGTCAACGTGCTCGAGGCGATCCGCCGGCCTGCCGCGGGCGTGGCGGCGGTGGTGGTCGTGACCTCCGACAAGGCCTACGCCAACCCGGGGCGGCCAGGCCGCCCGTTCGTCGAGGACGACCCGCTCGGCGGAGCCGACCCCTACTCGAGCTCGAAGGCCTGCGCCGAGCTGATCTGCGCCGCGTACCGGCGCTCGTTCCTGACCGCCGAGGACGGGCCACGGCTCGCAACGGCCAGGGCCGGCAACGTGATCGGCGGCGGCGACTGGGGCGAGGACCGCCTGATCGCCGACAGCGTTCGCGCGGTCGCCGCCGGCGAGACGCTCCTGATTCGCAACCCCGACGCTGTTCGACCCTGGCAGCACGTGCTCAACCCGCTCGCCGGATACATAGTGCTGGCCCAGACACTGCACTCCGGAGCGAGCGCCGCACACGCATGGAACTTCGGGCCGCCGGCTTACGACGCGCAGACCGCAGGGTGGATCGTCGAGCGCCTGTCCGAGCTGTGGGGCGGGGCGCTCCACTGGGAGCTCGACAGCGCCGCGCACCCGTCTGAGGAGGCCCACCTCTCGCTCGACTCGGGCGCAGCCGCCCGCGAGCTCGGCTGGCGGCCGGCTGCGGACCTCGGCGAGGCGCTGCGGCTGGTCGTCGAGTGGCACGAGGCGCACGCCGCAGGACGGGACATGCGCGAGGTGAGCCTGGGACAGATCGCGGGGTTCAGATGAGGCGGTGGGTTCTCGGTGTCGCCGTGATGACGGCGATCGGGGCGTCCGGGTGTGGGAAGGCGGACCTGGAATCGCGGGGTGAACGCCAGTGCGCGGAAGCGGAAGCGGCGGCCAAGCGGAATCCGAACACGCTGGGGGTGCCGTGTCTCAGGAGCGTCGAAGGGCGATGAGCTCTGCAGGTACGATGTCCTTTGGGGGAAGCCGCTGAGTGAACGCCTGTCACGCCCAGGGCTGGCAGGGACCCAGCGGCGCACGCCGCAACCCGCCGCCCCTCGTGCAAGGTGAGGCGGCGTCGGGCCGGGGCGCAGTGGCCGTCAGACGGCCGCCGGAACGGGGACGACCTCGGCGAACTTCACCGTGTCGATGAACTGCCGGAAACGCGCAAGCTTGCCGTCACGGATATCCCAGACGTGGACGACGGGCAGGTCCAGCGCCTTCCCAGTCGCTTTGCCGGTCCCCGTATAGCGAACGACCGCGGCGACGGTTCCACCGGATCCCATGAACTCCTCGGGTACCAACGCGAAGCCTTCGACGTCCTCGGCGATCGGGCCAAAGACCTTCTGCGCGACGGCCTCGCCGCCGCGGTGCAGGCCCCCGTACGGCATGCCCTCAGCCTCGTACCATTCGATGTCGTCAGCGAATGCGCCGAGCACGGCGGGCACATCGCCTCGCGCGAACGCCCCGTAGACACCCTTGACGAACTCGATGCTCTGCTCACTCATGGCTCCCCTTTGTTCGGCTGATTGTGGTCTGAAGCTATCAGGCGGCAAGAGACCGAGTTCAGGCACGATGTCAACACACGCGGGATCCGCAGGTCCGCCTCACCGCCGGATCCACAGGTCCCGGAAAATTGACAAGAATTGGTCGGTACGCCCAGAGCAAGCAGGCCTCCAGGCGTCCGCCCGCAGGCCAACCGGCCGAGGGCTATGCCTCAACGAGGAGGACGAAGGTATCGGCGCGAACGCCGTCGTGCGACATCGCCTCGGCACCCGCCTCGGACTGCATCACCGCCTGGAAGGCAGCCATGTCGGGAACCTCTGCAAGAACTGCCGCGCGGTTCGAATTCTCCGGGTCGAGGAACGTCCGGTGGGTGATGCCCAGGGGGCCAAAGATCTCCTCGCGCTTCGGTGATGCGAGCCAGTGCTCGCTGTCATCGACCTCGTGGTATCCGATGATCGTCGTCATTACCGTCTCCCCGTTGATACGGTCGGCGCGGTGTGCGCCGGACCTGTGCGGCGATCATATGGTCAGAGCGCGGGGATCAGCAGCTCCGGAAAACTGACACCTATGTGAGTCAACGCCCAGGGTTGGCAGGAACCTTCAGCCGACCGTGGACCCCGCTTCCGACACCGGCGGCATGCCCAAGAGTGTGCGCGTTTCATTCGTGCTGTTGGTGGCGGGGAATGCCTCGTTCGGGACAGCCACGTCCAGCCGCTCACAGATCGGCTCCCAGCCATCTGACGTAGTCCACTCCAGCAGGCGGCCTGCGGGGATGCCTGTGCGTACCTGATCGTTGTGGTGCTCGAACGCGTCCATCATCGCCGTGGGGTTTCCCAGATCATCGGAGAAACGCTCCCCAAACAGCTTGGGCATCGTCGTCCCGAACCACTGCTCAAGCTCAGGCGGAGCACCGTCGAGGGGCTGGAAGATCGTGTTCGAAGCGCTGCGATACCACGCCTCGGGATCGCGCGTCGAGAGCAACACGAGCGCATCGGGATTCGCCGCGGAGATCTCGCGCCAGAAGGAGGCTCCCGGCCAGTCGACCTGTGCCACATAGCCGCTCAACAGCACCTGCCAATCAACGTCGCGGCCATCGATCGCGTCTGTCCACCCGGACGCCTGCGTGGGGTCGCCGATAATCTCGAGCATGTGGTGACAGCGCCCGCCGAGCAGCTGCTCGAGCGCCAACTTCAGCGAGTGGGTGCCTGTACGCCCCACGCCGCCTCCGACTACCTTAAGCGGCATCTGGTCCCCCTGTTTGTTTGCCCACCAAGCATCCAGCTGGAGGCGGAACCCTACCCGAGCGCCGACTCTCGCGAGACCTTTTTCCGGGCGAGCTGCTCTTGGAGCTGGGCTCGGCGACCCGCTCGGCGAACCCGAATGCGCCGGTCAGCCAGGCGACCGCCTCACGGACGTCGGCGTAGATGAGGACGGGGATCACCGTCGCGGCCGGGATTGAGCGGTTGGCCTTCGTCGCGCCCCAGGTTACAACGGCGGGCAGGCCTGCAGATCGGCCCCGGAACGCCATCGTCGGAGACGCCGGGCCAGGGCCGATGCGCGCCTGGACTGGGGAAATCGCTTCGACCATCTAGCAGAATTCGCCGAACTCGCAGGATCTCTAAGCTGCGGGCGATGAGCCCCCTGAACGTCCGTCGCTATCGCGCCGAGCGCATGTTGCGGGGAGAGTTCGAGGCCTTGCGCAGCCGCGTCCTCGCGACGGCTGGGAGACGGCTCGCGGCCAGCGGGGTCGTGCTCGACGACGGCGACCTCGAAGCCTGTTACTCACAGGCCTGGCAGGGCTTGTACATGGTCGTGCTCGAAGGGCAGGAGATCGCCAACCCCGCCGGGTGGCTCGTGCTGGCCAGCTTCCGCCGAGGCATCGAAGAGCACCGCTCGCGCCGCCGTCTGGGGAGGCCCGGCGCGGAGCCGGGCGAGCTGTCCGACGGGGCACCCCTCGAGCGCGATCTCGCCGGCGACCTCGACGACCGCATGCGCCTGCGCCAACTCTTCGAGGGACTGCAGGGGCGCCTCGGTGCGCGAGAGCGTGAGGCCGCCGTGCTCTGCTACCTGCAGGGCCTCACCCGCGCCCAGGCGGCCGTCCGGATGGGCATCAGCGACGCGCGCATGCGCAAGCTGATGGAGGGAGGTGCCGGCCGTCTCGGCGTCGCCGCCAAGGTCGGATCGCTCGTCGAGAGCATCCGCGATGGCCGCTGGTGCGAGGAGCAGGGCTCGCTCATGCGCGCGCTCGCCTTCGGCCTGCTCGACCCCGCCGGCGAGCGTCACACGCTCGCGCTCGCCCACTGCGGGCAGTGCCCCGCCTGCCGGGCGTATGTCATCTCCCTACGGGGCGTCGCTGTCGTGCTGCCCCCCGTCCTGCTGCCCTGGGGCCTCAGTGCGGGAGCCCTCGCGCGCGCCGTCCACGGGCACGCTGCAGGAGTAGGAGCCGCCGCGGCACCGAGCGCCGGCGCCCAGGCGGGCTCGGGTCTTCTCGGCAGCGGGTTCGCCGCGCCGGCCGCCGGGGCCGGCGGCGCAGCCGGGGGCGGCTGGCTGCTCGCCGGCGGGCCTCTCACCGCCAAGCTGGCCGTTGGGTGTCTGCTCGCCCTCGGTGTCGGAGCCTCGTGCGTCGAGCTCGGGGCGGTCTCCGGTCATGTGCCGCGCCCAGCCCATCTCGCACACCATTCCTCGACTCCCACATCGTCGGGCGCCCGCGCGGGCGAATCGCCGCGCCCGCCGACCTCCGGCGGGCCGGCCGTCCTGGCTGCCACCGCGCCCGCGGGCAACAGCACGTCCGCGCCGGCGATCCCACTCACTTCCGGCGCCCGCGCGAGCCGGGAGTTCGGACCCGAGCACGGGGCCGTTGCGCCGAGCGCCGTCGGCGCGGGCGGGCCCTCGGGACAGGCCCAGATAGCCCGTGTCGCACAGCCGCCCACCGCTGCGGCACCGTTGGCCGGTGGATCTCAAGTGGCCGCCGGGACGTCGTCTTCGTCGGCGGGCGCGTCTCAGGCGGCGCGGGAGTTCTCACCCGGCTAGCGAGCCGGCGGGGAGCCACTCCGCCGGACATCACACCTCACCCCGTGACGGCCGTATGGCCAATCGCTGTCACCAAATAGAAAGAGGCAGTCAAAGACCGGCCGTCCCTCTCGCCGCGCCGGCGCGCTGCACGGCCCTCAGGCCCGAGGGAAGACCTTCGTGATCTTCGTCAGCGCCAGCGGGTTGCCGCGCGGGCGCAGACGGCCAGTCGCGAGCGCCTTCAACGGGTCGAGGCGCTCGCCCACGATGTCGACCCAGTCCTGGTAGGAGAGGCGCAGCCGCACGTCGGCCGACGGAGACTCGCCCTCCGCGACCGTGCTCGAGCCATTGTTGACCGTCAGATGCCACGTCGGCACGTCGGGGTCGGTGAACTCCCACTGAAAGGTCGTCGGCCGCGTCAGGCCGTGGTCCGGGTTGACCTGGCGGCGAATCGTGTCGAACAGCAGCTCCAGCGTCTCGGAGTCGCGTGCGCTCGGCCCCTCGCGCACGCCGATCACCCCCGCCTTCGCCAGTGCCCGTCCGCGCTGGGAGATCTCCATCGGCGACAGGCCCGGGGGCAGCAGGGCCGGGCCCGGGAGCGACTCGATCGCCAGGCCGGCCGACCGCAGCTTCGTCGTCATCGACACCAGACCCTCGACACCGACCTTGTCGAACGTGTAGTTGAAGACCGTCAGGTAGCGCTCGTCCCAGCCCGGCGGCATCAGCACCTGGGAGGTGAAGCGGGTCACCTCGCGCAGCGTCTTGGCGACGGCCTTGGGCACGCCGACAGGGTCTTCCCGATTCAGGTCGGAGAGCAGCTTGACGCCGAAGCCGATGTGGCGCTGCTCGTCGGCCGCGACGTTCGCCATCCCGTCGCGGAAGGCCGGGAGCTGGTCGCGTTCCTCGAGGTAGTCGCAGATGAAGTGCTGGCCCGGCTGGGCGAGAGCCGCCTCGATGATGATGTGGTAGAGCGTCACCGCCGAGGCCAGCTGGGCGGGCGAGCGGTCGGCGCGCAGCTCGTCGGCCATCGTGTCGAGGCGGTCGAAGATCTTGCGGAAGCCC
>DAIRTT010000173.1:0-5605 GCA_036803745.1 Solirubrobacteraceae bacterium | reverse complement strand
AACATCGCACGGTTGGGCAGGTCGGTCTGTTCGTCGTGATAGGCGAGATAGGCAAAGCGTTCCTCGGAGTGCTTGCGCGCTGTGATGTCCTGCATCTGGGCGATGAAGCGCACCGGATCGCTCGCCGCGAAGCGGGCCCTGGAGACGCTGAGGATCACCCAGACCACGTGGCCGTCGGCGTGGAGGTAGCGCTTTTCGGTGCGGTAGTCGACGATCTCCCCTTTGAGCAGGCGATGCATATGGTCGAGGTCGCGCTCGACATCGTCGGGGTGGGTGAACTCGGGGAAGGCCATGCCCACGAGCTCGCTCTCGCTGTAGCCGAGCATCTCGCACAGCGCGTGGTTGGCATCGATGATCGCGCCCCGTTCATCCTCGAGCGCCATGCCCACGGTCGCATTCTCGAAGGTGTCGCGGAAGCGCGACTCGCTCTCGAACAGCTCCGCCACAGCGTCGCGGCGCACAGCCGATCTGCGGTCGAGGTCGCGGGCGAGCACCCAGGCGAGGGCCGTGACAGCGCCGATGGTCAGCAGGCTCATGAGCAGCAGCCCGACCTGCGAGCCGTAGAGGCCGAGGGTCGCGCCTAGGTGGCTGAGCAGCCCGAGCGCGGCAGGCACGACCACCGCCACCGGGAGCAGCCTGCGCCCGAGCGTTCCGCCGGGACCGCTCGAGACGAGCAGCTCCATGGATCCTCGCAGCGGGAGGCTCATCACCAGCCCAGCGCCGAGCAGCACGCACGACAGCGCGGCGGGCGCGGACATCAGGGTTGCCGTGCCCACCCCCGACAGCGACGAGGTGCCCGTGAGGTCGCCGGTCAGCGAGACCAGTCCGATCGCGAGGACGGCCACTGCCAGGGGATTGGTCGGCCAGACACGGCGGAGGCGAACGCCCCTCAGCAGCGCGCCAAGACCGAACAGCATCAGTGCGATCGCCGTGTTGGGCGCCATGCGACCGGGATTCAACGTGGTCGAGTCGTCGTGGAAGAGCGCCTGGTCGATCCCGAGGTGCAGACCGAACGCGTACTCGCACAGATGCGCTGCACCGTCGAGGAGCACGATTGCAACGGCGATCGCGGCTACCCGCCGCGCCGTCGGCGCCCGGCTCATGAGCGTGGTAAGGCAGACAGCGCCCGCCAGCAGGCCCAGCGCCGTGTTCGGCTTCATCGTTTCCCGGCTCAGGCCGACGCTCTCGAGTGCATGCACTCCTGCGATCCAGCCGCTCAGCACGACCAGGCTGATGACCGCGACCGCGACCGCACACAGGCGGCTCGCCTGCGCGAAGTGCTTGGCGACGAGCGGGTCGGAGAGAAACGTCGTCGGGCCAGGGTCGTGCCCAGGCCCGGCTGGGGAGGGAACCTCCATGCCTGCCTACATCATCGTCATAACCGGTGCGTGGCCTTTAGGAGCCACGCCGCGCCGACGGCGCCCGGGTGCGACCTGGCGCACTGTCGGAGCCGTCTTGGCCTGGCGCGGTGACTACATAGCCGCCGTCGTCGATACGGCCATTGACAACGTGCAACTGAGGGCCCGGTCGTCGAGAATCTGCGCGCCGGGAGGGGCTCGAGACGATGATCGCCGGGGTGGTGCGTAGCTGGCGGCTACTCTGAGAGTTTCTGCGCCGATCGGAGGAGGCCAATGTGGCTGGCCCGGTTGTATGTGTTGTCGGAGCCGGTACTGGCGGCTTGGAGGGGCTTCTCTGTGCGCGGGCGGCGCTTGGCGCCGACGCCGCGCTGCAACTGATCGCGCCTGAGCGCGAGTTCCGGTACCGGCCAATGGCCGCCGGTGCGCTCTTCAGCCCCACCCAAGAGCGCAGCGTCGCAATCGCCAAGCTCGCAGCGGAGGCCGGCGCCGACTGGGTGGCCGACCACGCGGTGGCCGTCTCGGAGGCAGATCGCGAGGTGCTCACGCGCGACGGCGACACGGTTGGCTTCGACTACCTGCTGCTCGCCCTTGGCGGACGCTCGCGGCGTACGCTGCGCCAGGGGCACCTGTGGGAGCGCGGGAGCGATCCGGGCTTTCTCGACGAGACCATCGCGGAAATCGCTACGGGCGCGGTCCGCAGCGTTGCGGTCGTCGCTCCGCGCGGCGTCCGCTGGCCGCTGCCCGCCTACGAGCTTGCCCTCGTCCTGGCGTGGACTGCGGCGGGAACCGAAGCCCGCATCACGCTGATTACCGCCGAGGAGCATCCTCTCGCCGCCCTTGGGCCCGACGCCACCGAGACCGTCATGCGCGAGCTTGATGCAGCGGGCGTCGAAACGATCACGGGAGCCGAGCCGATAGACGATCTCCACCATGATCGCGCGTCGCCCGATCCCACACGTCTCGTGCTCTTACCCGAGCAGCCGGCAGATCTGACCGGCTCGCTCATCGGGAAACCGAGCGATGCCGCCCGCGTGAACATCGGCGCCGGTTCGCAGGCCGAGTTCGATCGACTGATCTCACTGCCGACGGTCGAAGGGCCGAACCTCGCCGGGGTGGCGACCGACGCAGCCGGGTTCGTTGAAGTCGACGAAGATTTGCGCGTCTGCGGAAGTGAACGCATATGGGCCGTCGGCAGCTGCATCGCCGCGGCGCTCGAGCACAGTGCGATCGCTGCCAGGCAGGCCGACGCCGCGATCGCCGCGATCGCCGCGATCGCCGCGATCGCCGGCCGTGCCGGCATCGGCCTCACTAGTGCATCCGTCGCGCCCGAGCTCACCGGCATCCTCCTCACCGGCCGACGCCAGCGGTGGCTCGAGGAGAACCCGCCGGGAACCCGCCAGCCCTCCACACGCTGTCTGTGGTGGCCGCCCGGGCGCGCCGTCGGACGGGTACTCGCACAGCGGATCGCTGCCTGGGACCCTTCGGTCGACGAGGCCCTGCTGCCAAGCGAGCCCAGCGGCGTGCCGATCCGCACCCCGATCGCGCTCGGATGCAGCGCAGCCCCCTCGAACACGACGAGCTCCGCAGTGACTCCCGAGCTGCGGGCGGCGAGGCTACGCGACATCCAGAACCGGCAGCTGATGGCGATCCGGCGACGCGAGGAAAGCGCCGGCGTCGAGCTGCACGCGCTCGAAGCCCGGTTGCAGTCCCTCGCCAAGCACCAGCGGGAAGCGATCAGCGAGCTCCAGCAACACGGCTACCTCACGGGTCAACGCGAGGCGGCCGCCGGCCACACCCGAGCCAGGCAATAGCTCCTCCTCCTTCTTAAGACTCGAACCGACCCCACGAAACCAGAGTCGGATCAAAGCCTCCGTCAAACCCAGGACGGCTCACATCGGTGCTGGTAATCGGGGCCGGGGTGATCATCATTGCCCTCAAGTTGCTCGGAGTTGCTTTGGGTTTCCTCGAAGAATCCATGGCGGAAACATGTCGAGCAAGCAATTGTGGCTGACGACCTCAGCCCCCTTTGATCGTCACGGGTATCCCTGCGCTGATACGGGTCGATAGCCACACGATTGCGGCGGTGGCGAAGCGTACGCAGCCGTGCGATTCAGCAGTGCCGAGCGTCCCCCCGAGGTTGTCTCGTCCGTGCATCGCGATCTGGCCCGGACCGCCTTCGAATTCCTGCAGCGCGTTTGAGCGCGCGCTGAGAGCCAGGGCAAACGGACCTCCGGGCTCCCCGGCGCTCATGTGCACTGCCTCCTCGACGAAGAACTGGCCTTGGGGCGTGGGCGTCGATGGCTTGCCCACGACCGCTCGGAACGTTCTCACGATGTGCCCTTCGCGATAGACCGTCACGTGGCGCGCGCCGAGGTTGATCACGAGGTGCCATTCCGTGAGGATCCTGCGGGTTCCGCTCTGGGCGATCCAGCCCTTCGACGAGTTCGGGCGACCGGGGAGCATCACCTGCAGCCACTGTACCCCGTCGGCACCCGTCAGGCTTCCTGTCACGGGCAGGGTTGTCCGCTGGCCGGTGATGGGTGTTCGAGCCGGCAGAAGCTTGGTCTGAGGGGACGTGGCTTCGGGCTCCACGTGTACGGCATGAGGGCTCATCAGGACAGCGAGCCGGGTGATGGCAGGCACGTGCGCCGGGCTGGCGGCTGCGCGCGAGCCCACGGCGGCACCCGCGAGGCCCAGCGCGGCCAGCGCGGTGGCCAGGCAGTGCCCGCGCCGCAGGTTGCCCGCCGCTGCTCGCGGTGAGCCGAGCGTCGGGCCGATGGTGGGGATGATTGTGGTGTCCATTGGGATTCAGATGGCTCTGGCCGCTGGGCGACTCCATCATCGCCCAGCTCTGCCTGGCCTTGGTCAGCCGGTGAACGGCGTCCGGTGGTGGGGGAGCGCCCGCCTGGCCCTGATGCGCCGCTCGGTTGCTCGCCGGCGCGCGATGGCGCGCCGGCGGGCTGCGGCGCGCTGAGCGGGGGTGATCGTCGGAGCAGCGCCGGTCGAGCCGACCGACTGGGCAACTTTCGTCGCTTCCTTCAGCGCAATGGTTTCCGTCGGCAAGGGCGTTTCGGTGCCGCCCGCGGCACAGGTGGAGGTGGTGATCGTGTTGGTGTCCAGGTTCACCGCTCCTGTCCCGGCCAGTAGCCGGCCGTGGATGGTGGCCGCGGTCTTGGCGGTGATCGTGGCCAGGGCCATGATCGTGCCGACGAACCGCGTACCCGTTCCGAGCGTCGCGGAGGAACCGATCTGCCAGAAGACGTTGCACGCCTGTGCTCCGTTGATCAGCGACACGGACGTATTCGAGCCGGTGATCAGCGTGGAGCCGATCTTGAATATGAACACGGCGTTGGGGTCGCCCTGGGCGTCGAGGGTGACACTTCCCGAGGAGAGCAGCAGCGAGCTGCTGGCGGTTCTAACGCCGGGCGTAAAGACCTGGCCGGCGAGGTCGGTCCCGGCGGATCCGTTCGTCGGGCGGGAGGCCGCGTCGTTGTAAGCGCTCGTCAGGTCATTCTTGGCTTCGATCGAGACCGCGTCGTCGACGTGCATTGCCCCTAGCACGTGGGGAGCACCCGTCACCGACGAGCCTGGGCTCAGGCCCAGATCGCCGAACATCGTCGTCGGTCCGGTGTTGGTGACGGTTGAGCCGGCCAGCACCGAGAAGCTGTTGGCCGATCCCAAGCCGACGGTCGCGGGCGCAGCCGCCGCGGTGCTCGCGAAGATCAGCGTGGACAGTACTCCGAGCACGAGGAGCCCTGCTCGGAGTACCTTGCGGCCGCCCCGACCCGTGGCTGGCCGGCAAGGTGAGAGGGAACCGCTGGAGGACGGCTCGTAGTTCTGTGGGACGCCAGTCATGGGCGTCTCCTGACTGCGGCGCAAAGGCGCCGCGATTGAAGGGGAATCGATCCCCGGTCCTGTTCGACCTGTTACGTGCTCCGACCGTTCGAGGTCACAGCGTTAGCAATCGTGCTCAACTCGAACCAAATGTCCAGTCCGGACCCAAACGCCTAGCGATTGGCCGCTTGCGTGTTGTCCCGAGGCCCGAGCAAGTCCGGAGGCGACAGGAGAGTTGAGATCGATCCGGACGCCCATTGCCGGGGGAGCCGCGGCGGGCTAAATCGCGATGCGTCGCCACTCCCGCTTCGCACAGGAATGCGGTAGCGGGCAGACCGCCGTGGAGGACTGTCGCTCCTCGTCCGAAGCGACAGCGTCGGGCCAGCTTCCTCGCACGCTCGCTTGGCTGTGGA
>DAIRTT010000172.1:0-5627 GCA_036803745.1 Solirubrobacteraceae bacterium | reverse complement strand
GGCGCCGCACCGGGCGATCCTGGCCGAGCACGGCGCCGAGCTCCTCGGGCTGCGCGTCGACGAACAGGGGGCCCGCGTCGATCAGCTCGCTGCGCTGGCCGCCCGCAGCGGCCCGATCGATGCGGTCCTGGTCACGCCCGCGCATCAGTCGCCCATGGGCGTCGCGATGGCGCCGGCTCGGCGGGCGGCGCTGCTGGCATGGGCGGGCGCGACGGGCGGACTGATCTTCGAGGACGACTACGACGCCGAGTACCGCTACGACCGCGCGCCGCTGGGGGCGCTCCAGGGCCTCGCGCCCGATCGGGTCGTATACATGGGGACCGTCAGCAAGACGCTCGCGCCGGCGATCCGCCTCGGCTGGCTGGTGCTCCCGAGTCGGCTGCGCGACCGGGTGACAGCGCAGAAGACGCTCGCCGACCATGGCAGCCCGACGATCGACCAGCTCGCCCTGGCGCGGTTGATCGAAGGCGGCGACTACGACCGCCACCTGCGCCAGGCGCGCCGCCGCTACCGGGCCCGGCGCGACGCGCTCGTGGAGGCGCTGGCCACCAACCTGCCCGAAGCGCGGGTGACCGGTGTCGCGGCCGGGCTGCACGCGATCGTCCGCCTCGGCCGGCCGTTCGACGCGCTCGCCCTGATGCGCGCCGCGGCCGAGCGCTCACTCGGCGTCTACCCACTCGGCTTCGCCTACATCGATCCGCGACCGGCCGACGACGGCCTAGTGCTCGGCTACGCCAACCTGGCCGAGCCGGCCATCGCCGAGGGTGTGCGTCGCCTGGCCGAGGTCCTCGCCGAGATGCCGTCACCGCCGGCGGCGACGAATGACGGGGGCGCGATCGCCAGGTAGTGGTTGAAGGCCCACTCCGAGATGCGCCGGTTCTCAAACGCGCGGGTCACGGCCGTCGCGGCACGGCTCGGGGTGATCTGGCCGATCGCACGCTGGACCCTCAGCAGCCACGCGAATTTGCGCGCGTGGGAGTCGGAGAAGGCCCCGTAGCGGGCGAGCGCGAGCTCGCGGGTGCTCCTGCCGTCGAGCACCGCCCGGATCTCGCGGCCGGCGGCCAGGCCGAAGTAGATGGCCGTGCGGATCCCCTCGGCGGTCAATGGGAGACAGTGCCCTGCCGAGTCGCCGGTGAAGAAGACCCCGTCCTCGACGCCGCGGCGCAACTCGTGAGGGATCCAGTTGCCCTGATAGCCGTCGGGCGGCAGGCCGAGGTCACGCGCAAGCCTGACCGTCGGGTCCTTGACGTGGTGGGAGGGCCAGAATGAGCCGACGCCCACGCGCATCTCCTCGCCGGCCGGGAAGCTCCACGAGTAGCCGGCCCTGATGTAGCGGGAGTCGAGCCACAGCTCCATCTGCTCGCCGCGGCCCTCGGGGTGGACCTCCAGCCCGCGCGACATTCGTGCGTCGGGAGGCTGGATCGGCCTGGCGTTGGAGAGAACGCGCCGCCAGCCGAGGCCGTCGACGATCAGCGGCGCGCACAGCTCGCCGCGATCGGTCTGCACCACATCTCCGCTACGGCCGGTGATCGTGGCGGTCTCGAACTCGAGCTCCGGCACGTCGGCCTGATCCCACATCAGCGCGCACAGCTCTCGGTAGTCGAACGTCGAGAACGTCCATGGCAGCAGCCAGCGAGAGGTCCTGTAGGGCGTGTGGACGAGCAGCTCGTCGAAGGTCTGGCGCAGCGAGCCAAGCAGATCGAGGGCCTCGAGCCACGCCGTTGGGATGCCGCAGGCCGAGGTCTGGCGCTCGCCGATCTCGTAACGGTCGACCATCAGGACCCGCGCGCCCGAGCCGGCCAACTCGCGCGCGACCGACAGGCCGGCGAAGCTGGCACCGCATATGAGCACGTCGCAGTCCCGCTCCAAGCGGGTCCGCTGCTGGCCCCGCTTCGTTGCTCGAACAGGCATGTGCCCGGCAATGATACGGCTGCGCTACGCTTCGGCCGGTGCAAACACTGATGGAGAATCCCCAGGCCCGCGTGGTCGACGGGTCAAACGGGCTGTTGCTCGAAGTCGACGGCCAGATCGTGCCCAACTACGACGCCACGTTCCGGGCGATCGAGGAGGGCGAGGTCGTCACCGGCCACGTCGTCCGGATTGACAAGGACGAGGTGCTGGTCGACATCGGCTACAAGTCCGAGGGCGTCATCCCGGCGAACGAGCTCTCGATTCGCAAGTCGGTCGATCCCAACGAGGAGGTCCACCTCGGCGAGGAGGTCGACGCCATCGTCATGACCAAGGAGGACCAGGACGGTCGCCTGATCATGTCGAAGAAGCGCGCCCGCTTCGAGAAGGCCTGGCGCCGCATCGAAACCGCGGCCGAGTCCGGCGAGCCCGTCGAGGGTACCGTCATCGAGGTCGTCAAGGGCGGCCTGATCATCGATCTCGGCGTGCGCGGCTTCCTGCCCGCCTCGCTCGTGGACATCCGCCGCGTGCCCAACCTCGACGAGTACATGGGCACCAAGATCGAGACCAAGGTCATCGAGCTCAACCGCTCGCGCAACAACGTCGTGCTCTCCCGCCGTGCGGTCCTCGAGGAGGAGCGCAAGGAGGTCCGCCAGCAGATCCTCGACCGACTCCAGCCTGGCCTCGTCGTCGAGGGCCAGATATCGAACATCGTCGACTTCGGGGCGTTCGTCGACCTCGACGGCATCGATGGCCTGATCCACATCTCCGAGCTGTCGTGGTCGCACGTGAACCATCCGAGTGAGATCCTCGCCATCGGCGACACCGTCAAGGTCAAGGTGCTCGACATCGACCGCGACCGCCAGCGCATCTCCCTGGGCCTCAAGCAGACCCAGGAGGACCCGTGGCAGCGGATCGTCGACACCTACAACGTCGGCGACGAGCTCGAGGGCAAGGTCACCAAGGTCGTCACGTTCGGCGCGTTCGTCGAGATCCTCGACGGCGTCGAGGGCCTCGTCCACATCTCCGAGCTGGCGCCCCACCACGTCGAGAGCCCCCGCGAGATCGTCCACCCGGGCGACGAGATCCGCGTCAAGATCCTCGAGATCGACTCCGAGCGCCGGCGCCTGTCGCTGTCGGCCAAGCGCGTCGAGGACCAGATCCTTCCCGTCTCACGCCCCGGCGAGCCCGCGCCGGAGCCAGCCGAGGAGGGTGAAGACGCCCAGCCGGCCGCCGAGGTGCAGGCACCAGAGGCCGCGGCACCCGAGGCAGCAGCGACCGAGGCAGCGACACCTGAGGCAGCGGCACCTGAGGCAGCAGCGCCTGAGGCAGCGGCACCTGAGGCAGCGGCGCCTGAGGCAGCGGCGCCTGAGGCAGCGGCGCCTGAGGCCGCAGCAGCCGACGTCGAGGAGGCTGTCCAGGCCGACGCGGCGGCCGAGCCCGAGATCGAGGCCCCGGCGGTCGGCGAGATGGCTGGCGCGCCCGAGGCCGTGCAGGACGTCGTGGAGCCCGCCGCCGAGACTCCCGAGGCTGTGGCGCCAGAGATCCCCGCGGAGCCGGCCGAGGCCGAGCCCGCACCGCAGGACTGAAGGCCCCCGAGAGGCTCTGAGACGTTGGCGGCGCCGGTGCCGTTCGTCGGCTTGACCGGCGGCCTGGGAGCGGGCAAGTCGACCGCCCTGGCGGCGCTCGAGAAGCTGGGAGCCGCGGTGCTCTCCAGCGACGCGGTCGTCCACGAGCTCTACGCCGGCGATGAGCTTCGAGACGCTGTCGTCGAGCACTTCGGCGCGGGCGTCGCACCCGGCGGCGTCGTCGACCGGGCGGCGGTTGCGCGGCACGCCTTCGCCGATCCCGAGGACCGCGCCTGGCTGGAGGGAGTCATCTGGCCGCTGGTCGGCGCCCGCGTGGCCGGCTGGCTGGAGGAGGCGCGCGCCCGGACGCCTGCGCCGAGAGCCGCCGTCGTCGAGGTCCCGCTCCTGTTCGAGGCCGGCCTGAAGGATCTCTACGACGCGACGATCGCGGTCATCTCCGGAGAGGAGCTGCGCCGGACCCGGGCGGCGGCACGAGGCCACGAGCTGGTCGATGAGCGCGCAGCACGACAGCTCCCGCAGGAGCAGAAGGCCGATCTGGCGACGTTCGTCGTACATAACGACGGGACCGTCGATGACCTGCGGCGCGAGCTGTCGTCGGTCCTTGACAAGCTAGGGGCATGACTCAGCGGACGCTCGGCACGTTGGCGGCCATCGCCGCGATCTTGGTCAGCGGCGCGGTCGTTATCTCAGGCCTGCACCAGGCGGCTAACAACTCGACCCTGCCGCTGACCGACTCGAGCATCATCCGTGAACAGGCAGCCGCCAAGAGGCTCGATCCGGCCCTGATCGCGGCCGTGATCTATGCGGAGTCGAAATTCGAACCCCGCCCTTCATCGGCCGGCGCCCAGGGGCTCATGCAGATCCTGCCCGCCACCGCCTACTACCTGGCGCACCTCTCGGGCGGCAAACGCTTCACGGCCAGCGACCTGGCGACGCCGCGGATCAACGTCGCCTACGGCAGCTACTACCTGCGCTACCTGCTCGACCACTATCGCGGCAACGAGATGCTGGCGGTGGCCGCGTACAACGGCGGTCTGGCCAACGTCGACCGCTGGGTCGCCCAGGCGATCGGGTCAGGGCACCAGTTCACGGGTGAAGACATCCCCTTCCCGGAGACGCGCGAATACGTCCAGCGCGTGCTCTCGGCCCAGCAGGCCTACCGCACGACCTACCCGCGCGAGCTCGGCCTGCTCTAGCGTCGAGCGCCTCCGGGGCGCTCGCTACCGTAGAGGCGATGCCCGACTTCAAGCTCGACTCGGTCTTCACTCCGACGGCCGACCAGCCTCGCGCGATCGAGTCGATGGCCGAGGGAATAGTGAAGGGCGAACGCTTTCAGACGCTGCTCGGGGCCACGGGGACGGGCAAGACGATGACCATGGCGGGGGTGATCGAGGCGGTCCAGCGCCCGACGCTCGTGATCGCCCACAACAAGACCCTGGCGGCCCAGCTCTGCAACGAGTTCCGGACGTTCTTCCCTGAGAACGCGGTCGAGTACTTCGTGTCCTATTACGACTACTACCAGCCGGAGGCCTACGTCCCCAGCCGCGACCTCTATATCGAGAAGGACTCCGCGATCAACCAGGAGGTCGACCGCCTGCGCCATGCCGCGACCGCCGCCGTGTTCGCCCGCCGCGACGTGATCGTGGTGGCGTCCGTGTCGTGCATCTACGGCCTCGGCTCGCCCGAGACCTACGCGATGAACATGCAGATCCTCAAGCGCGGGGAGGACGTCGACCGCGACGCGCTGCTGCGCAAACTCGTCTCGATCCAGTACACGAGAAACGACTCGGTGCTCTCGCGCGGGACCTTTCGCGTCCGGGGCGACACGCTCGAGGTGTTCCCGGCATACGCGGAGACGGCGTTCCGGGCGACGATGTTCGGGGAGGAGGTCGAACGACTTCAGCAGTTCGATCCGCTCACGGGCGAGCTGCTGGCCGACGACCTCGAGCACGTGGCGATCTGGCCGGCGACGCACTACAACGTCAAGGAGGGCACGATCGAGGCGGGCGTGGCGGAGATCGGACGCGAGCTGAACGAGCGCTGTGAGCAGCTGGAGTCCGAAGGCAAGCAGCTGGAGTCCCACCGCCTGCGCCAGCGCACCCAGTACGACATGGAGATGCTGCGCGAGGT
>DAIRTT010000171.1:2097-5634 GCA_036803745.1 Solirubrobacteraceae bacterium | reverse complement strand
CGTCGAGGTCTTTGACGTGGAGGGCGATGTGTCCGATGCGGGTGACCATGATCAGATGTGTTCCTTGGTGGTGGTGTGGGACAGGATCCGGGCGAGCCGGCTCGCCGGGCGGAAGGCGTCGGCCTGCTCGTCGAGGAACGCCTCGACCGGACGCGGAGGCCGACCGGTCAGACGCTCAACGTCGTTCGTCGCCACGCCGTCGCTTCCGGCGGCGAAGTACGCGGCCATGCGTGCCGCGTGCTCGACCTCGAACGCCGGCAGGCCGCGGCGGCGCATGACACGGACGGTGAGCTTGACGGGCACCTTGAGATGACGGACGCCGAGGTAATCGGCGATCCTCTCAAAGTTGACCGGGCGCGGACCCGTCGGCTGCCAGGCGCGCTCGCCGGCTTCGTCATCGAGCAGAGCCGCGGCCGCGCAGGCGGCGACGTCGCGGACATCGACCATCGCGATCGGCGCCCTTCCAAACGGGGAGGCGAGCACGCCGGTGGCGGCCACGGTCGGTGCCACCGTCTCGAGCAGGTTCTGCATGTAGAAGGATGGGCGCAGGAAGATGAACTGCATCCCCGAGCGCTCGATGCGCTGCTCGGCGCGCCAGTGTGCGACGGCGGTGGGCGTGGGGCCGTTAGGGCCGAGTGAGGGGGCGCTGCCGGAGATCTTGACGACCCGCCGCACACCTGCAGCGACCGCCGCGTCGATGATCGCGGCTTCGTGCTGTTCTTGGTTTGGGCCGTGCGGGGCGAGAAGCAACATTCGTTCGACACCCTCGAGCGCGGCCGACAGCGTCGCCGGCGCCTCGAGATCGGCGTGCACCGCCGGCAGCGGTAGGCCGACGTCCGGCCGGCGCACGAGCGCGCGAGCTTCGATGCCGCGCCCTGCGAGCTCCGCGGCGACGTGGCGGCCGACCCGCCCGGTCGCTCCGAGCACGGCGATCATCCGACCACCTCGACCCGGGCGGGTGGAGCGATGCGCCGCCAGGCCTGGAGTGCCGAACCCACATCGTCGAGCCCTCCGCAGGCGAACACGTAGCGGTCCGGGCGCAAGAGCGCCCAGGTCAAGCCCCGAGCTCTCAGCCACTCGCCGTCCTTGCCGGGGTCGAACACCGATAGGCCAGCGTCTTGAAGCAGTGCTCGCGAGGTCTCATCGATCGTCACGGCCGACCAGGTCGAGCCCAGCCGATCGTCGAGGCGGCCGGTCTGCGGAAACAGCGTCCCGACCGTGCGGCGCATCGGGATGCGGGCCGGGCGCGTCGCGAACGCGCCCTCGCAGTAGGTCGGCAGCGGCTTGACGTTCTCGGCCAGCAGGCGCTGCACTCGGGTGCCGTCGACCGCACACAGCCAGCCGTCGCGGGCGCGTACCCGCCAGGGACGGGTTGACTGGACGAGCCCGCCCATCAGGCGCGCCAGCCGTTGCATCGCGGCGACGTGGGGGCGGCGCTCGCGCTCGTAGGAGTCGATTAGAGAAAGCGGGGCGCCGTCCAGGACATTGGCTAGCTTCCACGCGAGGTTGCCGGCGTCCCGCGCGCCGGAGGAGAATCCCTGGCCGGCGAACGGCGGCATCAGGTGCGCGGCGTCGCCGGCGAGCAGCACGCGGCCGCGGCGCCAGCGTGCGGCCATGCGCGTGTGGAACGTGTAGACCACCGCCCGCTCGATCTCCGCGCGCTCGCCCTCGAGCCATTCCGCGACCGCGCGCTCGACCGCTGCGGGCTCCAGGTGCGGCGCGGGATCCTCGCCGGGGTGCAGCATCCACTCCCAGCGATGGCGGCCTGGGGACATCGGCAGCGTGACCGTCGGCCGCGCGGCACGCCCGACGAAGTGCGGGTGGGGAATCTTCGCCAGAGGGCGGTCTACGAGGGCGTCGACGACGATCCAGCGCTGCGGCGCTGTGCGGCCCTGGAAGGGGATCTGCAACCGTGCGCGAACTGCGCTGTTCGCGCCGTCGCAGCCCACCAACCAGCGGGCCGAGATCAGCGCGGAGCGTCCGCCGTCCACGGGACGCGCGTAGACGTCGACATGATCGGCGCGCCGGTCGACCGTTTCCAACGCCAGACCGCGACGCACCTCGACCGTCGGCCGGTCGTCCAGGGCGGCGAGCATCGTGCGCTCCATCGCCGGCTGGTTGATCGACACCAGCGGCGGGTGACCAAGGCGCCCGCTCCGCGCCCGGAACACCTCCACGGCGCGGCCGGCGGCTGTGATGATGCTCGCGCCCGGCTGAACCTCGGCGTCGGCCAGCACCGCCCGATCGAGCCCGACGGATTGGAAGATGCGCAGAACCTCGTCATCGATCACCGCCGCGCGCGGCAGCGTGTACGGCTCGTGCTCGCGGTCAAACGCGAGCGTCCGCACGCCGTAGTCGCCTAGCAGCAGCGCCAGCAGCTGACCCACAGGCCCGAGGCCGCAGATGATCACGTCGTACTCGACCACCGGCTCAGACGGGTACGGCCGCGAGGTTGATGCGGTTGGTGAGCGTGCCGATGCCGTCGATCTCGAGCTCGACCGTCTGACCGGGCTGGATCCAGCGGTCGAGCTCAAGACCGCAGCAGCCCGGCATCGTGCCGGTGGAGATGACGTCCCCTGCGTCTAGGCGCTCGCCGGCGGAGGCGTAGGCGAGCATCGCGCCGAGCGTGTGCTGCGGATTCGCGGTCCTGCCCTCGCACCAGAGCTCGCCGTCGACTCGCACCCGCCCACGCATCGCCGTCCAGTCGGGAACTGCGTCAGCCGTCACGACGTCGCAGCCGATCGAGTTGGCGAACGTCTTGGCCTTGATCACCGGCCCGAAGATGTTTCGTCTGGCGTCGTCGGCCTGGATGTCGCGCGCACTCCAGTCGTTGAGCACGAACCAGCCGCCGACCGCGTCGAGCGCCTCCTCGGGCGTGGCGTCAACCAGCGGCCTTGCGAGCACGCACGCCAGCTCGAGCTCGAAGTCGAGGAACTGGGTGTGCGACGGCCACCACATGTCCTCGCCGTCTGCGAGCACCGAGGTGTGGTTTGAGACGTAGAACGTCGGGGCCTCCCGGAACCGAGCGTTCGGCTTGAGCTTTGGGAACGGCCTCCCGGTCAGCCGCTCGAAGCCCAACACCACCTTCGCCGCGGGAGCCGGGTAGAAGTTCTTGACCAGCATCCGGCTCGAGTCGATCACGTGGCGCTCCCAGAGCATGAACGCGCGGATCGAGCGCGGTCGAAACGGCAGCCCCGCCGTCCTCGGATCCGCCTCGACGGCGTCTCTCGCGGCGATTGCTGCGGTGGCCCGCTCGCGTGCCGACGCGCCCTCAGCCAAGAAGGCCAGCAGGTCGCGCTCGCCAGGCAACCGAAGCCACCGGTCGCGGTCCGGGTCGTGGGCGATCAGCCCGTCTGAGGTGGTGCGTAGCTTCATGTCGTCGGATCTCCGGGTCTGGTGGATGGACGTCAGGCGGGCAGCAGCTCGCGGCAGGTACTGCCCGGGGTCGTGCACGCGCAGGACGACGTCGATCACGACGCGCATCAAGTCAGCAAGGCGGGAGCGAGGAATCTCAGACGCGGCGGTTGGAGAGCCCTC
>DAIRTT010000171.1:0-1997 GCA_036803745.1 Solirubrobacteraceae bacterium | reverse complement strand
GGCGGTGAGCGACTGCTGCGGTGGGCTGCGGCAACCTTCGACGCGCTCGGACCGATGAACCGTCGCGGGCTGCGCTCAGCCCGGACCTCGCTCGGCCTGCTCCTTTACACGCTGCGCTTCAGCGCGGCCGGGGTCTCGCCGGGGAGCTGGGCCGCAGCCGTGTTCGACGCCCGCGACCGGGGTCAGATCACCACTCGACAAGCCCGGGGTCTCGTGATCGACTTCGTCGCGCCGTCGCTTGACACCACGATCCTCGCCTCGACCCACCTGCTGTGGGTGCTCAGCCGCCATCCCGACGTGTGGGATGAGATCGTCGCCGACCCCTCGCTGATTCCCGCCGCAGTGGTCGAGAACGTCCGCATCGCCTCGCCGATCCGCGGATTCACGCGGCGCCTCTCGCGCGACCACGAGATCGACGGCACGCCACTACCGCAGGGCT
The DNA here is from genome assembly GCA_036803745.1 of Solirubrobacteraceae bacterium. GTDB lineage: Bacteria > Actinomycetota > Thermoleophilia > Solirubrobacterales > Solirubrobacteraceae > Palsa-744. The sequence goes on along the minus strand of DAIRTT010000171.1, from coordinate 1,558 downwards.
CGCGAGTGGTGCTGCTGTTCGGCGCCGCAAATCTCGACGAGACGCGCTTCCCAAATCCCGAGAGCTAGGACATCCACCGGCCTAACGGCGCGGACGTCGGTTGGGGAAACGGGCCGCACGCATGCGCCGGCGCCAACCTCGCCAAGCTCGAGATGCAGGCCCTGCTGCGCGCGAATGGCCCCCCACGTCCGCCGGATGGCCACCAGCAACCCCACTCGGCTGCGCAACAGCACGCTCCAGGGCTTCAGCGGGCTCACCGCCCGCTTCAATTAGCAAACAGCCGGCTCACGAGACGGGTGCCGGGACCTGCGGCATCGGGCGCCGCGCCACATCGGCTGCGTCCTCGGCCGACAGGCCGAACATGCGCAGCACTCCCTCGGCATGGTGGCGGTCGGCGTCCTTCGGTGCCCGTCCGTCCAGAACGTCGCCCATGACTCCGAGAAGCGCGCCGCCCGCGGCGAACATCGCGACGCGCTTGTTGGGAACGCGGAAGCGACCTGCTCTGATGCCGCGCTCGAGGTCCCGCTGGGCGAACGGGCCGAGCGCCCTCAGGCCGATCTTCTGCGACGCGTCGAGGCGGATCAGCAGCCATCCCCATTCAGGATCGCTGCGGGCGAGGTTCACGAAGTAGCGGTGCGCCGCGGCGACCACCTCTGCCGGGTCGTCAAGGTCGGCCGTGACGGAGGCGACTGCGCCACCCTGGGCGGCAACGGTCTCCCCGACGACGGCTTCGACGATCGCCTCCTTGGAGTCGAAGTGGTTGTAGAAGGAGCCGAAACCGACATCCGCCTCGTCGGTGATCTCGTTGATCCGAGTGTTCTCGACGCCCTGCCGGGCAAACAGCGCACGCGCGGCGTCGAGCAGCTTCCCGTGCGTCTGCTCGCGACGGCGCGCGTGGCGATCCGGATGCGGCGCGGCCCGCGTCTCGACAAGAGAAGCTGCCTCGCTGCTAGCTGTGTCGCTGCTCATATATGATAATCCTATCAGCGGATTCCCCTGCACGGAGCACCGCCGATCGCGTGAACGGACACCCCGCATCAGATCGTCACCGCGCGCACTCTGAGAAGTAGGATCATCGTCATGGGCGGCGCGAAGCGGGTGGTTGCCATCCCCGGCGAGGATGCCGCCGCGGAGGCCTTTTCAGCAACTATGGCCCTTCTCGAGAATTTCTCGCTGGACATAGACTGGTCGTATCCGCCGGTCGGGGCGGCCGCGATTCAGATGCACGGCGAGGCCTTTCCGGCACAGGCAAGGGCGGCGATCGACGAGTCTGACGCGGCGCTGTTCGGCGCGACGAGCGGCGCGAGCGCGGGCGCGCTCTTCTACTTGCGTTGGGGCCGCCAGACGTTCGCCAACGTGCGCCCGACGCGATTCACCCAAGGTGTTGGGAGTCCGCTCGCATCTCCCGAGGGGATCGATCTCGTAATTGTGCGCGAGAATCTCGAGGATCTCTATGTCCTCAGCGAGGGCGCCATTCAGGACCTCGCGCCGTTGGGGCTTTCAAGCGCCACCTGGCAGAAGCCGGTAGCCGATCTCGGGCCCGGCGCTTACGCGCTGA
>DAIRTT010000170.1:0-5640 GCA_036803745.1 Solirubrobacteraceae bacterium | reverse complement strand
TGCGGGAGATGGTGGCGATCGACTACCTCTACGTCGCCAACTGGTCGCTGTGGACGGACATCAAGATCCTGCTGCGCACCGTTCCGCACGTGCTCGGGCGCCGCGGGATCTAAACCCCGGGGCGCGCCGCCCGCGCTATCGTGCCCGGTCCGTGTCCGCTCGGCGGACGCGTTTGGCTCCGGGGCCTCTGGCGTCGCCCGCGCAGCTGACCTCCTGTGCTCTACGTCGCGACGGTCCACTTCAAGTCCCCGCGCTGGATCGAGATCCAGACGCGCCACCTGCGTGAGCACATCTCGATGCCGATCCAGATCTGGTCCTCGCTACAGGGAATCGACCCGGCCCACGGGGTGCATTTCGACCGCGTCCTCGAGCAGCGCGGGATGCACGCCGGAAAGCTGAATCATCTCGCGTGGGACATCTCCAGGGAGGCGGCCGACGAGGACCTGATCATGTTCCTCGACGGCGACGCGTTCCCGATCGCCGACCCGATGCCGCTGATCCAGGAGGCGCTCTCGCGCGCGCCGCTGGTGGCGGTCCGTCGGGCGGAGAACGTCGAGGAGCCCCAGCCTCATCCGTGCTTCTGTGTCACCACTGTCGCCGCCTGGCGTGCGCTCCCCGGTGATTGGACCGCGGGACCGACGTGGCCCGGCGCGCGCGGCAAGCCGACGAGCGACGTCGGAGCCAACCTGTGGCACCGCCTCGAGGTCACGCAGACGCCCTGGGTGCAGGTGCTGCGATCCAACCGACGCGACCTTGACCCGCTCTACTTCGCGATCTACGGCAACATCATCTACCACCACGGCGCGGGCTTTCGCACGGGCGAGCTCAGCCCCGTGGACCGCACCGGCTCGCCCCGCCTGCTGCCTGTGCCCCGCGTGCCGCTCCTCGGCTCGGCGGCCCGCCTGCTCAACGGTCGGCGCTGGCGCCGCTGGGAACGCGGCATCGAAGAGCAGCACCAGCGCCGCTCCCAGCAGATCTACGACGCGATCGCAAGCGGTGGCGAGGACTGGCTCGCCGAGCTCACGAGACCCCAGGCCTGAACGGGAGAGGCGGCCGGCACGCGCCGGGGAGCCTCAACCCTCGGCGGCCAGGCGCTCGAGTGCCTGTGAGAGCTTCGCCACCACCACGTCGGTCGCGAACAGGCGCTCGGCCTCAGCGCGGGCGGTCGCGGAGATCGCTGCGGGCTCGCTCCGCGAACGGGCGAGCGCCGCGATGACCGCGTCGGCCATCGCCTCCACGTCACCGGGAGCGACGACGCTCATGACCGCGGCGTCAACCCCCTCGCTGGCCCCGACCTCGCTCGTGGCGACGACCGGGACACCGCTGGCGAGCGCCTCCGCGACCGTCAGGGCAAAGGGCTCATAGCGGCTCGCCTGCAGCAGCACGTCGCTTCGCTCGATCTCACCGGGGACCTCGGCCGCGGGGAGCGCGCCCGCGTATTCGGCAGTCTCGGGCGGAAGCTCGTCGAGCAGGGGTGTGTAGTCCGACCACAGGCTGGGACCGCCGACGACACGGATCCGCACGGCCACACCGCGGTCGCGGAGCAGCCTGGCGACCGTGACGACGTCATCAACGCCCTTGCGCACCGCGATCCTGCCCAGGACCAGCACCGTGGGGGGATCGGTGTGGCTCCGGCGGCCGGGGTCGAAGCGCGCGATGCGCACCGGGTTGGGCACGACCACGGTGGCGTCTACAGGGAAGCGATAGTCGTGGACGAGATGGTCGCGGAAGACCGCGCTGATACACACGAGCAGACTCGCTCGCCGTATGCGCGCGACCTGGACGAATGAGCGCGCGAGCATGATCGCGCACGCCGACAGGAAGAGGTGGAAGGGCTCGCAACGGCGGCTGATATCGCGCTCGGCGATCAGAGCGCGGAGCTCGCCCGCGCTGTGCGTCTCGGGGTGTATGACCAGCGGCACCGTGCGCGTCACGCCGGTCGGAACCGCGAGGCTCTCGATGCTCGAGAACTGGTAGACGATGTCGTACGGCTCTCCTGCGTGCTCTGTGGCGATAGCCCGGCGAAGCCGAACCGAGGCGTACCCCCGGGCAATCATCCCGCTCGCGAAAGCCGTGATCCGGCTGCGGCTGTACCAGCGGTCCCACTGCCACTCGGCCGTTCCCCAGATGAACTTCAGGTTCGGGTTCTCGAGCAGGCGCTCGGGCAGCGTCTGCCCGCTGGAGGGAAAGAAGCAGTCGATTCGATGGCCGAGGCGCGCGAGGCCGTCGAGCAGCTCGGTGGAGACGCCGGGCACGCCGCCGCCCTCGCCGGGCGCGGGACCGAGCCACGCGATTCGCAGTGATCTGGGCCCCATCGCGGACACCATATAGAACGCCTGCGGGCGTCATGGGCGCCCGCCGCGATGGATCGCGAGGGCACGCGAGACCTCCGCGGCGAGCCGGCGGTGGAATGTCTCCACGGAGAAGCGCTCGGCGTTCTCGACCGCGCGCCGAGGGTCGAAGTCGAGCTCGTCGAGGCTGCGAATGGCGGTGGCGAAGGCGTCGACGTCGTCGAGCTCCGCCAGGCGCCCCGTCTCGCCGTCGAGCACCGTTTCCAGGGCGCCGCCGGCGGCCGCCGCGACCACGGGCCGGCCGGCCGCCTGGGCCTCCACTGCGGTGATCCCGAACTCCTCCATGCTCGGAACCACCACCGCGCGGGCCGAGGCGTACAGGTCTGCCAGCTGCTCGTCACCGGCGCGCCCCAGGAACTCCGCCTCGGGGTGGGCCGCGCGCAACCGCTCCAGGTCGGGGCCTGTGCCCACGACAGCGATCGGGACCCCGGCGCGCCGGGCCGCCTCGAGGGCGACGCCGACGCGCTTGTGGCGGACGATCTCGGTGACGACGAGCAGGCGGTCTCCGGGTCGTCCCGGCGCGAAGCGGTGCGTCTCCACGGGCGGATGGATTATCGGCGCCTCGCGCCCGTAGAAGCGCCGGATGCGGTCCTGGGTGAGCTTCGAGTTGGCGATGTAGAAGTCGACGCGGCGGCTGGCCGCCCGATCCCACCGGCGCATCCAGACGAGCTGACCGGCCAGCAGGGGCCGCAGCGGGCGCGGGGCCTCGCTCAGGGCCCGCTCTTGCTCATACCAGGCATACCGAAAGGGCGCATGGCAATAACAGACGTGAACGGCTCCGGCGGGGACGCTGAGGCCGTGCGCGAACGCGCTGCTGCTCGTGAGAACCGCATCGCACGGCTCGGGGCGCAGCCGCCTCGCAGCGAACGGATAGAGCGGCAGCAGACGGCGGAAGTTGCCCTGGCTGGCGCCCAGACGCTGGAGCGGCGAGGTCGTGATCGAGCGACCGGCGAATCGCCCGCCGGTCCCCTGCTCGTCGTAGAGGAGGGTGAAGATCGGCGCGCTCGCATAGAGGTCGGCCATCGCCGCGAACGTGCGCTCGGCGCCGCGCATGACGAGCAGGTAGTCGTGGGCGAGGGCGACGCTCGCGGGCCCCTCGTGGTCGGGATCGAAGGCTTGGGTAGTGGGCATGGGCTCGACGGGCGGGGCGGGGCCGGTGCGGCGGACGAGCAAGGGTATCCACCCTGGGGCGCGCTCCGGAGGAGCCCCGGCAGAGCATCGGGTGGCGAACACCCGTTGTGTATGTTTGGGTCATGCCGGACGCCATGCTCCGGGCTTTTGGCTGGAGCCCCCTGCTGATTCACGGCGATCCGTGCGTACTGGATCGCTGGCTGTGGCTGCGCCGGCACCTACGTCGCGGCAAGGTCCGGACGTTCGACGCCGGCTGCGGCAACGGCGGCTTCAGCATCTACGCCGCGCGCAGCGGAAACGATGTCGTCGCGGCCTCCTTCTCTCCACGCGAACAGGAGGATGCGCGTCGCCGCGCCGGCGTGCTCGGCGTGGGGGGCATCGACTTCCGCACGCTCGACCTGCGCGAGATCGACGAGCACCTCGAGGCGCTCGGGAGCTTCGACCAGATCATCTGCTTCGAGACGATCGAGCACCTGACCGACGACGAGGGTCTCCTCCGCACGCTCGCCGGGATGCTCGAGCCGGGCGGCCAGCTGCTGTTGAGCACCCCCTTCGATCGCCACCGCCCGCTCTACACCGAGGACGCCGAGCCCAGCCCGGTCGAGGACGGCTCACACGTTCGCTTCGGCTACTCCCAGGCACGCCTGCGCGAGCTCGCCGAGGGCGCCGGCCTCACGGTGCAGGACGAGGGCTTCATCAGCGGCATCGTCAGCCAGAAGCTGACCGATCTGATGCGCAGGCTGAGCGAGCGCATCGGGCGCCCGGCCGCCTGGCTGGCGCTGCTGCCGTTGCGACCGCTCGTGCTGCTCGACGCACCTCTCAGCCGACTGACGGGCTACCCCTATCTCAGCGTGGCCCTGTCCGGCGTCAAGCGCGACTAGGGCTCCGGCATGCGACTGATCATCACGGTGCCCTGGGCACAACGTCTCGGCGGGGCGGAGGCCATGCTCCAGGGGATCCTCGAGGGTGCGGGCGAGAGCGGACACGAGCTCGAGGTCGTCTTCTTCGAGCCCGGGCCGTGGGCCGAGGAACTGGCGGCGGCTGGGCTCCGCGTCGAGGTCATCGAGGCCGGGCGGCTGCGCCAGGTCCACCGCTGGGTCGCCACGGTGCTGCGCCTCGCGCGACTGTTCCGCACGCGCAAACCCGACCTGATTCTCAACTGGTCGGCAAAAACCCACCTCTACGGCTCTCCTGCCGCCGTGCTCGCCGGCATGGCCGACCGCGTCGTGTGGTGGCAGCAGGCGATACCGCACCGCAGCTGGCTCGACGGCACCGCGACGCTGTTGCCGGCCACGGCCATCGGCTGCTACTCCGGGCCCGCCCTGCAAGCCCAGCAGCGACTGTTCCCCAAGCGCCCGACGTTCGCCGTCGCCGCCGGCTCACCGGCACCCGAACCCCACGATGGGCCGCCGCCGCTGGAGCTGCCGGGCGGGGTGCCGATCGTCGGCCTGGTCGGCCGGCTGCAGCCGTGGAAGGGTCAGGACCGCCTGCTGCGCGCCCAGGCCATCCTGCGCGACCGCGGCAGGGAGATGCATCTCGTGATCGTGGGCGGCGACTCGTGGGGGCTCTCGCCGGAGTACGCCGCCTCCCTCGAGCCGCTGATCGCACAGCTCGGCCTGCGGGACGCCGTGACGATGACCGGCGAGGTGCCCGACGCGGGACCTTATGTCGAACAGATGGACATCCTCGTCAACGCCTCCGATCCTGAGCCGTTCGGCATCGTGATCCTCGAGGGCATGGCCCGGGGGATTGCCGTCACGGCCGTCAACTCGGGCGGTCCGTCGGAGTTCGTGGAGGACCGCCGGACCGGGATGCTCGCCCGCTCGGGCGCCCCGGCGGATCTTGCCGACGCGCTCGAGCCGCTCTTGGAGTCGGCGGCGCTGAGGGCCGAGATCGGCGCGGCCGGGCGTGCCCGCTACATGGAGGAATACACGACGGCCGCCCTGCGACGCCGTTTCTTCGCGCGCTTCGAGGAGGTGCTCGCCCGCAAACGCCCGCCGGCCGGGCAGCCGGCGGCAGCGAGGGCGTCCTAGTCGGCAGCGCCCTCCCGGGGCCCGCTTGACGGTCGCGATGCGGCGATAATGACCGACACCGAAGTCAGGCGCGGCCGGTGTCGACGGATCGACTCGGGCCAGGAGCGCCCCTTCGACAGCGAGAT
>DAIRTT010000169.1:0-5651 GCA_036803745.1 Solirubrobacteraceae bacterium | reverse complement strand
CCGCGAAGTTCCCGTTCCCGGTGATGCACGTCGACACCGGCCACAACTTTCCCGAGGTGATCGAGTACCGCGACCGCCGCGTGCAGGAGCTCGGCGAACGACTCGTCGTCGCGAGCGTGCAGGAGTCGATCGACAAGGGCCGCGTGCAGGAGCAGACCGGCCCGCGCGCGTCGCGCAACCAGCTGCAGACGACGACGCTGCTCGACGCGATCGAGGAGCACGGCTTCGACGCGGCCTTCGGCGGTGCGCGCCGCGACGAGGAGCGGGCCCGCGCCAAGGAGCGCATCATGTCCTTCCGCGACGACTTCGGTCAGTGGGACCCCAAGAACCAGCGGCCGGAGCTGTGGAACCTCTACAACGGCCGAATCCACAAGGGCGAGCACGCGCGGGTCTTCCCGCTGTCGAACTGGACCGAGCTCGACGTGTGGGAGTACATCGACCAGGAGCGGCTCGAGGTTCCCAACATCTACTTCGCCCATGAGCGCAAGGTCTTCCGCCGCGACGGGATGCTCTACGCCTGGCGCGAGGGCACCGAGCTGATCGAGGGCGAGGAGATCTTCGACGAGACCGTCCGCTATCGGACCGTTGGCGACATGAGCTGCACGGGCGGCGTTCCCTCAAGCGCGGCGACGCTCGAGGAGGTCGTCCTGGAGATCGCGGCGACCCGCATCACCGAGCGCGGCGAGACCCGCGCCGATGACCGCGTATCAGAGGCAGCCATGGAGGACCGCAAGAAGGCCGGCTACTTCTGATGCCCCGCAGGACGGTTTTAGGGGGCGCGCTCCGCGCGCTCGCGGGTTTGCGTGGTGTCATCAAGAGCGCTCAGTGACGCTCGACCTTCTGCGCTTCACGACGGCCGGCTCGGTCGACGACGGCAAGAGCACCCTGATCGGGCGGCTGCTCTACGACAGCAAGCAGGTCTTTGAGGACCAGCTCGAACATGTGGCCCAGGCCAGTGAGCGCCGCGGTGGGGAGGGCACGCTCGACCTTGCGCTGCTGACCGACGGCCTGCGCGCCGAGCGCGAGCAGGGCATCACGATCGATGTCGCGTACCGCTACTTCGCGACGGCCAAGCGGCGCTTCATCATCGCCGACTGCCCGGGGCACCGCCAGTACACGCGCAACATGGTCACCGGTGCCTCGACGGCCGACGTGTCGGTGGTCCTGATCGACGCCCGCCGTGGCGTGCTCGAGCAGTCCAAGCGCCACGCCTTCATCAGCGCCCTGCTCGGCATCCCGGAGATGGTCGTGGCGATCAACAAGATGGATCTCGTCGACTACTCGCAGGAGCGCTACGAGGAGCTGGTGGCCGAGTTCGGCGGCTTCGCCGAGAAGCTGAGCGGCGTCAAGCACATCAGCTACATCCCGATGTCGGCCCTCAACGGCGACAACGTGGTCGACCGCTCCGTGCACATGCCCTGGTATGACGGCCCGGTGCTGCTCGACCTGCTCGAGCAGGTCGAGGTCGCCTACGACCACCCCGACGATCGCCCAGCCCGCTTCCCCGTCCAGTGGGTCATCCGGCCTGCCGGCGGCGACGGCGGGAGTGACTACCGCGGTTACGCCGGCCAGCTCGCCAGCGGCGCGCTGCGCCGAGGCGACGAGGTCGCCGTGCTGCCGGGCGGCGGACGCACGCGGATCGCTGCGATCGACACCTATGACGGCGAGCTCGAGGAGGCGATGGCGCCGATGTCGCTGACGCTCCGCCTCGAGGACGAGCTGGATGTCTCGCGCGGCGAGCTGATCTGCCACCCCGATGAGGCGCCGGTCGTCGGTCGCGAGCTCGAGGCCGACGTGTGCTGGATGACCGACGAGCTGCTGCGGCCCGGATCGCGCTACCTGCTCAAGCACACCTCGCGCTCTGCGCCCGCCGTGATCGACGCGATCGACGACCTCGTCGACGTGCACACCCTCGAGCGCGTGGCCGACCCGCAGGAGATGGGCCTCAACGACATCGGCAGGGTTCGCCTGCACACGAGCATGCCACTCGTGTTCGACCCCTACACGAGCAACCGCCGGACGGGCAGCTTCATCCTGATCGACGAGGCGAGCAACCGAACGGTGGGCGCCGGCATGATCGCGGCGCCGGGCGCCTGAGCGCCGACCCGCCGCGTGGCGGTCGCTAAGCTTCCGCGCCGATGTTCACCAAGGTCCTGATAGCCAATCGCGGCGAGATTGCCGTCCGCATCGTGCGGGCCCTCGACGAGCTGGAAGTGGCGAGCGTGGCCGTCTACTCGGAGCTCGACCGCGACGCCCCGCACGTCCGCCGTGCCGGCGAGGCGTACAACCTCGGCGAGGGTCCGGCTGCCGAGAACTACCTGAGCGTCGAGAAGATCCTCGACGTCGCGCGACGCTCGGGCGCCGAGGCGATCCACCCCGGGTACGGCTTCCTGGCCGAGAACGCTCCCTTCGCAGCCGCCTGCGAGGAGGCCGGGATCGTCTTCATCGGCCCGCCGGCGAGCGCGATCGAGGCGATGGGCTCCAAGACCAAGGCTCGCGAGCTGATGCAGGCCGCGGGCGTGCCGATCGTCCCGGGGACGACCGAGCCGGTCGCGACGGTCACCGACGCCCTGCGGATCGCCAAGGACGAGATCGGCTTCCCGGTGGCCGTCAAGGCGGCCGGAGGCGGAGGCGGCAAGGGCTTCCGGGTGGCGCTGAGCGAGGAGGAGATGGAGGGCGCCTTCGAGGGCTCGAGCCGCGAAGGCGAGAAGTTCTTCTCCGACCCGACGGTCTACCTCGAGCGCTACCTGCACGACCCCCGCCACGTCGAGGTCCAGATCCTGGCCGACCGCCACGGCAACGTCATCCACCTCGGTGAGCGCGACTGCTCGATCCAGCGCCGCCACCAGAAGGTGATCGAGGAGTCGCCGGCGCCTGAATGGGTCGTCGACCCTCAGATCCGAGAGCGGATCGGCCAGATCGGCGTGAATGCCGCCAAGGCCGTCGACTACGTCGGCGCCGGCACGATCGAGGGTCTCTTCTCGGCGGTCGGAGACGGCGAGCCGGAGTACTTCTTCCTCGAGATGAACACCCGCGTCCAGGTCGAGCACTGCGTGACCGAGATGACGACGGGCATCGACATCGTCAAGGAGGGCATCCGCGCGGCGGCCGGCGAGGAACTGTCCTACGCCCAGGAGGACGTCGAGCTGCGCGGGCACGCGATCGAGTGCCGCATCAATGCCGAGGACGCGTCGAAGAACTTCGCGCCGGCGCCGGGCAAGATCGGCGCCTACCGCGAGCCGACGGGCCCGGGCGTGCGCGTCGACTCGGGCGTCGAGGGGGGCGGCGAGGTCTCGCCGATGTACGACCCGATGGTGGCCAAGCTGATCGTCTGGGACGCCGACCGCAAGCAGGCGACCAAGCGGATGCTGCGGGCGCTCGACGAATATGAGATCGAGGGCCTGAAGACGCTGATCCCCTTCCACAAGGCGCTGCTGGCCAGCGAGCAGTGGGCCAGGGGCGACACCTGTCGCGAGCTGCTCGAGGACAAGAAGTGGCTGAAGACGCTCGCCTTTCCCCCGCCCACGCCGCCGGCGGAGGGCGATGAGGAGGAGAAGGTCGAGCAGAGCTACGCCGTCGAGGTCTCCGGCAGGCGCTTCGACGTGCGCGTCGTCGGTCCGGCCTTCGGCGGCGGCGCAGCGGTGGGAGCCTCCTCCAACGGCGGCGGGCGGGCCGCGCCCAAGCGCGGCGAGCGCAAGGCCTCGAGCGGCGCAGGCGGTCCCGACGTGCTCCCGTCACCGCTTCAGGGCAACATGTGGAAGGTGCTCGTCAAGGCGGGCGACACGGTCGAGGAGGGTCAGCTCCTCTGCATCATCGAGGCGATGAAGATGGAGAACGAGATCACGGCCCACAAGGCCGGCAAGATCGTTGACCTGCCGATCAGCGAGGGCGCGCCGATCCAGGCCGGGGCTCCGATCGCGACGATCGAGAGCGCCGAGCAGGCCGGCTAGGGATGGCCGTGGACTACGCGGCGGTCGCGGCCGGGATGAACCAGGCGATCCCGTTCAACGGCTTTCTCGGCCTCGAAACCCTGACCGTGGCACCCGACCACGGCGTGGTGCGCCTCCCCGAGGCGCCCAACCTGACCAACCACGTCGGCTCCCAGCACGCGGGCGCGCTGTTTACGACTGGCGAGGCCGCATCGGGCGCCGCGTTCGTGGGCGCCTTTGTCGAGTTGATGGGCGAGATCACGCCGCTCGCCGAATCGGCCGAGATCGCCTACCGCAAGATCGCGCGAGGCCCGATCACGGCGACCGCTCGCTTTACCGAGGACCGCGACGCCCTGCTCGAGCGTCTTGGCGAGGACGGACGGGTGCGCTTCCCGATCGCGGTCGAGCTGACCGACGGCGACGGCACCCTCGTGGCCGAGATGACTGTCACCTGGTACGTGCGGCGCAACGACGCCGCCAAGAGCTAGACGGCGGCCGTCCGCCGCCAGGAGCCGGGCGGCGGGCGCGTTCTCGCCGAGGGCTATGTGGCGATGGCAACTGCGTTCTCGCCGTGCAGGCGGCGCTGCCAGGCGCCGCTGCAGCGCGTCGGCAGCTCCGCCTCGGCGCCGCGCTCGGCGAGATCCCGGAGGTAGGCCTCGTCTTCCTCGAGCACCGCCGTGGCCCCCGGACGGTCGAGGACCTGACCGTGGCCGGGGACGACGTGCTCGACGCGCTCGATCAGCCCGCGCAGCCGAGCCAGAGTCTCCAGGTATGACTCGAGGCCGCCCGCCGCGAGCGTCGGCAACTCGACCGGAGAGATGTAGTCGCCGACGACCATGACGCCGGCCCAGGGCGCGAGCACGGCCATTCCGTCGGCCACGTGCCCGGCGGTCGGGTGAAGCTCGAGCTCGCGATCGCCGAGGGCACAGCGGCCGGGCACCGGCAGCGCCTGGACAGCCCCCAGCGCGAGCGGGCGCGTCCGGCGGATCATGAGCTCCTCGTCGAAGGCCCGCAGACTCCGCTGGGCCTCCCCGGGCGCTGCCTGCAGGCGCTCGGCCGTCGACTCGGCACAGCCGAGCGCTGCCACCGGGAAGGCCAGGCGCGCGAGCAGATGATCCCAGTCGCCGTGTGTCGCCAGCAGGCCACTGGGCGCCGGGAAGCCGGCCTGGCCGAGCAGCGCGGGCAGCGCGTCGTGCTCGTCGGGCAGGACTAGCGAGTCGATCACGAAGGTCTCACCAGGCGATCCGGAAGTGACGGGCGGTGCTTGGGCGTCGGCGGGGCCGCGGACGATGACGCAGTTGACGGCCAGCACGGCGCTCGTGACGAGGAGAACGTCGGGGTGCAGGGCGATCGCCCTCACGTCAGGCTAGGTGACGCCGAGGAGCTTGGCGGCCTCTTTGAGGTTGCTCACTTCGGCCGTCGGCTTCTTCTGCGAGGAGTCGAGCGTCTCCTTGTTGCGGTTCACCCAGATCACGGGGACCCGCTGTTTGACGCAGGGGGCGACGTCGTGGTAGTGGCTCGCGGCGACATGCACCCAGCCGCGCTTGCCGCCCATGCGCCTCGCGCACTCGGTGAAGTGGGGCAGTTCGGGCTTGTAAGAGCGGACCTGCTGGGCGGTGACGACGAGGTCGAAGTCGATCCCGATGTGCCGGCGCGTCTGGCCGAGAAGCTTGTCGTCGATGTTCGAGAGCAGGCCGAGCTTGTGTTTCTTGCCGAGCTTGG
>DAIRTT010000168.1:0-5663 GCA_036803745.1 Solirubrobacteraceae bacterium | reverse complement strand
CCTCCGCCCATCTTGCCGATGGGGGTGCGCGCGGCGCCGAGGATCACGGTCTTGGGCATGGGAGCGAGCTTCTCCTGTTCGTCGTGCGAAGGGACGCGAGAGCGCGAATGGTAGTCGACCGCCGGGGGCGCCCAGCGCTATCGTGCGCGCGATGCGCGTCAGCTCAATCGCCCAACCGCCGCGGAGCAGCGACGCCGACACGATCGCAATCGGCGTCTTCGATGACGACTCGATGCCCGCCGATGCGCCCGCCGATGTCGGCGAGCTGCTGGCCTCCGGCGAGGCCCGGCGCACGCTCAAAGCGGTCGCTGTCGCGCACGCCGACGGGCGGCGCTGGCTGCTCGTCGGCCTAGGTACACGGGCCGACTTCGGCGCCGAGCGGGCACGGGTTGCCGCCGCGGCGGCAGTCGAGCGGGCACGCGAGCTGTCGTGCCGGACGCTCTGCTGGGAGCTGCCGAGCGGCAGCTCGCCCGCGATCGCCGCCGCCCTGGTCGAGGGCACGCTCCTGAGCGACTACCGCTTCGAGCTCCACAAGTCCGCCCCGGCGGGCGAACCCGACGCGCCCGCTCGACGGCTCGAGCACCTGATCCTCGCCGGCCGCGACGGTCTCGAGGAGACGGTCGCCGAGGCCACCACCGTCGCCGGTGCGGCGAATGCGGCTCGTGACCTGCAGAACCGCCCCGCCAACGACCTGACGCCGAGCGCTCTGGCGGAGTACGCCTCCGCTCTCGCCACCGAGGTAGGAGGCCTGACGGTCGAGGTCGAGGGCCGCGACGACATCATCGCCCGCGGCATGGGCGCCTTCGCGGCCGTCGCCCAGGGCTCCGAGCAGGAGCCCGCCCTGATCACGATGCGCTACGAAGGCCCCAACGCCGCGGGTCCGCTGCTGGGTTTCGTCGGCAAGGCCGTGACGTTCGACAGCGGCGGCATCTCGCTGAAGCCGGGAGCGAAGATGGCCGAGATGAAGTTCGATATGTCGGGCGGGGCCGCGGTCGTCGAGGCCGTCGCGGCCATCGCCCGGATACGGCTCCCGGTCAGGTTGCTGGCAGTAGTCGGCGCGACCGAGAACCTGCCGAGCGGGCGCTCGGTCAAGCCCGGAGACATCGTCACGGCGTCCAACGGCAGGACGATCGAGGTCAACAACACCGACGCCGAGGGGCGGCTCGTGCTGGCCGACTGCCTCTGCCACGCCGTTGCCGAGGGGGCCGAGCGGATCGTCGACCTGGCAACCCTCACGGGCGCCGTGATCATCGCGCTCGGATCGACCTACGCCGGAGTCATGAGCAACGACGACGGGCTCTTCGACGCTCTCGAGCAGGCGGGCGCCGCGAGCGGGGAGATCGTGTGGCGCCTGCCGCTCCACGCCGAGTACGCCGAGCTCATCAAGGGCCGCTACGGCGACCTCGACAACGCGCCCGAAGGCCGCAAGGCGGGCACGATCGTCGGCGGCACCTTCCTCTCGAACTTCGTCGGCGACGTGCCCTGGGCACACGTCGACATCGCCGGCTCGGCCTGGGACCTGAACCGGGCCTACGTCGGCAAGGGGGCCTCCGGCTACGGCGTGCGCCTGCTCGTAGCGCTCGCCCGCTCCTACGTCGGCTAGCCGCGGCGGCGGCGGCGCGAGAACGGCGCCTGCAGGTCAGCCGGCGCGAAGGGGCCGGTCGTCCGTAGCCCAACGGCGCTGCGATAGACGAACACCCTGAAGATCTGACCGAGGGTCGCCTGGACCGCGATCCCGGCGAACAGCGCGGAGCCGGCGAGCACAAGCAGGCCGAGACCGGCCGTGCCGCCGGCCGAGACGGCGAGCACGAAGAGGACGAGCGCAGGCATATACAGGAGCAGGCCGCTCAGCCCAATCCCGACCGACCCGGCGATCTGGGTGCCCCATCGGGCCTTGAAGATCGCGGCCGAGTGGCTGAACGTCGCGCGCGGCCCGACACCCTCATAGGCGAGGACCGGGACGGCGAAGAGCGTCGCCAGCGACCACGACAGGTCGATGATCGCGACAGCGATCTTGCCCCCGAGCGGCACGTACTGCTCGATCGTCCGCAGCACCGCGCCGACCGTGCACGTCAGCAGCGTCCAGCCGGCGATCACCCGTATTCGACCGCGGGCCGCGCGCCAGCCATCCCTCGTCGAGGCCTCCCGGGCTCGCGCGCAGCAGGCGCATCGTGCGCCCGGGGGGCGGCGCACCGGCTGAGAACTGCTCGAGCGGACCCGAGATCGGTGCGGAGGCCTCGGCGCCCGCCGGCGCAGCCGACTCATGCGCAGCGGCGATGCCACGCGACGATGCGCACGCGGAGCAGTAGGTCTCGCCGTCGGCGAGACTCCAGCCCGCGCCGAGGACGTCCTCGCGATCGGGCGGATCAGGGACCTCGAGCGTTCCGTCGCAGCCATAGCAATGGATCTTGACGAGGCCCATGGGGGACTGATCGGGAGAGCAGGCGCGGGGCTTGAGTTCCGAGCACACGAATTCGACGCAGGGCCGGGTGCAAGCGCTCTGCTCAGACGCCGACGGGCTGCTTGAGCCAGTGCGTGACCACAGTCCACGCCTGGCCACGCGGGTCGATGTGCGCTCGGTGTCCTCCCGCGGGACCCTCGATCTCGACCAGCTCGACCGATCCGCCAAGCTCCTCGGCCCGGCGGCGGTAGTTGCGGCTCAGCTGCACAGAGACGGTCTGGTCGGCGACGCCGTGGACCAGCAGTACGGGCATCTCGGCGGGTACCAGCTCGATCGGATCTCCGATCGCATAGCGCTCCGGCACCCCGCCCGGAGATCCACCCATCAGCGCCCGTGCCGCGCCTCCGCGCCACAGCTCATAGGCGCCTGCCAGATCGGACACCGGCGCCTGTCCGATCGCCCGCGTCGGGCGGATCGCCGGCTCGGCGCCGACCGCGCCGGCCGGCAGCCGGTCGCGGCTCGCCGCCCACAGTGCGAGGTGGCCGCCGGCCGAGTGCCCGATGACACCCACGCTGTCGAGATCCAGCGGCTCCTCGAGAGCTCTCAGATGGTCGATCGCGAGCGCCACGTCCTCGAACGTCGCCGGCCATCCTCCGCCGTCACCCAGGCGGCGGTACTCGATGTTCCAGACCGCCCATCCACGCCGGATCAGGTCCCCCGCGAGGCCGCGCATGACGACCTTGCCGTAGCGCTGATTCCACGAGCCGCCGTGGATGAGCACCATCACCGGATGTGGGCCGGCCCCGACCGGCAGGTAGAGGTCGGCCCGCTGTGAGTCATGGGGCCCGTAGCGGTGCCCTTTGCCGCGGGTGAGGAAATCGAGGATCAGGCGCCGGCGGCTCACGTGAGCGTCCATCCTAGGCGCGACGTGTGAGAATGCCGCCGCATGGATTTCGATCTCTCCCCCGACCACGAGCTGATCCGGCGGACGGTCCGGGAGTTCGCCGAGGGCGAGGTCGCTCCGGTCGCCGAGGAGCTCGACCGCACCAAGTCATTCCCGTACGACATCGTCGCCAAGCTCGGCAAGCTCGGCCTGATGGGCATCCCCTTCCCCGAGGAGTACGGCGGCGGCGGCGGCGACACGCTCGCGTATGCCCTCGCCGTCGAGGAGTTGACGAGGGTCGACTCCTCGGTGGCGATCACGCTGTGCGCGCACACCTCGCTGGGCACCCAGCCGCTGTACCTGTTCGGCAGCGAGGAGCAGAAGCGCGAGTGGATGCCACGCCTTTGCTCCGGTGAGCGCCTCGGCGCGTTCGGGCTGACCGAGCCCGAGGCCGGCTCGGACGCAGGCAACACCCGCACGCGCGCCCGGCTGCAGGACGGCGAATGGACGATCGACGGCGCCAAGCAGTTCATCACCAACGCCGGCACCGACATCTCGGGCATCGTCTGCATCACCGCCGTGACGGGCGAGAGCGAGACCGGCGGCAAGGAGATCTCGAATCTGATCGTCGCCAACGGCACGCCGGGATACGAGCAGGGCGAGCCCTACCGCAAGATGGGCTGGAACGCCTCAGACACCCGCCCGCTCACGTTCAGCGACTGCCGCGTGCCCGAGACCAACCTCCTCGGTCCCCGAGGCGCCGGCTTCAAGCAGTTCCTGCACATCCTCGACATCGGACGCATCGGCGTCGCCGCGATGGGCGTGGGGCTCGCACAGGGTGCGCTCGACGAGGCGCTCAAGTACGCCAAGGAGCGTCACGCCTTCGGCCAGGCGATCTCGAAGTTCCAGGCAATCCAGGCCAAGCTCGCTGACATGTCGACCGAGATCGCGGCTGCCCGGCTGCTCGTTCACAAGGCGGCGCTCGAGAAGGACGCGAAACGGAACTTCACCCTCACGGCGGCCCAGGCCAAGCTGAAGACCGGGCGTCTGGCGGTCCGTTGCGCCGAGGAGGCCGTCCAGATCCACGGCGGCTACGGCTTCATCGAGGAGTACCCGGTCTGCCGCTTCTACCGCGACGCCAAGATCCTGACGATCGGCGAGGGCACCGACGAGATCCAGCAGATGGTCATCGCGCGCGCCCTCGGCGCGTAGGCGCGGCGACCCCCGGCCGCGCTCCTAGCGCGGCTCGAGCACGACGACCGGGATCTCCCGGTCGGTACGACGCCTGTAGTCCTCATAGCCGCCGTAGACGGAGACCATCAGCGCCCACAGGCGCGCCCGCTCCTCGCCCTCGGCCACGCGCGCGTGGACCTGGCGGATGCTCGAGCCGACCTGAACGCTGGTGTCCGGGTTGGCGCGGAGATTGTGAAACCACGCCGGATTCTTGGGATAGCCGCCCTTGGACGCCACGAGCACGAGGTTCTGAGCGTCCCGGCCGTACACCAGCGGGCTCGTCCGCCGGCTGCCGCTGCGCGCGCCGACGTGGTCGAGCAGCAGCATCGGCGGCGAGCCGGGGAAGCGATGGCCGATGACGCCGCGGCTGGCGCGGTAGATAGCCGTGTGGCCCTGCATCAGTCGCCCCAGGACGGGCCAGCTCCGATCGGCCAGGTCGAGATACCCCATCGCTTTGAGCCTACTCGACGGGCTCTGCCGGCCTTGCGGCGCGCTCGAGCAGGCTCGAGGCGGCGCTCGCGGGGTCCAGGCGGCGCTCGACGACCTCGTCGAGCAGGCGCTGGAACTCGACGTCCTCGCGCAGCTCGTCCTCAAGGCGCCGGCGCATCCGTGCCGTGGCGATCGCCAACACCTCGTTGTGCAGGTTGCGCCGCCGGCGTTCCTGCAGCTGGCCCGCGCCGACGATGTGGGCGCGGTGTGCGGCGAGGCTCTCGACGAGCTCCTCCACCCCGCTGCCCCGGTTGGCCTCGGTCTTGATGATCGGCACCCGCCATCTGGCGCGGGCCTCCTCGGGCGAGCGGTCGAGGTTGGCGAGCGACAGCACGCCTCGGATCTCGCGGACCATCGTGTCGGTCAGCGGATGGTCGGCCTTGTTGATGACGATCACGTCGGGGATCTCCATCACGCCGGCCTTGAGCGCCTGGATCGAGTCGCCCGATCCCGGCATCAGCACGAGGACGATCGTGTCGGCGTGGTCGATGATGTCGATCTCGGCCTGCCCGACGCCAACGGTCTCGATGAACACGTCCTGGCGCCCTGCCGCGTCGAGGAGCAACGCCGCCTGGAGCGCCGCCTCCGAGAGCCCGCCGAGGGCGCCGCGGTTGGCCATCGAGCGGATGAACACGCCCTGGTCGAGGAAGTGCTCGG
>DAIRTT010000167.1:0-5694 GCA_036803745.1 Solirubrobacteraceae bacterium | reverse complement strand
TGAGGTGGCCGATGTGCGGCTCGCCGCTCGGGTAGGGCAGCATCTCCAGCACGTAGGAGCTCGGCGTCGGCGTCGCCCGCGCGGCGCCCGGGCGCCCCTCGGCGGCGCTCTCATTGCTCACCTCCCAGGTACGCTCGCTTGCCCACACAGACTGCCAGCGCGGCTCGATCTCGCTCGGGTCATAACGGTGCTCGGCCATCGGGCTCGCAGGTTAGCGGTCGGCCTGGGACGGAACTGCGGCGGTGACCCTACGCGAAGCGCGACCGCGACCGCAGTGCCTCGACGATCGCCGCCGGCGCCGTGTCCGGATGCCCGGCCTTGAACGGTGGCTTGGGTTCGTACTCGATCCCCAGCTGGATCGCCTGCGCCACCTCATCGCCAGCCAGGCGGGCCGCGAGCGAGAGGGCCATGTCGATCCCCGCCGACACCCCCGCCGCCGTCACCACATCGCCGTCGAAGACCACACGCTCGCTGACCGCAACCGCGCCCAGCCGAGCCAGCTCGTCCATCGCCAGCCAGTGCGTCGTCGCCCGGCGCCCGTCGAGCAGACCCGCAGCCGCCAGGATCAGTGAGCCCGTGCACACCGACGTCGTCCATGCGCACTTCGGGGCGACCTCGGCCAGCCACTCGAGCACGTCGCCGCCCGCCCTCGCCGCCACCTCGCCGGGGCCTCCCGGTACGAGCACGATCTCCGGCGCCGCCACCTCGCTCACCGCCGTCTCGGCCTCGATCCTCAGCATGCCGTTGTCGGTGCTCACCTGACCTGCCCGTGCCGCGACGAAGCGCACGCGCGCCCCCGGCACGCGGCTCAGCACCTCGTAAGGTCCGATCGCGTCGAGTGCCGTGAAGCGGTCGTATATGACGATTGCGATGTCCATCTGTCGTCTCCCTCTCTGTTCGCTCGGATTGACTGCTGCCGGGCGCCGTGCCGCTCAGGCTGCCTTCGGTCCCGCCGCCCGCGCCTGGAAGCGGCGCCGGTACTCCGTTGGGCCCACGTCGAGTGAGCGCAGGAACACGCGGCGCATCGTCTCGGCCGTACCGAAGCCGCATTCGGCGGCGATCTGCGCCACGCTCGCCGAGCCGTCCTCCAGACGCCTGCGCGCCGCCTCGAGGCGAACGCGCTCCACGTAGCGCCCCGGCGTCACCCCAGTCTCGGCCCTGAAGGCGCGTGCGAAGTTCCGCGGGCTCATGTGCGCCCGGGTCGCCATCGCCTCGACCGTGTGATCGCCCGCCACGTCCTCCACCACCATCCGCTGGACCTCGCGCAGAGGCTCGCGAGCCGGCTGCTGGGCCATCAGCGTCGCGCTGAACTGGGACTGGTTGCCCGGCCGGCGCAGGAACAGGACCAGATGACGGGCGATCGTCAGCGCCGCCTCGCGGTCGAGGTCCTCCT
Organism: Solirubrobacteraceae bacterium; assembly: GCA_036803745.1. GTDB lineage: Bacteria > Actinomycetota > Thermoleophilia > Solirubrobacterales > Solirubrobacteraceae > Palsa-744. The sequence continues at coordinate 4,301 of DAIRTT010000167.1, read as the reverse complement.
CCACCAGCGCCAGCGTCAGGTCCATTCCCGCCGTCACCCCCGCCGAGGTCCAGATCGAGCCGTCGCGCACGTGGATCGGGTCCGGGTCGACGAGCACGGCCGGGTACGCGCGCGCCAGCTCCGCCGCCCGCGCCCAGTGGGTCGTCGCCCGCCGGCCGTCGAGCAGCCCCGCGCGGGCCAGCAGGAACGCCCCGGTGCAGACCGAGGCCGTCCGCCTCGCCGTGCTCGCGAGGCGGACGATCGACGCGATCAGCTCGGGCCGATCGCACGCCTCACCGTGGCCGTCCCCGCCCGCCACGATCAGCGTGTCGATCGGCCCGCTCAGCTCTCCCAACGAGCAGTCGGGCGCGATCTGCAGGCCGCTCGAGGTCCTCATCGGGACGCCATCGAGAGTCACGATCGAGATCTCGTAGCCACGCTCCGGGCGCTCGGTCGCCGCCAACAGCCGGCTGGCGGCCGCGAGCACCTCCAGTGGGCCCGTCACGTCGAGGCTCTGGACGCCCTCGTAGGCCACGATCGCTACCCGTCGGGCCGATGCGCGTCCGCTCATGAGCCGATCATCGTCCATGTCGCGTCTGTCCGCAAGGACATATTTCCCACTGATCCTGCCATACCCCCGTTCGCGTGTCACGCCCCCCGGCGGGCGTGTCGGCGGCGGGCCCTCCGCGCTCGTGCGCCCGCCGCGCGCGGCGGTTTACGATGGCCCGCGTGGAGGAGCACGAATACCAGGAGGACGAGCTCGCGACAGAGCGCCACTCCGATGCGCTGAGCGAGGCGCCCGGCCGCGTCGCCAGAATCGTCGGCGCCGCCGAACACGCCGCCGACGAGCTGCGCGAGCAGGCCGAGAGACGGGTCCACGAGAGGATCGCCGAGGCCGACCGAGCGGCCGAGAACCGGGTAGCGGCAGCCGAGGAGGAGGCCGAGGACATCCTCGGCGCCGCCGGCGCCGAGGCCGACGCGATCAAGAACGACGCCGTCGCCGCCGCCGAGCTGCTCACCGGCGAGGCCGAGGCCGGCCGCGACGACGCCGCCAAGGCGCTTGCCGGCGCCCGCGCCGAGGCCGACACGCTGCTGACCGACAGCCGCGAGGAGTCCGCCGCGTGGCGAGCCTCCGCCGAGGAGGAGTCCGAGCGGATCCGCGAGAGCGCCAAACGGGAGTCCGAGCAGCTGCTCGCCGACGCGCACAAGGAGGCCGAGTCGGTCCTCCGCAGCGCCCGCGCCGAGTCCGAGCGCCTCGCCAAGGAGACGCGCGAGCAGACCGAGCGACTGCTGCTCGCCCGCCGCGAAGAGCTCGCCCGCGTCCACGAGCAGGCCCAGGACCAGGCCAAGGAAATCAAGTCTCGCGCGCGCGAAGAAGCTCGCGAGATCACCAGCGACGCCCACGCCGTTGCCAGCGACGTGCTCGCCGACGGCATCGAGGTCTCGCGCGACCTCCGCGACCTCTCCGTCTCCCTGCGCAACAACGCCGAGCGTCTCCTCCGGGACGTCCGCCTTGCCCATGGCGGTATGACCGCCCGTCTCGATCAGGTCGCTCCGGGGACCGGTCGCGAGCCCGCGCCCGAGGCACCCGCGCGGGCCCGCCGCGAGCGCGCCGGTGAGGACCGCGGCGACGACCTCGACGTTCCGGAGTTCATACCGCGGGGATGACCTTCGGCCGGGCCGACCCGGTGCGAGTGACGATAGGATGGACCCCACCCGGGGCTATAGCTCAGCTGGGAGAGCGCCGCCATGGCATGGCGGAGGTCGAGGGTTCGAGCCCCTCTAGCTCCACTTCAACAGACCCGCGGAGGCGCGCCAGTAGTTTCGCAGCACCGCCACGGGGCAAGTGGCGCTCGCACGAAGCGCGCGAACCGCGTAGCGTGCTCGCAAGATCCATCAGCGGCGAGCGCCGCGCAACTACCTAAGGAGCCGCTATGCCAGCTGCCCGCAAGAAACCGCCGACCAAATCAAGGACCGCTGCCAAAGCCAGGGCGTCCGCGAAAGCCAAGACGTCATCGGCGGCCCACGCATTCACGAAGGAGAACGACCGCATCATCCGTCGTATCACCGACTCGCTCGAGAGTGCCCAGGCCGACCTGGCCAAGTTCGGCGACAGCGTCGGCTCGTCCGTCGGCGATCTGCGCAAGGACCTCGCCAAACTCCTACGCGACGCCAGCCGCGAGGCGCGCAAGCTCGGCACCACGACGCGCAAGGACCTCGAAAAACTCCAGAAGGACCTGACGGGGGTATCGCGCAAAGGCAGCGGAGCGGCCAAAGCCAAAGCCAAACCGGCCGCCGCCAAAGCATCGACCAAAGCCAAAGCGGCCCGCAAAGCCAAACCTGCGGCCAAAGTCAAAGCCCGCCCGAAAGCAAAAGCCGCCCGCTCGCGTTAGGGCCACAGGACGCCGGCCGTCGGGCGCCGTGTTGCGCCGGGCGGCCGTCGCACGATGATCGATCTGCACTGCCACGTCCTGCCCGCGCTCGACGACGGGGCACTCGACCTGGCGGACAGCCTGAGAATGCTCTCGACCGCCGAGCGCGACGGCATCGAGGTCGTCTGCGCGACCCCTCATATCCGGGACGACCACGATGTGCGCATCGAGGAACTGCCCGCCCGCGTCGCGGCGCTCCAGGACGAGCTCGACCGGCGCTCGATCTCCGTCCGCGTCGCCAGGGGCGGAGAGGTCGCCCAGCCGGACGTCGAGGAGCTCAGCGATGAGCACCTGAACGCCGTCTCGCTCGACGGTGGCGGCTGGATCCTGCTCGAGCCGGGGTCGGGCGCGATCGCCGCGGATCTACCGGACTCATGTGACCGGCTGATCGAGCGAGGCTTCCGCGTCATCCTCGCCCACCCCGAGCGCCATGCCGGCGCGGGCTTCGAGGCGCGCCTGCGCGAGCTCGCCTCGCGAGGCGTCCTGCTCCAGTGGACCGCCGCGTTCATCGAACAGTGCGATCCGGGCGACGAGAGCGCGCTCGTGCCCCGCCTGGCGCGCGAGGGCCTCATCCACCTGATCGCCAGTGACGCCCACTCCTCGCACGGCGGACGACCACTGCGTCTGAGCGGCGCAGTCGCCCGTCTGCGTGAGATCTGCTCCGCCGAGCAGCTCACGTGGATCGTCGAGCGCGCGCCCCGGGCGATCCTCAGCGGCGCCGACGCGCCGGCTCGGTGGTGAGCGGCCGGTCGATCCCCGCCACCGGCCAGGGCTCGAGCCGGATCGTCTCGGCGAGACGCTCGACGACCTCGCGCGAGGAGTGCCCGATGCCACGCCGCAGGAAGTTGGCCGCGCCCGCGGCCGCGCCGAGCACGACTGCCCGCTCGAGGCTCTCGCCCCCGGCCCACGTGGCCGCGAGCGCACCCATCATCGCGTCGCCGCAGCCCTCGCGGAACCCGCGCGTGAAACGCGGTCCGCTCAGCTGCCATGCCGCCGAGCCGTCGAGCAGGAGCGCCGACTGCTCGCCTCGAGTGATCACGACGTTGCGCGCGCCCGCCGCCTGCACACGCTTGGCCGCATCGAGCATCAGCTCAGGGGTTGAGACCGGCCCCACGACGAACTCGGCCAGCTCCCAGTCGTTGATCTTGACCAGATCCGGCTCGCCCTCCAGCGCGCTGTCCAGGCGCGGCGTGGAGAGGTCGACGAGCGTCCGACAGCCCCCCGCGCGCGCATCCGCAACGAGGTCCCCATATGCCTCCAGCGGGAGCGCATCGGCCGGCAGCGGGTTCGTGACTACCAGCCATCCCGCCGCGATCCCCTCAGCGCACGTCACCGAGAGCAGCTCGTCGAACTCGTGGCGGGAGGGGGGATCGCTCAGCCTCGCGGCCAGCACGTCACGCTCGCCCGAGCGGCGATCGGTCACGTAGCACCCGCTCGCGCTCGCGCTCGCGAGCAGCCGCGAGCCCGGGCCCGCCACCCGTTGGAGCAGCGGGCGCAGCAGCTCCCCGGGCTCACCGCCCAGCAGGCTGCACAGGATCGGTTCGCACCCCATCGACTGCGCCATCTCCGACACCCACACGCCCTGTCCGCCGGCGTGGAAGTGGATCCGCTGCTCCCCGCCCTCGAGCTCGAGCGTCACGGTCAGGATCGGGTTCGGCGCGAACACAGCGAGGCTCATCCTCGACCAAGCTTGGCGGCAGCCGAGGGTGCATACATCGGTGTCGCGCTCGGGTCGGACTCAGTAGTTCTGCACAACCCTCCGTACGCGGCGGCGCAGCGCTGAGCTCATGCGCTCCTCGTGAGGGCGCCGACGTCGCTGATCGCCCGCCCGGTCCCCCGGCGGGCGCGCCGCAGCGCTCGCCTGAGCACACGGCGGCGCCGGACCCGGCG
>DAIRTT010000166.1:0-5803 GCA_036803745.1 Solirubrobacteraceae bacterium | reverse complement strand
AAGCAGAAGGTCTTCTACGTCCCCAGCAGTCACGGCACCGAAAAGTTCGTCGTCCACAACGACGAAGGGGCCTACTCGGGCTCCAACACGCTGACCGGGGCAACGGCGTTCTCCGACAACTCGATCTACGCCGAAGTCGGGCTCCAGGTGGGCACCAAGCGGATCGCCCTGCTCGCCCACCGAATGGGCATAACGACGCCTCTCTCGACGAACCCCGCCATGACGATCGGGGGGCTGACGGTGGGTGTGACGCCGCTGGACATGGCCCACGCGTACGAGACGCTCGCCCATGGCGGCCGTCGCGTGAGCGGCTCGATGGCCGAAGCCGGCACGCCCGTGGGCATCCAGGAAGTCGAAGCCAGAAGCAGGCCCCTGCCCGACGGCGCCCACCGCGATACCAACCGGGTGCAGACCAAAGCCGTGCTGCCGGCCGGCGTCGCACAGACGGAGACCTCGATGCTTGAAACGGTGCTCCAATACGGCACGGGCAGGGCGGCAGCGATCGGCCAGTTCGCGGCCGGCAAGACCGGCACCACGTCCAACTACGGCGACGCCTGGTTCGTCGGCTGGGACTCCAAGTACACGGTCGCGATCTGGGTCGGCTACCCGGACAAGCTCGTGCCGATGACGACCGATTTCAACGGCACCCCGGTCCTGGGCGGCACGTTCCCGGCGCTGATCTGGCACGACTTCATGACCTCGGCGCTGCAGATCGACAAGGCCCGTGGCGAACACGCGGCCTCGCCGAACACGACCGCGGGCAGCTCCTCGAACGGTGCGGGCGCGGGCGAATCGGGCACCTCGTCCTCCTCCACGACCCCCGCGCCAGCCGGCTCCTCGTCGGGCTCGGGCAAGGGCGGCGGGGCCCAGCCCGCTGCTCCGGGCACCGGGGGCGGGGAACCCGGCTCGGCCCAGGCCGCGCCCGAACACTCGGCCGCCCCCCCGGCGCCGGCGCACTCGGGTGAAACGCCGAACTCCGCGCCGGCGGCTCCGTCGACGCCCGCCTCACCGTCGCCCACCGGCGGCGTCAGCCCCGGCGGCTAGAGCCGCGGCCGCGACACGTTCGGGTCGCCGGAGAGGCAGAAGCGCCACTCCAGCTCGACGGCCTTGGTGATGCCGATCCGGGTCCCGCTCGCGATCGTCGGCGCCGGGCGCCCCTCGGGCCGGGTAAGGATGCGCACGGCTCCGTGCCCCAGGTCACCGCCGTTCTCCGCGTGCGAGATGCCCAATGCCTGGGTCAGCTTGCCGGGTCCCGAGCAGAGGTCGGTCTCGGCGGGGGGGCGGCCGAGTGTTCGGGCGCGCTGCGCGCGCATCGACTCCAGTCCTGCGCGGGGAGCGAGCGCCCTGATCAGCACTGCTGCGCCCACCCCCGCCGGCTCGCACACCGCGTTGAGGAGCGCGTGGATGCCGTAGGAGCGGTACACATAGGCGCGTCCCGGCGCCCCGAACAGCGTGCGCGTTCGCGGTGTGAGGCCGACGAACGCGTGGCACGCGGGCTCGCTCTCGTGGTAGGCCTCGGTCTCGACGATCACGCCCGCCGCGCCGTCGTACTCGACCGTGCAGCCGATCAGATCGCGGGCGACCTCGAGCACGGGCCGCTCGTAGAAGTCAGGGGCGAGCGCCTTCACCGAGCGCCGTCCGAGCGAGGGCGAGCTGCTCGGACACTCGGGCCAGCGACGTGCCGCCCTCGGAGACCTTGGACTCGAGCCACGAGCTCTGGTGCAGCACCTCGCGGAATTCGTCCTCGTGTGCGGCCAGGAGCTCGCTGGTCGCCGACAGCTGCTCGTGTGTCAGCTGTGAGAGCGCCCGCCCCGTGTCGACCGCCGTGCGGACGAGCCCGGCGACGACGCCGTGCGCCTCCCGGAAGGGCATGCCGAGGCGTACGAGCAGGTCGGCGACGTCCGTTGCCGCGATCAGCTCATCCGATGCCGCCTCGCTCATCCGCTCGCGGCGGAAGCTCACCCCGGCGATCATCCCCGTGGCAGCCGCAAGTGTCAGCTCGAGCGTGTCGACGACGTCGAACAGGTGCTCCTTGTCCTCCTGCAGATCCTTGTTGTAGGTCAGGGGCAGGGCGTGGATCACGCCGTGCATGGCCGCGAGGTGGCCGACGACCCGCGGCGCCTTGGCGCGCAGGAGCTCGGCCGCGTCGGGGTTCTTCTTCTGGGGCATGATCGAGGAGCCCGAGCTCCAGGCGTCCGACAGCTCGCAGAAGCCGAACTCGCTGCTCGACCACAGGACCAGCTCGGCCCCCAGGCGCGAGAGGTGAGTCGAGCAGGTCGCCGCTGCGGAGAGGTAGTCGAGGATGAAGTCGCGGCCCGAGACGGCGTCGATCGAGTTGGGCGAGACCTCGGCGAAGCCGAGCTCGCGCGCCACCGCCAGCCGGTCGATGTCGAAGTTGACGCCCGCGAGGGCGCCGGCGCCGAGCGGCAGGCGTCCCGACTCGCGCTCGGCGTAGGCGAAGCGCGAGCGGTCGCGCTCGAGCATCCAGAAGTAGGCGAGCAGATGATGGGAGAGGTACACCGGCTGGGCGCGCTGGAGATGCGTGTAGCCGGGCATCGCCCAGTCGAGGTGCTCCTCCGCCCGCTCCAGCAGCGTGCCCATCAGCCGCCCGATCGCGGCCTGGGCCTCGACGGCACGGGCGCGTGTGTACATCGCGAGGTCGGTCACGACCTGGTCGTTGCGCGAGCGGGCCGTGTGCAGCCGCCCGCCGACGGGCCCTGCGAGCTCGGTGAGGCGGCGCTCGACGGCCATGTGGATGTCCTCGTCGTCGGCCGCGAAGGGGAAGCGGCCCTCGCGCAGCTCCCCCTCGACCTCGTCGAGGCCGGCCAGCAGCGCATCGCGATCCTCAGACGCCATGATGCCGCGAGCAGCGAGCATCGAGGCGTGTGCGCGGGACTGGGCGACATCCTCCGGCCACAGGCGCCTGTCGAAGGCGATCGAGGAGTTCAGGCGCTGGAAGTCCGGGTGCTGGGGCTCGTGGAAGCGCGACATGCGCGCAAGTCTACGGGCGCGGCGCCCCGCGCCCCGCCGCGCGCCGGGGCGGAACGGTCGATCCGATCCGCGCGATCTGGCATACTCCGCATCTGCTCCGGCGGGTGCAGCCAGAGGTGCCCGCCATTCCACCGAGGTTTGACGATAGGGGGACGTAATGGATTCGTACACAGGCGTCGGCGCGGCGATGCCGCAGACCATCCGCCGGTACATGGCGGCAGCGCCGGTACGCTTCGCGCTCGCCCTCGTGTCGGTGGCGCTCCTGGCCCTCGCGACGTCCGTCGGGGCGTCCGCCTCGACTCGACTCGCAGACGCCGAACTCCCGCCTGCGCTCGAATACCTGCAGTACGGCCCCGGCTCGCAACAGGTCGCGTCCGTCTACCCGTCGGCCAAGGCGGGCTCGCCGCTGGTCATCCTCGTTCACGGCGGAGGGTGGCGCAAGCAGGGGCCGCTCGGGCGCCTGGAACTCGAGGCGCTCTCCCTCCAGCGCGAAGACTTCACGGTCGTCGAAGTCAACTACGACCAGATCTCCCCCGCCTTCCCGCTCGAGTCGAACGACATCGCCGCAGCGACCCGGTGGGCGATCGCGAATGCCGCGGCCTTCAACGCCGACCCGGCCAACGTGACGCTCCTAGGGGGCTCTGCCGGTGGCCAGCTGGTGGCTGTCGCGGCAGAGCAGCTCGACGCCGCCTATCCGGGCACCGTCGACGCCGTCGTGACCCTCAGCGGCCCGACAGACTTCGTCTCGCTCATACCGATGCTGGGCTCCGACACGCTGGACAACGAATCCTTCAATAAGTCGGTGCACCTTGCACTCGGGTGGCCCATGCTCACGTCCTTCGCGGCGTCCACGCACTCCTACGCGGAAACCTGGTCGCCTGCCCTGCACACGCCGAAGAGCAACTGCCCGCACTGGCTGATCTTCAACAGCGAAGCCGAGTTCATCCCCCTCGTGCAGGCCAAGGAGATGTACTCGAACCTGACGGCGGCAGGGTGCCAGGCGACACTTAACGTGGTGCCGGGCACCGAACACGCCTTCGCATACTTCCACCGCGTCAAGCCGCAGATCTTCAGCTTCATCCGCGGGCAGTAGCCCCCGCGACGGCGCTCAGGCCGGCTGCGGGCGCGAGGCGAGGCTCCCCGCGACGATCGAGCCGAGCGCGGTGGCGACCCGGTCGACCTGCCCCTCGCTCATCTCTGGGAAGAACGGCAGGGCGATCGAGCGTGCGGCGACGTCCTCACAGACGGGGAACTCGCCCGGACGGTGCCCGAAGCGCTCACGGTAGAAGCTCATCAGGTGGATCGCGGGCAGGTAGGGCTTGCTTTGGATCCCCAGCTCGGCCAGCTCCAGGACCGTCCGGTCACGGTCGATCTCGGCCGGCAGCTGCACGACGAACACGAACCATCCGCGCTCCTCGCCGCCGCGATCCGGGCACGGGAGCTGCAGCCCCTCGATGGGGGCGAGCGCTTCCCGGTAGAGCCCGGCGACGCGCGCCCGCCCGGCGAGCATGTCCTCGAGGCGCCCGAGCTGGGCGATTCCGAGGGCGCAGGCGATGTCCGAGAGGCGGTAGTTGAACCCGAGGCGGTCGTGGTCGAGCCAGTCCATGTCGGGCGCGCGACCCTGGTTGCGCTCGGAGTCGATCCGCTGCTTGAGGGCGCCGTCGCCGAGCGTGACCATGCCGCCCTCCCCGGTCGTGAGCTGCTTGTTGGCGTAGAAGCCGAACACGGCTGGGTGGCCGCGGCCGCCGACGCTGTGCCCGTCGGCGTGGCGAGCGCCGAGGGCCTCGCAGGCATCCTCGACGATCGCGAGGTCGTGCCGTGCGGCGATCGCCTCAAAGGCGGGCATGTCGGCCGGGTAGCCGAAGATGTGGACCGGCAGCAGCGCCCTGGTGCGCTCGCCGACGACCGCCTCGGCGGCGCGCGGGTCGAGGTTGAGCGTGACGGGGTCGATGTCGGCGAACACGGGCCTGGCGCGCTCGTACACGGCGGCGTTGGCCGAGGCGACGAACGAGAAGGGGCTCGTGATGACCTCGTCCCCGTCCCCCACCCCGACGGCGCGCAGCGCGAGGTGCAACCCGGCGGTGCCCGAGCTGACGGCGCTGGCGTGCGGAGTCCCGATGCGCGCGGCGAACAGGCGCTCGAACTCGCCGACGCGCGGGCCGAGTGAGAGCCAGCCCGAGCGCAGGACCTCGATGACGGCGCGCTCCTCCTCCTCGCCGAGAACGGGCTGGGCGAGCGGCACGACCTCGGGACGGCCCTCGGGGCCGGGCGCTGCGTCCGCCACTAGACCCTGCCGGGCGCGCCCAGCGGGCTGTTCGCATCGCGCGAGCCCGGAGCATCGCGTCTGACCCCCGGCTGCATGCCGTACTCGAGCGAGTCGACGAGGGCATCCCAGGAGGCGGCGATGAGGTTCTCAGAGACTCCGATCGAGCCCCACACGCCGTGTTTGTCGGACGCGTCGATGAGGACGCGGGTGATCGCCCCCGCGCCCTTGCGCTCGTCCAGGATGCGGACCTTGAAGTTGACCAGCTCGATGTCCCGCAGGTGCGGGTAGAGCTCGCCGATGGCCGCCCGCAACGCCTGGTCGAGCGCGTGGACCGGGCCGTTGCCCTCGGCGCTGCGGACGTAGCGCTCACCGTCGACCCAGATCTTGACGACCGCTTCGGTCTCGACCTTGCCGTCGGCGCGCTTCTCGACGCTCACGCGCCAGGACTCCAGGCGGAACAGCGGCTCGTACTGCCCGGCCTCCTTGCGCATGAGCAGCTCGAAGGAGCCGTCGGCGGCCTCGAACTGGAAGCCCTCGTGCTCGAGC
>DAIRTT010000165.1:0-5840 GCA_036803745.1 Solirubrobacteraceae bacterium | reverse complement strand
ACCCACAGCAGCGGACTCACGGCAAGGCTTCCCACCAACGCCAAGACGATGAGAACGACGAGCAACATGACGATTAGATCCATGTCGAGGAACCTACACCCGAATCGCGGCACCGTCATCCGTAGCCGCTACTGAAGAAGTAGCCCGGGAGACCCGTAGCATTTCCCGGCGAGCAAGATCCGGGAGCCTCGTGGAAACTGCTGTGGGAAATGGTCTCCGAACGGCAGGGAGCGCACGACACGTCGTTCGTGCGCCTGATCTCCCAGCCGATCGTCGACAACGCCGCATTGCCCACCCTGACCAGCCTGCTTGGCCTTCAAAGCCTCGAGCCCGTCTATGACGACGAGGCAGCCGCGATCGCGGAGCAAGCCGTCGGTGGATACCGGCGTCGAGCAAGTACACCGGCAGCCCGACAGGTCCTGCTCTGCACCCAGAAGTGCCTTCGCATCTGTGCTGGCCTGTCGCCGCTCAGCGTGCCGTCAGCCGTCACGCCTCTGCTGCCGGGAGCTCGCTGGGCTGCAGGCGCCCTCGCTGCGGTGGTCGCGATGGGCGCAGCAGACGTCGTGCATGAGACGAGCACGACCTTGAGTGTGCTAAACGCCGCGTAGGGTCCGCAACTCCTAACGCCCTTGCGACGTTCGGAGCGGTGCGGTGCTCACCAGCCGGGCGGTTCGCTTGGCAGCCGACGGCGCGGCGTGGACCCCGCTGAGCTCGATCAGGCAGCCGGCTTTGTCGGGGTCGCGTGGGACGAACCCGGCAAGCTTGGCGGACGGGTCGAGCACGTCGAGCAGGCCGCGGGTGATGCCACGGTGCAGGGCACAGACCGCCGGCTGGTTCTCTCTCACCGCGTCGCGGTAGGGGCAGTTGCCCAAGCCGAACGTGAGCCGGCTGCCCTCGCGAAGCTGCACCGTGGGCTGGAAGCCGAGCGCGCTGAGCGCGTTCTGCAGCGCGTCCTGATCGCGCGGCCGGGCCGACGGTGCTAACTCCCTTCCGATCTCCCGACCCGTCGCCTCGACGCGTCGCAGGCCGCTGGGTTGGGAGCGCATCGCACGGGCGAGCCAGCGGGCGAGGTCGGCGTACGCATGCGGCGCATGCCCGCCCGGCCTCGCCTCGGGTGCGATGCTCCACGCGTCACGCGGCCGGCCGCGCGGCAAGCTCGCGCGAGCGCGTGTGACGAGACCGGCGCTCGCAAGGCGCTCGAGGTGCGCACGCACGCCGTTGGGATGGAGGCTGAGACGCTCCGCGAGCTCGACTGTGCTTGCCGGGCGCCCCAGCTCGCCCAGCAGCTCGAACAGGCGCGCCCTGGTCGGCTGGCCGAGCGCGTCCTCACGAGAAGTCGCGAGAGGAAGATCGATCACGATCCAGAGTTTTACACAGTCGCGCTAGGAAAATCAATGGGCGAGTGGTAGGCTTTATCCCACTGGCGCTGTAATAAAGAACGACGGAAGGATGCTCACGATGACCTACGTGATCAACGAGCCGTGCATCGGCACCAAGGACAGCTCTTGCGTAGAGGTCTGCCCGGTCGACTGCATCCATCCGACCCCCGACGAGCTCGGATTCGAGGAGGCCGAGCAGCTCTACATCGACCCGGAGGAGTGCATCGACTGCGACGCGTGCGTCGAGGCGTGTCCCGTCGACGCGATCACGCCCGAGGACCAGGTCCCGCCCGGGTGGCAGCACTACATCGAGAAGAACGCCGCCTACTACCGACACGCTCGGAGATGAGCGCCGGAGCTCCACCTCCGGTTGGCACGCCGGCCGAAGCCCCGCCCCGGCGGCGGGCACACGGTGCAAGAACCATGTTCTCAGTCTCTTTTGCGAGCCCGATGAGCGATGGAGACGTCGCCCGTCTCGCAAGAACGCTGAATCTCGCTACGCACCTGCACCCCAAGCTGCACCACAGTCCAACGAGTCCCGGTGTCGTGCGCCTGGACTTCGACTCAGGCCTGTTCCTCGCGCGCGGCGCGAACAAGGGAGAATGGGCGCTGGAGGGCCGCACCTGCGGTAACCCGCTTCCACAGGCGGTCCACGAATGGCATCTCAGCGCCGCCGTCGCTGCGCGCCCGCTCGATACGACCGTCGCGCTCCCCGGCAAGAGCTAATCTGATCGATCTGCGGCGATCATCGTGGACATCCTCGACAACTCAAGGAGGGCGTGGTGAACACGTGGGATCTCAAGACCGCTGAGCTCAAGCCACGGTTGCCGGAGATCCTCTCCTCGAGCGATGCGGCGCGCGCGATCGCACTCAACCTCGCAGCCGGCGAGACGCTCTCGGAGCACGAGGTCCACGAGCGCGCATGGGTCGTCGTGATCGAGGGCGCCATCGAGGTGACCACGGCTGCGGGCGAGTGCACGAGCGGTGGCGCCGGTCTGCTGATCGAGTTTGCTCCAGGCGAGCGCCACGAGGTTCGCGCAACCTCGGATGCGCGGCTGCTGCTCCTGCTGACTCCTTGGCCAGGTGGCGGCCATCCCGGCGCGATGACGATTCGCGAGAAGCTCTATGCCCGCCGCCACGCCGCCAAGCGGGCGTCATAGCGCCTCGGTGCCCCACTTGCCCACGCGAACGCGTTCGAATGGTCGCGGGCCGAGAGTAGAAGTGGAGGCTCATGTCGAGATCTGCCACGGGTGAGGACGCTGCCGAGGTGCCGCCGCAATGAACCCGGTTGCGTTCCGTTTTGAGCAAGTCCGACCCAACCGAGTCCGACCTAACCCCAGCAAACACGGCCCCTCCGGCCCTATCTGCCCCCCCTTGGGCGACCTCATAACCCGAAGGTCGCGGGTTCGAATCCCGCCCCCGCTACTACAGGTGGCGGCTCTCGGTGGTCCCGCGGTCGACTCCGTCGCGATCAAGGCGGGCTTGCGCGCCGGTTCGTGGGCGGCGGCTTGCACGGTCGCGGCTGAGGAGATCTCGGGCTTATCCTCGCTCGATGCGTAGTGGGGTGGGCGTCGCGATCGACAGTTGGCTGGAAGAGCTAATCGTTACATGGGTGTGCCGGCAACGGCCAGTCTTGCGACTGGTTCCCGCTCGATGGATCCGGCCAGTGATCAAACCGACGGTGGTGCGGCTGCGACGCTCACTCTCCCGGGGCGCTCTCGCCTCAGCGGTGCTCGTCGGCGCCATCCTCACGCTGCTCATCCTCATGCCGTAGTCAAGCCGTTCCGCTCGATCAGCCTCTGAGCTCGTCTGGCGGCGGCGCGCTGATGATCGCTCGACGATTGATCTGGTGTGATGCGGTGCTCGTCAGCCACAGCCACTTAAGCGAGCGTCAGGCGGCGCGCGATGGACCTCGAGCAGCCGTGAGCGTCGCCGTTTTCGTGCGCAAGCGCACCGGCGGGACTCGCACCGATCACGGCGACCGGTTCATCGAACGAGCGCTGACAGGCCGCGAGACCTGCCGACCGCAAGGCCGTGACCTCCACGACAGCCTGCTGGCCGCGATCACCGCAGCCCTCCACGGCCAGCCCCCGCCGTCGCTGCTGCCCTCAGGGCCCTGACCGCCTGAACTGGTACCAGCGCCCACTCCAACGGCACCGTCCCCTTCGCGCCGACCGCGTGCACGGAGACGCCGATCTGACAGTGACCGATCTTCCCCATCGTGCCCGAGTACTGGCGCTTTACCCTCGGCGAGTGCTTCCCGTCCTTGGGGAACCCCGTGTCGCCCAATACCCACGGGGACGGCCGGACGACGGTTGAGAGCGTTGGCCGCGGCCGCTCTGCTCGCTCAAGCTTCTCGCCGCGGAGGCCGATGAAGGCGACGTACACATGCGGTTCCCAGGATCTTGTCTTGGATGTCTTGAGTTCTCATCCGTCTTCGAGCTTCTCCTCGCAAGAGGAGGTCGAGCGCCTGTGCCTGCACAACCTGGTCGCGGAGCCCAACGAGAGGTTCTTCTTCAAGGACCGCGAGAGCCGGTTTCTACTCGTGAGCGCGGGCTTTCTTGCGGCCCTGGCGCAGGGGCGACCGCTCGAGGAGGTGATCGGCAAGACGGACTTCGACATCTTCAGCACGCCGCACGCGCTCGCCGCGCTCGAAGACGAGCAGCGCGTGATCGCGACCGGTCGGGCGATGGTCGCCAAGGTCGAGCGAGAGACGTTCCACGATCGTGCCGATGTCTGGGTGTCGACAACCAAGCTGCCGCTGCTCGACGAGCACAACAAGATCATCGGCACCTGGGGGATCTCCCGCGACATCACCGCCCAGATCGAGGCCGAGCAGGCGCTCGTCCACCAGACGCTGCACGACTCGGTGACCGGACTGGCGAACCGGGTGGCGCTGATGGACCGTCTCGCACAGGCGCTCGTCGGCCTCGAGCGTCGATCCGGCCACGTCGGATTGCTGTTCATCGACCTTGATGGCTTCAAGGACATCAACGACTCGCTGGGCCATGACGCGGGCGACCGGGTACTGGTCGAGGTCGGCCGACGGCTGACGGATGTCGCGCGACGCGGCGACACAGTCGCTCGCCTTGGCGGGGACGAGTTCGTACTACTCTGCGCTCACCCCAGCGACGATGACGACCTCCGGCTGATCGCCGATCGGGTCATGCGGGCGATCCGCGCGCCGTCGATGACCGATGGCCGAGACCTCACTGTAACGGGTAGTCTCGGCGTCGTCGTCACCGACGATCCGCATGTCGATCCTGGCGAGCTCATCCGGCGTGCCGACATCGCGATGTACGCCGCCAAGCGAGCCGGCCGCAACCGCTTCCAGGTGTTCGACGCCGAGATCGACCTCGGAGCCGAGTCGACCGTCGGCCTCGCCGCCGAGCTGGTCCGCGCGATCGAGGGCTCGGAGCTGTTCGTCCTCTACCAACCGCTGTTCCGCCTCGACGACGGCTCACTGAGCGGCGCCGAGGCCCTCGTGCGCTGGCGCCACCCGCAACGAGGGGTCGTCCTCCCCGCCGAGTTCATTCCGCTCGCCGAGGAGCGCGGCCTGATCGGACAGATCGACTCGTTCGTTCTCGATGAAGCGTGCCGCCAACTGGCGGCGTGGGAAAGCGACGATGACCCCTGGGATGACTTCATGATCTCGGTCAACATCTCGGGCCGCGACCTCATCGACCCAGGGCTGCCCGACCGCGTTTCCGCCGTCCTCGAGCGCCACGGGATCATGCCTTCGCGACTGTGCCTCGAGATCACCGAGACCGCGCTGATCGCCGAGCTCGGGCACGCAGACAAGGTGGTCGAGTCCCTCGCGGCACTGGGCGTGCATCTTGCGCTCGACGACTTCGGAACGGGATATTCGACGCTCGCACATCTGCAGCAACTGCGCACCGACATCCTCAAGGTTGACCGCAGCTTCGTAGCGGAGATCGGTGGACGGTCCCGCGACGGCGAGATCATCGCCGCCGTCACTGCGATGGCGCATGCGCTCGGAATGACCGTAGTCGGCGAGGGCATCGAGACCGACGGTCAGCTGGACAAGCTCGCCGCGCTCGACTGCGACGAAGGCCAGGGTTACATGCTCGCACCACCCCTGACGCCCGCCGACGTTGCCGCTCTGAGGGCGACCGTCCGAGCGACGCACGCCCGATCGACCACGACCGCGCGGGCCCGAGCCGGCCGACGCTGGGCCCGAGCCGGCCGAGCCCTGCGGCAGTAGCCGCTCTAGGTCGCACGGTCTCTCAAGCGAGCACCGCGACGATCGTGATCGAGCGCCAGACGCCAGGGCGCCTCATCGGCAAGAAGTGCGTCGCGCAGACGAAGGCAAACGCCAAGAAGAAGCGCTGCACGATCACCACCCGAGCCGGCACGCTGACCCGCAACGCAAAGGCCGGCTCGAACACGATCGCGTTCAGCGGGCGGATCGGGCGCACCGCGCTGAGCGCCGCCACCTAC
>DAIRTT010000164.1:0-5906 GCA_036803745.1 Solirubrobacteraceae bacterium | reverse complement strand
GCGATCTGCAGGACGTTCTCGGGCAGGCCGCACTCGCGCAAGCCCTCGGCCAGCAGCAGCGAGGTCAGCGGGGTGATCTCCGACGGCTTGAGGATCACGCTGTTGCCAGCCATCAGGGCGGGGATGCAGTCGCCGAAGGAGTTGGTCAGCGGGTAGTTCCAGGGCCCAATCACGCCGATCAGCCCGAGCGGGCGGTGGCGCAGGATGAGCTTCTTGCCCTTGACCAGCACCTGGCTCGACTTGACGCGCTCGTCGGCCAGGTACAGCTTTCCCATCTTTGCCCAGAAGCCAAAGGCGTTGCCCGCGTAGCCGATCTCGGCGAGCTGGGCGTCCTCGTAGGTCTTCCCGGTCTCCGAGACGATCGTCTGCATGACGCGCTCGGCGTTGTCCATCAACCACTTCTGCGCTCTGACGAGAACGCGCGCCCGGCCCTCGAAGCCGTATGCCTCCCACTCCGGCTGGGCGGCGCGTGCGCGAAGCGCCATCTCTGCGACCGCGTCGGCGCCCAGGTCGGGGACCGTCGCGACGATCTCACCGGTGGCTGGGTTCTCGACGGGGATGCCGGTCCCGGCCTCCGCGACGCCGTTGAGTGTCTCGGGTAGCTGCTGCTCGACCGTGGCCATCTGACTCTCCCCTGCTAGTTCGCTCGTAGGAGGGAGAGGCTACACCTCTAAGGATCTTCGTTCCAGACGGCGCATGCGCCGTCTGGCGGAGCCGCACATGTGCGGCTCCGGGGAAGGGCCGCATGCGGCCCTTCCGGCCATGCCGCGTGCGGCGAGGCCCACTTCAAGCGCGCCCCGGCACTCGCCTACTCGGACAGCTCGATGGTGGCGATGCCGATCGGATCGGCCGGCTTGTCGCCGCCGTCGGTCGGCGTCGCCTCGAGCGTCTCGACGATGTCCATCCCCTCCGTGACCTGCCCGAAGACGGTGTGCTTGCCGTCGAGCCATGGGCAGGCCTCGGCGGTGACGATGAAGAACTGCGAGCCGTTGGTGTCGGGGCCGGCATTGGCCATCGCGAGCGCGCCGCGGACGATCTTGTGAGGGTTGATCTCGTCCTCGAACGTGTAGCCGGGGCCACCCGTGCCGGTGCCCTGGGGGCAGCCGCCCTGGATCATGAAGTCCTTGATCACGCGGTGGAAGATCAGCCCGTCGTAGAAGCCGTCCTTGGTCAGCTTGCGGAAGTTCTCGACCGTCTTGGGCGCGTCCTCGTCGAACAGCTCGAAGATGATGGGGCCCACTGTGGTTTGCATCGTGGCGGTTGACATGGGCCTAGCCTACCCGCTGGAGGCTGAGCTCCCGGCCGCGGATGCTCTTGCCGTCGAGCGCCTCGATCACCCGGTCGACCTCGCCGGAGGGGACCGCCAGGAAGGAGAAGCGGTCGAGCACCAGGACGTCGCGGACGGCCTCGCCGTCGAGCTCCGTGGAGGAGGTGACGGCGCTGACGATGTCGGCAACCCGCAGCCCGGCCGCCTTGCCGCCGCCGAGCACGAGCTTGACGTAGGAGTCCTCCTCGTCGCGTCTGGATATCTGGGGCTTGGAGTGGCGGCGCGGACGCTCCCGGACTGTGGTCGGCGCGGCGACGGCGCCCTCCTCCCATTGGGCTATCGGAGCGCCGATGTGGCGTTCGATTGCCTCCAGCTCGCGCTTCTGACGGTCCTCGACGAACGTGATCGCGCGGCCCGAGCGGCCCACCCGGCCGGTGCGCCCGATGCGGTGGACGTAGGTGTCGGGCGAGGTCGGCACGTCGTAGTTGACGACGTGGGTGACCGTCGAGATGTCCAGGCCGCGGGCGGCCACGTCGGTCGCCACCAGGATCGGAACCCGCCCGCCCTTGAAGGCCAGCATGACCCCGTCGCGCGATCCCTGCGACATGTCGCCGTGGAGCGCCCGCACGTTCATGCCCCGGTCCTTGAGCGTCCGGAAGAGCTGGTCGGCGCGGATCTTGGTGCGGACGAAGACGATCGCCTGATCGGGCGCCTCCGCGCGAAGGACCTCGACGAGCTTGTCGGGCTTGCCCTTCGTCTCGACCGGCAGCTGGAACTGAGCGACCGTGTCGATCGTGAGGGTCGCCGCCTCGACCTGGATGATGGTCGGGTCGTACATGTAGCGGTCGGCCAGTTTGCGGATCGGCGGGGGCATCGTCGCCGAGAAGAGCGCCGTCTGACGGCTCGAGGGCGTCAGCGAGAGGATCTTCTCGACATCCTCGAGGAAACCCAGGTCAAGCATCTCGTCGGCCTCGTCGAGCACCAGGAAGCGGCAATCGTGGAGCATCAGCGAGTGGCGCGAGATCAGGTCCAGCACGCGCCCGACGGTGCCCACTACGACGTGGCCCCCCGCCCGAAGCTGCGCCTGCTGCGTGCGGATCGGCGCGCCACCGAAGACCGCCACCACATCGATTCCCGAATGGGCGCCATAGGTCCTCAACGCCTGGGTCACCTGGATGCAGAGCTCGCGCGTCGGCGTCAGCACGAGCGCCTGCACGCTTGACTCATCGGCGTCGATGTACTCCATGATCGGCAGGCCGAAGGCGGCCGTCTTGCCGGTGCCCGTCTGCGCCTGGCCGATCACGTCCCGCCCCTCCAGCAGTGAGGGGATCGCCTGCTCCTGGATCGGGCTCGGCGACTCGTAGCCGACATCGCTGATGGCTCTGAGTGTGGGCTCGGAAAGTCCGAGTTCGGCGAATGACTTGGCCATGACTGTCGAGATGAGCTTAGGCGGAGGGGTCGAGCAGCAGCTTGCCGGTGCTGCGACGCTCGCGCAGATCAATCTGCGCCTGGGCCGCCTCGCCCAGAGCATAGGTGTGACCGACGATCGCCCGCAGCTCCCCCCTCCCAGCCCGCGCGAAGAGATCGGCGAGCGCATCGGCGAACATGCCCGGCCGCCGCAGACAGTGGAACAGGTAGAAGCCGACGACCGCCCGTGAGTGGCGCAGCAGCGAGCCGGTCGAGACCTCGTTGGGCTCGCTCGTCGCGATCCCGTACGCCACGATCCGGCCGAACTCGGCGAGCGCCTTGTAGGACGCCTCGAAGACCTCGCCGCCCGACATCTCGAACACGACATCGACCGGCCGGCCCTCGTTGGCCTCGATCAGGCGCTCGGTCAGGCCCTCGGCGGCCGGGTCGATCGCCACGTCGGCGCCCAGCTCGAGCGCCGTGCGGCGCTTCTCCTCGCTGGAGGCGGTCGCGATCACCCTCCCGGCGCCCATCGGCCGTCCGAGCTGGACGGCCAGCGAGCCGACGCCGCCGGCCGCGCCGTGGACGACCACGCTCTCACCCTCGGCGACCTGGCCGGAGGTCCGATAGAGGTGCCACGCGGTCGTGCCCTGGACGATCATCGCCAGAGCCGTCCCGTCATCGAGGTCCTCGGGGATCGGGAAGACGCGATCGGCCGGCGCGACCGCGTACTCGGCATAGCCGCCCGTGCCCGTCAGCGCCACCACCCGCTGGCCGGTGTCCTCGCGGACGCCCGCCACCTCTCCCCCCGGGACGAGCGGCAGGGTCGCCTTCTGGACGTAGGAGTTGGTCCGTGTGTGGGTGTCGGCGAAGTTCAGCCCCGCTCGGCTCACCCTGATCAGGACCTCTCCCGGCCCGGCCTCGGGGCGATCGAGCTCGGCCAGCCTGAGCACCTCGGGGCCGCCGAACTCGGTCATCTGGATGGCCCTCATCGAGCCGAGGCTAGCGGAGTGTCGAGCGCCGGCTCGGCGGAGTACTCTAAGGTGCCCGCCGATGCCAATAACAGTCGTCGGATCGATTGCCTATGACACCGTCAGGACCCCGTTCGGGCACCGTGAGCGCATGCTCGGCGGCGCAGCCGTCCACTTCGCGCTGGCCGCCTCCTCCTTCGACGACGTCCGCGTCGTCGGCCCCGTCGGCGAGGACTTCGGAGAGGAGCAGCTCGCCGTCATGCACCGCCGCGGCGTAGACGTGTCGGACATAGAGCGCGTCAAGGGCGGCAGGACGTTCTTCTGGGCCGGCCAGTACGGCTGGGACCTCAACTCGCGCGAGACGCTCGACACTCAGCTGGGCGTCTTCGAGGGCTTTCAGCCGAAGCTCTCCGAGAGCTCGCGCTCGAGCGAGGTCCTGTTCCTCGCCAACATCCAGCCGGACCTCCAGCGCGAGGTCCGCTCCCAGCTCCCCGACGCGCGCTTCGTCGCCCTGGACTCGATGGATCTGTGGATCAACATCGCCCGCGACTCGCTCGTGCAGGCCATAGAGAACGTCGACTGCCTGATCCTCAACGACGCCGAGCTGCGTCAGCTCACAGGCAAGCCCAACCTCGTCTCCGCCGCCCGCGAGGTGCTCTCCTGGACGCCCGCCGCCGTTCCCGGCTCCTCATCGCGCGGCCCCAGCGTGATCGTGGCCAAGCAGGGCGAGTACGGAGCCGCCCTCGTCACCAGGGAGAGCTTCTTCGCCCTGCCCGCCTATCCCCTCGAGTCGGTCATCGACCCGACGGGCGCCGGTGACACGTTCGCCGGCGGCCTCATCGGCTACATCGCCGCGCACCCCGCCGACGAGCTGACCGACGGCCTGCTGCGCCGGGCGATGGCCCACGCGACCGTCCTCGCGTCGTTCAACGTCGAGGAGTTCGGCACCGAGCGCATCGAGCGTCTGACCGGTCACGAGATCGTGGCCCGCATCAAGGAACTTCACGCCATGACGCAGTTCAGCGGCGCGCCCCTCGCCCTGCGCGGCTGACCCAGCTCAGGACTCCTCGGGCCAGGCGGCCTCAACCGGCCGGCCGTCGCCGTCGGCCGGCCTGGGGCCGCCCACGGCGAGGATCTCCAGGCCCTCCTCGCCGGCCTCGAAGGCGCGGATGACCTCCGGCGCGACGCGGATGACATCCCACCTGCGAACGTCCTGGACCTCGCCGTCGAGGAGGATCCGCCCGGAGCCCGCAAGCACCACGTAGACCTCCTCCTGCTCGCCGTGGCTGTGAGCGATCGGGCTGCGCACGCGGGCGGCGTAGCGGAACAGGCCGACGCCAAGGTCGCGCGAGTCGAGATGCTTGCGTGCGAAGCGCCCGTCGAGGCCCTCCACGCGGCCGGCTACGGCGTCCTCGATGTCCATCAGGTTGACCGTCTTGTGGCTCGACATAGCTCTCCTCTGCTCGGGTGCGTCCTCTTGGGCCACCCTAGCCCGGACCTTCCTCTCGGCCCTCAGGAGCCGCCGCCCAGAGCGGATACGCAGCGGGGTTGGCCGCAGCCGCTCGACGGGCTTGTACGGATGTGCGAGCGGGTATACGATCGGTGCGAGTGACGACCTGGACGTTCATCTGGCTGATGTTCCTGCTGAAGATCCCGATCGTCGGGCTGTTCATGATCGTCCGCTGGGCGATCGGGCAGACGCCCGAGACGGCGAGCGACGAGGACGGCGGCATCGGGCCGCGCATGAAGCCGCGCAGCCCCCACCACCCGCGCTCGCGCCTGCCCCGCTCGCCCCGCCGCGGGCCCCACGGCGAGCCTTCGCCGGGCTCGCCCGCACGCGTGCGCAGCGTCGTATCGCGCCAGCGTCTTCCCCGCGGCTGACGGCCGCGCCGAACCCCGACGACGGACGTCACGGCCACTTTGCGCATAATCGGGGTCATCCCCAGCCGAAACCGCGGATAGGAGAGTCACATGAGCCCCGAGCAAGCAGCCACAGCCGCGAGCCGGCCCGACAGCGACGGCGAGGCGCCCGCGGCCAACGGCTCGGCGGCGGCGCCCGACACCCTCTCGGTCACCGACAACCGGACCGGCAGGACCTACGAGCTGCCCGTGCAGGACGGGACGATCCGGGCGATGGACCTGCGCCAGATCAAGACCGACGATGACGACTTCGGGCTGATGGCCTACGACCCCGCCTACACCAACACCGCTGCATGCCGCAGCTCGATCACATACATCGACGGCCAGGCCGGCATCCTGCA
>DAIRTT010000163.1:0-5920 GCA_036803745.1 Solirubrobacteraceae bacterium | reverse complement strand
CGTCGCAGGCTGCTTCTCCACCTCGGCTCCATCACGTGGGCCGTTGCCGCGGGCGTGGCCGATCGCGCGATCGAGCACGACCGCGCCCCGGCGGCGCACGCACACCTGCACGGCGGGGTGGACTCCGCTTCGATAGAGGTCGACAGCCGCGCTCCAGATGCGCTCCACCGACTCCCCGCTCATGCCGCCAGCGCCGGCCTCCTCCTCATGGCCGATCGCGGTGACCGACTCGAGGTCGCGCGGGACGTGCACCCGCCGCAGTGGATCCGGCAGCCCGGGCAGGCGGGGAAACGACGGAATGCGAGGCACGGCCAGATCCTCCAGCTCAGAAGTGCTCGACGTTCCCGGGGAGAGCCGCTGGCTCCGCGGCGAGCTCGTCGCCGCGGAGCGCTTGTTGCCCGGCGCCTGGCAGTGCTTCCGCGTCGGCTTTGCCGACACGCTTGATGCGCCAGTGCGGGATCGCGAGCACGATCAGGCGCAGCTGCTTCTCCGCGGTGAGGATGATCTCCTGCTCGGCGAGCGGATCGTCGGCGGGAGCGTCGAGGATCGCCTCCACCGTCGCGACCATCGTGTTCGCGATCAGCGCGGCGATCGTCTGCAGGTCCTCCGAGCTCCACGTGCGCAGCTCGGGAACGCGCGCGAGGTCGGTCGCGAGCTCGCTGCTGAACAGGCGGATCTCGGCGCGGATCGCTCGCCGCAGCGCGGGCACCCCGCTGTTGCGCTCGCGCGCGATGAAGCGGAAGTGCAGGCGGCTCTCGTGCACGTGGCCGACGAGAATCGCAACCGACGTGCGGATCACCCCCTTGCAGTCGCGGCGATCCTCGCGTGCGCTGCGAAGCATCTGGCGCAGCCGGCGAAACGACTCGTCGATGAGCGCGAAGCCGAGCTCGTCCATGTCCTGGAAGTGGCGGTAGAAGCCCGCCGGGACGATCCCCGCTTCGCGCGTGACCTCGCGCAGGCTGAGGCTTCCGAAGGCGCGATCGTCGAGCAGCCGCAGCGCGGCGTCGAGCAGCGCCTCGCGCGTGCGCAGCTTGCGCTCCGAGCGGGTTTCAAGGCTCGACGACCTGCGCCGATGTCTACGTGTGTGCGGATGCGCCCCCATGCCCGGCCGGCTCCATTCGTGAATGCCCGTTTACACGCGTCGTGTGCGGCACAGGACACACTAACGGGTCTTCCATGTTGACGCGACGAATCGATCCCGCTACTCTAGGTAAACAGATGTTTACTCGTTTGCTGCCGCTCATGCGCTCGCTCACGGCCGCGATCGAGATCCGACGGGCCGGTCGGTTCCCGGCGCTCACGCCCGGGCAGGCGGCGTAGCCGGCTAGGGCGCTCCAACACAACGGCCGATTCATCGGAGGCTCACATTGTTGCTCGCAGATTACATCCGCTCGCAGGCCGAGTGGCGCAACGGCAAGGCAGAGCAGCACCCCGACGATGCGCGCAACGCGCGCTCGGCGCGGGCACTCCATCGGCTCGCGGAGGCCGTCGAAGCTATGGAAAAGACGCCGGGCGAGGCCGATCTAGTCGCATCCATCGAGGACGAGCTGAGCCGGCGCTCCGGGGGCGTAGCCAAGCCCGGCGAGCTCGTCAGCCGGGAAGTCTCGCTGTATGGCTTCGACACCGAGGCGCCCGAGCCCGCGCCGTTCCTCGGTGCGCTGCTCAGCAAGGCGCACGCCGATGTGGCACAGGAGGCGCTCGATCGTCTTGTGGCCTTCGTCACCGAGAACGCCGTCCTGTGGGCAGACGTACTCGCCGGCAACCGCGGCATGATGCGGAGAGCCGCGAAGGCGAAGGCGGCAGTCGAGCAGCTAGCCACCTCGACGGGCCTTCGTGTCGAGCTGCGCGATGTGGAAATCACCGCCAAGCTGCTCGTCTCAGCGTCCGACGGGGATCCCAGCGTGGAGCACGAGTTCGGGTACATCGCCTCGATGGGAGTTGACCTCAGCGGACCGTACGACCTACGGGATGTGGTTGCAGACCTTCTGGCGGGCACGGACCTCCGGCCCGAAGCGCCGACAGTCGACTAGGGTCGCCCGGCTTCGCCTGCAGCTCGGCGAGCTATGGCCGGTTGCGGCCGAGCCGGTCGTGTGCCCTGACCCACTCCTCGGCGACGATCGCCGATCCAAGCGAGAGCTCGCCACAGAGCACTGTCGCCGCGACGATCTCGGCGAGCTTGCGCACCTTCCCGGTCCCGTAGCAGCCAAGCAGTTCCAGGCACTCGCGCTGGGTGGCGAGGCCCGTGCCGCCGCCGTAGGTGGCGACGATCAGCGAGGGGATCGTGATCGAGCCGTAGTAGTCGCCGTTCCCGAGCAGCTCGCTGAAGCCGAGGGCCGCGGAGGACTCCGCGACATTGGCCGCGTCCTGGCCGGTCGCGATGAACAGCGCGGCGATCCCGTTGGCCGAGTGGGCGCCGTTGTTGTTGACCCCGGACATGAACCCGCCGAGGTTCGACACCTGCCGCGCCCGGAACAGCCGCTCGCCGGTGGTGTGCATGTGCTCCTCGATCAGGGCGGCGGGAAGCGTCGCCTCAGCGACGACGCGCTTGCCCCGGGTGCGCAATATGTTGACCTGCGAGCTCTTCTTGTCGGTGGCGAAGTTCGACTCCAGATAGAAGTTGGTGATGCCGTCGTAGTTGGATGTGATCCACGCGCACGCCGCGGCGGTCGCCTTGCCCGTGAGGTTCTGCCCCGCGGCATCGCCAGTGGTGTAGTCAAAGCGCGTGAACAGGATCCGGCTCGCGGAGTACTGCTCGATGCCGCGCAGCCGACCGGAGCGCGTGGTGGCCTCCGCCGCCTGCTTGATCTCCGTGAAGTGCTCAGTCAGCCATTCCCCGAACGCTCGCGCCCGGCGCGCGTCATCAAACACGAACGCGGGGGCGCGCTGCATCGCGTCGTCCAGGATGGTGGTCTTCACGCCACCCGCCTCGCGCAGCATCTTCATGCCGCGGTTGTAGCTCGCGACCAGGGTGCCCTCGACCGTCGCCATGGGGACGTAGAACTCGCCCTGCGCGTGCTCTCCGTCGACGAGCAGCGGCCCGGCGATGCCGATCGGCACCTGCGCGACCCCGGTGAAGTGCTCGACGTTTCCAGGAAGAATCGACGGATCGAAGGAGTACTGGGAGACGTGCTCCAATGCCACCCCCGTCTGCTCGGCAAGAAACGCCCGGCGCGCCGCCGCGGTCTCGAACGTGTAGTCGTTCTCGAGATCACGCGGGATCTTCCCGCGGCTCGTCTGAGGGGTTGTCATTCGCTTCCTCCTGACGCGATCGGCACAGCTACACGTGTTCGCGGCGATCTCCTCGCCGCGAACAGCCTGTAGTCACGCGCTCGGCAGTGCTTCTGCGTCGGCTCCGCCGACGCGCGCGATGCGACAACGTCGATTGGCGCTCTACTTCCCGCCGCTCTTCCCGCCGAGTGATCTGCCGGCGCTGTCCACCACCTTGCGGATGAAGTCGTACTGCGTGTGGACCAGCCGGTCGGCCATCTCCAGGGCGGAGTCAAGGACCTCTTGCCGTTTGGATGGGCCCTCGCCGTCTGCCGGCGATGGCAACGCCTGGTCGACCGTGTCGACGAACTTGTGCACCGCCTCGATCGCCGCACGCTGACCGGCCTCGACCGACTCGAGTACCTCCTCGGACAGCTTCGTGGTCCTGTCGACCGCGGTCTTGGACCTGCTCGCGGTTGCTGGGCGCCGCGGGGTCGCCTTTGCTTTTGCTGCTTTGCTTCCCTGGGTTTTGGTCGCGGCCATTGCGACTCTCCCTTTCAGGAGTTGGGTCCTCGTCGTGGGTCCTCGTCGCTCGGGACCCTACGCCGCGTCACAGCGGCTGACAGGCGCATAAGGCCACACTTCGACTGTGGAGAACCCCGTACTCCTCGAGCGTGACGGGGAGCCGAGCGATGGCTGGCCTACCCGATCACCGGCCAGCGCCGCTGGGCGGCCAGCTCGTCGAGCGTTCGCTGCATGAGCTTGGTGACCGTCTTGTAGACCGCGTCGACGTCCGGCTCCGGGCCGAAGCGCGCGTGCAGGTCGATCGGCTCGAGCACCTGGATCGTGATCTTCGCCGGCAGCGCGATGTGGCCAAAGAAGTCCCCGACGTTGAGGCCCCAGGGGAGCGCCAGCGAGACGGGGAGGACCTTGAGGCGGAACCGGCGGTCGAGCCCCAGCGCCCGGGCCACGCGCTCCCCGCGGGTCAGGAACAGTGCCGTCTCCTGGCCCCCGATCGAGACCACCGGGACGATCGGCACGCCCGCGGCCAGGGCCAGCCGCACGAATCCCTCGCGGCCGGCGAACTCGACCCGGTGGCCGTGCCAGGATGGCCGGTGTACCTCCCAGTCGCCTCCCGGATAGATGAGGACGGCAGCTCCGCGGTCCATCGCCGCCTGGGCGTTCTCCCAGCTCGCCTCGATCATCCCGTACCTGCGCAGCAGCGACAGCCACGGCGCCCTCATCACGAGGTGGTGAGCCAGCTGGAAGAAAGGCCGCTCGACCCCAAAGTGCCGGTAGAAGCCGAGCGTGAGCGCGAGCGTGTCCGGGGCAACGTTGCCGCCCGAGTGGTTGCCCACCAACAGGACAGGGCCGCGGGCCGGGATCCGGCCTAGCCCGCGGATGTCCGGACGGAACCACGCGGCGATCAGCGGCCAGGTCAACGGGAGCGAACGGCGGATGTAGTCCGGGTCGCGCTCCCGCAGCGCCGCCGGGACCACCTCGAAGGGCGAGCTCGGTTGCGGGGACACTGAGCCGATCGAGCCGGACCCGGTCACGGCGATATCGGTCGCAGCCGCTGCATTGTTGAGGGTCTATGACCTCGCGCACAGCCGCACATCGGGGCTATGCCGTGGGCCGGGCGCTCGAAATTACTGAAGCGACTGACTAGTCTCGTGGCTTCAATGCCCACGGTGCCCAACTCGATAGAGACGCTCGTCGGTCGGTATGACCCGGCTGTGTTCGACGCGCGGCGACGTCAGACCCGGATCCGGCTCGCCGTGGGTGACGAGGACGCCTGGGATGCCGTGGTGGTGGATGGCGTGGCCACCATCGCAGCACCGGACGCCCGCCCGGACGCCCTGCTCACGGCTGACGCGGGGACGTGGCGCCAGGTCGCCGCGGACCTGCGCAGCGGGATGGCCGCCTACCAGTCGGGGCGTCTTTCGGTGCGCCGCAACCTGCACGTCGGCGTGGGGTTCCTTGCCGCGACGAGCGGGGCAACCGAGCCCGGGCGCCTGCGGTTTCGCACGGTCGCCACGTCCGGCGCGCGGTTGTCGATCCTCGAAGCCGGCACGGGGCCGCCAGCCCTGGCCCTGCACGGCCTGGGCGGCACCAAGGGGTCGTTCCTGCCGACGGTGGCGGCGCTGGCTGCTCACTTTCGCGTCATCGCCGTCGACCTACCCGGGTTCGGCGACTCCGACAAGCCGATCGGCGCCGCCTATGACGCTCGTTTCTTCGCCCGCGCCGCCATCGACCTGCTCGACGCGCTCGCACTGGACCGCGTCCACCTGATCGGCAACAGCCTTGGCGGACGCGTCGCGCTGGAGATCGCCCTGCGTGATCCCGGCCGCGTGGGCCGTCTCGCGCTCCTGGCTCCATCTCTGGCCTGGCGACGCCAGCGGCCCTGGCTGCCTCTGCTCCGCCTTACCCGGCCGGAGCTCGGCCTCGTCCAGCTGGCCCCGCGGCCAGCGGTCGAGGCGATCGTTCATCGCCTGATTCCGGGTGCCGATGAAGGCTGGACTGCCGCCGGCGTCGACGAGTTCCTGCGCGCCTATCTCACACCGGCCGGCCGGGCCGCCTTCTACGCTGCAGCACGCCATATCTATCTCGAGGAGCCTCACGGGGAGCAAGGCTTCTGGCCGCGGTTGCGGACACTTCAGCCTGATGCGCTGTTCGTCTGGGGGCGCCGCGACAGGCTCGTACCGATCGCCTT
>DAIRTT010000162.1:0-5935 GCA_036803745.1 Solirubrobacteraceae bacterium | reverse complement strand
CCCCAGGCGAAGATGCCGGCCACATCGAGGGTCGAGAGCATGCCGACCGGTCTGCCGCTCTGAGCGTCTCGCACGACGAGATGCGCGATGTTGTGGTTGCGCATCGAGTGCGCTGCGGCGACGAGGGGATCGCCGCTTGAGACCGTGGTGAAGTCGCGATCGGCGATGTCGCGCAGGAGAGGCTCCTCGCCGTCGGCGTTGAGCATGGCATCCACGAGGGCGCGGTCCGAGACGACTCCCACGGGAGAGCCGTCAGCTGGGTCACTCACCACGATCGTGTGAACGTGGTGCAGTGACATCGTCCGGGCAGCCTCACGCAGAGATGCGTCAGCCGGGCAGCTGAGAATTCCGTAACGCATCGCGTCTGCAACGAGCGCGTGCTCCAAGCGCGGAGTGAGATAACTGCCGTCTGTCACCTGTTGGCTCATACCGACCAACCTAGCGCGCCTGCGGTGGCCGCAAATCGGGATAAGACGCGCAGGTGCTCCGTGGGGACTACTGGTCGATCGTCGACCCACCACGCTCAGGCGGATCCGCACAACTCGGTGATCGCGATGTGGTGGCTGAGCCGCTCGATCTCCTGGCGCGTGCCTGTGCCGAGTCCGCGCCTGGTGGCGTTCAGGCACCCTGCAGCCATCGCCAGGTGCAGTGCGGTGTCGAGATCGTGGCCGCCGGCGAGGCTGGCTCCGAGGGCTGCGAACATCGAGTCGCCCGCGCCTCGGGGCTCGAGCGTCTCGACTCGAGGGCCGGTGAGCTTGAGATAGCGCTCGCGGGCGCCGTCGAGCACCAGCGCCGGCTCGGCCGCCCGAGAGATCAGCACCGTCTCGGCGCCGGCATCGTGGAGCGTCGTGAGCGCGCCGAGGAGATCATCGTGGCCAGAGCTCGGCGTCAGGGATTCAGCGAGTGCCTCCTCCTCGCTGATCTTCAGCAGGTCCACGCCCCCGGCGAGGGCAGCCGTCAGGGCGGAGCCGGAGAGGTCGGCGATCACCCGGACGCCGTTGGAGCGCAGATCGTGTGACAGCCGACGGTAGATGCCGCTGTCGAGCACGGTCGGCGGGTCGACGCCGGTGAGCAGTGCCGTGCCCGCGTCGAGCGCGGCGCTGAGGGCGAGGCCATAGAGCTCGTCGGCCTCGTGACGGGACAGGGGTCCGGCCTCGGTGCGGGCGATCTGCTCGCGTTCACTGCCGTCGCGTCTAGCGTGGATGTAGACGCCGTTCGGCGTCTCGCAGTCTACGCTGAGCAGCTCCACCTCCTCACGCGCGATCAGGCCTCTTAGTACCGCGCCCGACTCGCCGCCCAGTGCACAGCAGAGGGACACCTCGGCCCCGAGGAGTGCCGCCATGCGGGCCACCCAGAATCCCTGCCCACCGGCGTGGAGATGGATCTCCTGTGCGGGAGTGTCGGCCGCCTCGACGGTGATCGTCAGCAGCGGCGAGGGCGCGAATACCACGAGTGAGGCGCTCATCGCTCGACCACCGGCAATTCGAGCAGGTGGCTCTTCAGACCCGGCGCTGAGGCGATCGTAAAGCGCGAGTCGACGCTGTGCTCAGATCCGTCGAAGTCGTAGACCAGCCCTCCGGCCTCGCGGGCGAGAAGCACCCCTGCGCTCACGTCCCAGGCGCGGTTTGAGAGCATGATCGATGCCCCCAGGCGCCCGGACGCCAGCCACGCCAGGTCCAGGGCGGCCGACCCGTGGGCGCGAACCGCCAGGGCCACTGGCGCCAGCCGGGCGAGCAGGGCGGTGTGTATAGGGTTCTCCACGTGCCGGTCATCGGCAACTGCGAAATCGGTCATGCCGACGACCGCGTCGGACAGTTGCCGGACGTCGGGCGCGCGCAGACGCGTGCCGTTGAGATAGGCGCCGCCTCCGGCGCGTGCGACATAGCGCTCTCCGAGCAGCGGGAGATCGACGATCCCGAAGATCGGCTGACCTTTGCTGAGCAGAGCGAGTGAGATGGCACAGAGGGGGCTGCCCTTGATGAAGTTCGTGGTGCCATCGATGGGATCGAGGACCCACAGCAGCGGAGCGTGAAGGTGACCGCCCCGCTCCTCGCCCAGGAACGGAATCTCCTGCTTCGTGGCCGCCAGGGCGCCACGGACGTAGTCCTCGATCTGGAAGTCGACGCGGGTTGCGTAGTCTCGGTCGCCCTTGGCGATGAGACCACCAACATGGGAGCGGCCTTGAACCAGCAACCGTGCGGCGCCGTCGACCACTCCGCCGGCGATCAACAACAACTCGTTGGCGTCGCTGTCAGTCAACCCAGAGGGGAACTCGGTCCCTGCTGGGCCGGGCAGTGCGGTCATCCGGACACCATCATCGAACCGGCGCAGCGCGGTGCCATCCGCGTCTGCCACTGATACGGATCAGGGATCCGCCGCGACAGCGCTGTCGGCGCCCGATTGAGCTGGTAGCGCCGCTTCCAGTCGGGCGGAGCTCCGCTGCGGCCTCGTCACCCGGAGGGAGCGCGACGGCGACGACACCGTCCCAGGGTCCAATCGCGCGCTATGTGGTGTTGCCGCGGGTTGCCCGCGGTCTGCGGCGGATGGCGAACAGGCGCTGCGGCGGCAATCTCCAGGCACGATGTTCAGGGATCGCATCCAGGCGGGTAGCGCGCTCGCCGCCGCATTGAGACCGCTGGCCGACGAGAAGCCGATCATCCTGGCACTGGCACGGGGTGGCGTACCAGTGGCGGTCGAGGTCGCGCGCGCCCTGAGCGCGCCGGTGGAGGTCATGACGATTCGTAAGCTCGGCGCGCCGCAGAACCCGGAGTTCGCGATCGGCGCGATCGCCGAAGATGGCACAGCCGTGCTCGATACGGATGCCGCTCAGCGTCTTGGACTGACGCAAGAGCAGCTCGACGCCGTCCTCGAGCGCGAGGTGCGCGAGCTCGACCGCAGGGTCGAGCGCTACCGCGACGGCCGGGACCCCCCCGACGTACGGGGCCGGACTACGATCGTCGTCGACGACGGGCTTGCAACCGGCCTCTCGGACCTCGCGGCCGTTCGCTCACTGCGCCGCCGTGGTGCGACCCGCGTCGTCGTAGCCGCGCCCGTGGGCTCACGGCAGGCGGTGACCATGCTCAGCGAAGAGGCAGACGACGTCGTCTGCCTCGCGATCCCCAGCGGTTTCTCCAGCGTGGGTGCCTCCTACGAGGAGTTCTACCCGGTCTCCGACGAGGAGGTTCTCGCGCTGATGACGCCGGCCGGGACGCGCGTGCCGACGGCCGCCGCTCCGGCTCGCGACATCGTGCTCGACCTCGGGCCGGTGGAGCTCCTGGGGGACCTCGAGGTTCCCGCGGGTGCCCGCGGAATCGTGATTTTCGCCCACGGCAGTGGCAGCAGCCGCCTGAGCTCACGAAACCGCGCCGTCGCCGGCACGCTCGCGCGGCACGGCTTCGCGACGCTCCTGTTCGACCTTCTCACCGAGGCCGAGGACAGGCGGCGCGAGCTCGTGTTCGACATACCCCTGCTCGCCGAGCGCCTGGAACTGGCGACGCGCTGGGTGGCAGACAGGCCCGAGGTCCAGGGACTGCCGGTCGGCTATTTCGGAGCCTCCACCGGGGCCGGCGCGGCACTGCTTGCCGCCTCGGTGATCGGAACAGGCATCTGTGCTGTGGTGTCCCGCGGAGGGCGTCCCGATCTCGCCGGGGAACACCTCGCCGAGGTGCTGGCGCCGACGCTGCTGATCGTCGGCGGTCGCGACCCTGAGGTGCTCGAGCTGAACCGCAGGGCGGCTGATCACCTGCGCTGCGAGCATCGCATCGCGGTGGTCGAGGGAGCCGGCCACCTCTTCGCGGAGCCCGGCAAGCTCGACACGGTTGCCCGCCTCGCCGGGAAATGGTTTGGCGGGCACATGTCCCGGTCGACGATGGCCGCGCACGTGGCGGGCTGACCGATGGCTGCGACGCCGGCGCTACCACTCGGCGAGCCCGACGTCCTGAGCACGCTGCGGCGCGAGGCGCACCCCCTGACAGGCGACGCGGGCGATTACGACCCGCTGCTGGAGCTCATCGGGAGCGCCCGCATCGTCCTCCTCGGCGAGGCCAGCCACGGAACCCACGAGTTCTACCTGGAGCGTGCCCGAATTACCAAGCGCCTGATCGAGGAGAAGGGCTTCACGGCGGTGGCGATCGAGGGTGACTGGCCGGACACCCACCGCGTAGGCCGCTATATCGGCGGCGTGGGTGCGGATGCTGACGCCGAGGAGGCCCTGCGTGGCTTCCGCCGCTTCCCGACCTGGATGTGGCGCAACGCCGACGTGCTCGACTTCGTCGGCTGGCTTCGTGCACACAACGACGGCCTCGCTCCGGGAGCGGGCGGGGTCGGGCTCTTCGGTTTGGATCTCTACAGCCTCGGAGCGTCGATGGAGGCGGTGATCGGCTATCTCGAGCAGGAGGACCCGGCTGCCGCCGTGCGGGCGAGGGCGCGCTACGAGTGCCTGCAGCCGTTCGCGGCGAGCAGTCATGAATACGGACACGCGGTCCTGTTGGGTGTCAACGAGCCGTGCCGGCGGCGCGTCATCGAGCAGCTGGTCGAGCTGCGGCGCTCTGCCGGTGAGTATCTGCTGCGCGACGGGTCGGTCGCCGAGGACGACTACTTCTTCGCCGAGCAGAACGCCGCCGTGGTGGCGGACGCCGAGGAGTACTACCGGGCGATGCTGGGAGACCGGGCGGGCTCCTGGAACCTCCGCGACCGCCACATGGCGGACACGCTCGACCATCTCAGCGCACACCTCGAGCGCCATGGCGCGACGGCGCGAATCGTGGTCTGGGAGCACAACTCCCACGTGGGTGACGCGCGCGCAACCGAGATGGCGCAGCGCGGTGAAATCAACATCGGCCAGCTGATGCGCGAACGCCACCACGGCGAGGTCGTCAACGTCGGGTTCACGACGTATGCCGGTACCGTGACGGCGAGCAGCGATTGGGGGTCCAGGGCAGAGCGCAAGCGCGTGCGGCCAGCGCGCTCCGACAGCTACGAGGCGCTGCTGCACGCCACCCGCATCCCCGCCTTCCTGCTGTGCCCGCTATGGGCTGGAGACACCGCCGGCGCGCTCGCCGAGCCGAGGCTGGAGCGTGCGATCGGCGTCATCTACCACCCGCAGAGCGAACGCCAGAGTCACCTGTTCGCGGCGAGTATCTCGCGGCAGTTCGACGCACTCGTCCACATCGACGTCACCCGCGCCGTCGAGCCGCTCGAGCGGATCTCCGAGTGGGAGTTCGGCGAGCCCCCGGAGACGTATCCCAGCGCGCTGTGATCCGGCGGCGCAGAGCACCGTGCAGACGCAGGTTGTGCGGCGACGTTGGCGGCCACGTCAACCGTCAGACGATCCCGCAGCGCGTGTAGCACAGCCCGCAACACGCGGTAGGCATATTGGCGATCCTCAGCGCCCAGCGCGTCGGCTGGTCCAAGAGGCCCTCACAACGCGCACAAGCACTCCGGTGCAAGCAACGTGCGCGTGAGCATCGATGAGTCCGACACGAAGATCAGGATCGAGGTGCAGGACGATGGCACCGGCTTCGACACCGACAGCAAACCAGTTGGCTTTGGCCTCGTCGGCATGCGCGAACGCGTGGTCCTTGCCGGTGGAACTCTCGCAGTCACCTCTGGCGGGCACGGCACCCGCCTCACGGCCGTCCTACCAGCAAGCCGCCGGTGTGATCGTGATGGGCGACGAGCTGCGCCCGGACGCCGAACTCGAGGTCGTCGAGCGCCTTCGCGCCGATCCGGCGCTGCGCCCCGTGATCATGGTGGGTGACGGCGTCAACGACGCTCCCGCCCTCGCGCTGGCAGACCTCGGCATCGCGATGGGAGCCGCCGGCGCCACGGTCTCCTCAGAGACCGCCGACGCCGTCATCACGGTCGACGGCGTCGACCGCGTCGCCGGATGCCGTGCACGGCGGCCGGCGCGCGGTCCAGCGTCCTGGCCGGAATG
>DAIRTT010000161.1:0-5952 GCA_036803745.1 Solirubrobacteraceae bacterium | reverse complement strand
TGCTGCGCACGCTCGATGCCTCGCGCTGGCAGGCGTTCCGCTTCGCCGAGCTGCCGTCGGCCCTCCCCGCCGCTCTCAGCGGCGCGCGCATCGCCCTCGCGATCGGCGTGATCGGCGCCTTCATCGCCGAGACGACCACGCCGAGCACCGGGGCCTACCCTGGGCTCGGCCGCGAGATCATGAGCGACGTCAACTTCCTGACGGCGCGCGCCTATGCCGGAACCGTGCTGTTGTTCGCCTTCGCGATCCTCTGCTTCCACGCCCTGGGCGTGGCCGAGCGCAGGCTGGCCCCGTGGAGCATCCGACCCCAAGGAGAGAACCGTTGACGAACAAGACACCCCCGTGCTCGAGGACCCTCGCGGCAGCCGCCGCCTGCCTGCTGTGCGGCGTTGCGCTCGCCGCCTGCGGAACGAAGAAGGACATGCTGTCGGCCCCCGGGGTCAAGCACTTCTCGGTCATGCTCGACTTCTTCCCCAACGCCGATCACGCCGCGCTCTACTCGGCGATGGCCCACGGCGACTTCCGGGCGGCCGGTCTCGACGTCACCCCGCAGACGCCCGCCGACCCCTCCGAACCGCTGAAGCTGCTCGCCGCCGGGCGGGTCGACATGGCGATCTCCTATGAGCCCGAGTTGCTGCTGGCACGTGACCGGGGCCTGAAGGTCGTCTCGATCGGGGCGCTCGTGCAGCGCCCGCTGACGTCGATCATCGCCCTGCCCTCCGGACACGTGAGCGGCGTCGCGGCGCTCGCCGGCAAGACCGTCGGCACGGCGGGCATCGAATACCAGTCGGCCGAGCTGCAGACGGCACTGCGCAGCGCGGGGGTGGCGCCGAGCAGGGTGCACGAAGCGAACGTCGGCTTCAACCTGATCCCCGCCATGATCTCCCGCCGCGTCGACGCGACGATCGGGGGCTTCTGGAACTACGAGGGGGTGCAGCTGCGCCTCGCCCACAAGCACCCGACCGTCATCCCCGTCGACGAGGTCGGCGTGCCGAGCTATGACGAGCTCGTGCTCGTCGTACGCCAGGACGAGGCGCGCAAGCGCGGGCAGGATCTGCGCGCGTTCATGCAGGCCCTCACGCGCGGCCAGCGAGAGGTGCGCGCCGACCCCGCGGCGGCGGCCGGCCAGCTCGTAATGGACAACCCCTCGCTCGAACCCAAGCTCCAGCTCGAATCGATCCGCCAGACCCTACCCGCGACCCTGCCCAAGGACAGGACGAGACCGTTCGGATGGCAGGAACCGAGCGCGTGGGCGGCATTCGGGACCTGGATGTACGTACACAAACTTGTGCAGAAGAACCCGGGGGCTGGGCTTCCTCCCTTCACGAACGAGTTCCTCCCGGGGCAGGGGATCTAGGGCGCGGCGCGTTGCGTCGAGCGTGCCGGGCGGTCAAGCGGTAACTTCAGCTGATGGCGAGGATCGGGCTACTGACCGGTGGAGGC
Source organism: Solirubrobacteraceae bacterium (assembly GCA_036803745.1). Classification (GTDB taxonomy): domain Bacteria; phylum Actinomycetota; class Thermoleophilia; order Solirubrobacterales; family Solirubrobacteraceae; genus Palsa-744. The sequence goes on along the minus strand of DAIRTT010000161.1, from coordinate 4,509 downwards.
GACTGCCCCGGGCTCAACGCCGTCATCCGTGCCGTCGTCCGGCGCGGGCTGAGCGGCGGCGAGCACTCGTTCATCGGATTCCGTTACGGGTGGGCCGGGGTGCTGGCCGATGAGACGATCGAGCTCGACATGCAGAGCACCGCCGGGATCCTCCCGCGCGGCGGCACGATCCTCGGAACCTCACGCACCAACCCCTACTCCGACGGTGCCGACGGCACCGCGCAGGTGCGTCGCACGATGCAGACGCGCGGCGTAGACGCGCTGATCCCGATCGGCGGCGAGGACACGCTCGGCGTAGCGCTGCGGCTGCACCGCGACGGCGTCCCCGTCGTCGGGGTGCCAAAGACGATCGACAACGACCTGGGCGGCACCGATGTGACGTTTGGCTTCCAGACCGCCGTGCAGATCGTGACCGACGCGATCGACCGCCTGCACACCACGGCCGAGTCCCACAACCGCGTGATGGTCGTCGAGGTCATGGGCCGCCACGCCGGCTGGATCGCCACGCACGCCGGCATCGCGGGCGGCGCCGACGCGATCCTCGTGCCCGAGCGGCCATTCGACATTGAACAGGTCGTCGCCCACCTGCGCCGCCGCCACGAACGCGGGCGGAGCTTCTCGATCGTCGTCGTCTCCGAGGGCGCGACGCCGAGCAGCGGCGAGCTGCAGACCCACATCGGCACGACGGCCGACGCGTTCGGCCACGCCCGCCTCGGCGGCATCGGTGTGACGCTCGAGGGCGAGATCGAGGAGCGGACCGGCTTTGAAACGCGCGTGACGATCCTCGGCCACGTGCAGCGCGGCGGCACGCCGGTCGCCTACGACCGGGTTCTCGCGACGCGCTTCGGGGTCGCCGCGATGGACGCCGTCGCCGCCGGGCGCCTCGGCGTGATGGTCGGCCTGCACGCAACCGACATCGTCGAGGTTCCGCTCGAGGATGCCCTCGCGGAGCCGAAGCTCCTCGACCCTGTCCTGTATGAGACGGCCGAGCTGTTCTTCGGCTGAGCCCCGCCGCTCGGCTCAGAGCGGCCAGTAGCGCCCGAGGTGCGCCAGCGCCCGATCGGTGATCTGCTCGGTCCCGTCCCCCGGCGCCTGACCGACCCGCGCCGGGATCCCCTCGCCGAGCAGGGCGGGCAGCGTCTCGCACACGCACTCGGCCAGCACGCGGCGGTTGTAGCCGCCCTCGAGCACCACCCCCAGGGGCGCACCGGCCGCGCGTGCGAAGTCGCGCACGAGCGCCGCCATCACGGCGAAGGAGCTCGTCTTGAGATCGCATTCGGCGAGCGGGTCGGCCTCGTGAGCGTCGAAGCCGGCCGACACGAGGATCAGATCCGGCTTGAAGTCGCTCGCCGCCGACAGGACGACCCGCTCGAGCAGCGACACCCACAGGGCCTCGCCCGAGCCGGGCGGCACGGGCAGGTTGAGGGTGTAGCCCTCGCCCTCGCCCTCGCCCGAGTCTTCGAGCGGGCCCGTGCCCGGATACAGCCGCGTCTGGTGGATGCTCGCGAACAGGACGTCGCTGCGCCGTCGGAAGATCTGCGCCGTCCCGTTGCCGTGATGGACGTCCCAGTCGAGCACCAAGACGCGACGGCGCCCCAGCTCGGCGATCGCGAACGCCGCCGCGACGGCGACGTTGTTGAACAGGCAGAAGCCCATCGCCGCGTCTGACTCGGCGTGGTGCCCCGACGGGCGCACCCCGCAGAAGCCGACATCGGCCTCGCCCGCGCACAGCGCGCGAGTCATCTCGCATGCGCCGCCGGCGGCGTGCAGGGCGGCGAGGTAGGACGGCTCGCCGACGAACGTGTCGGCGTCGATCGCCCCGCCCCCGGCCTCGCACAGGTCTCTGATGCCGGCCACGTGGGCGTGTGTGTGCGCGAGCTCGAGCAGATGCTCCTCGATCGCGGGCGCCGAACGGCGCTCCCAGCCGAGCCAGTCGCGCTCGGCCAGGACCCGCTCGAGCGTCACGAGGCGCTCGGGCGTGTCGGGATGCCCGGGCGAGTGCACGCGCGGGTCGTGCTCGAGACACGCGGGGTGGCTGTAATAGAGGCCGGCGCGCGTCTCGCGTGCATCGCGATCGTGGTTCACTGGCTAAATATGGCGCACCAAGCCCCGGACACGATGCGCGCGATGCTCTTCGAGGGGGTCGGCGAGCCGCTGCGGGAGATGCGCGTGGCCGTCCCCCGGCCGGGTCCCGGACAGCTGCTGGTGCGGGTCGAGGCTTGCGGCGTGTGCCGCACCGACCTGCACCTCCTCGACGGGGAGGTCGAGATCTCCGCGCCCCCGCGGATCCTCGGCCATCAGATCGTCGGCACGGTCCTCGGCGAATCGCGCCGCGTCGGGATTCCGTGGCTGGGCTGGACGTGCGGGGAATGCGCCTACTGCCTCAGCGGGCGCGAGAACCTGTGCCCGCGGGCCCGTTTCACCGGGCGGGACATCGACGGCGGCATGGCCGAGTACGCGGTCGCCGACGAGCGCTACTGCTTCGAGCTGCCGGCCGGCTATCCGAGTGAGCAGGCCGCGCCGCTGCTGTGCGCCGGGCTGATCGGCTACCGCGCGCTGGGCATGTGCGGCGAGGCGGAGCACCTCGGCCTCTACGGGTTCGGCGCGGCCGCCCACATCATCGCCCAGGTCGCCGTGAGCCAGGGACGCAGCGTGTACGCCTTCACGCGGGCGGGCGACGAGGCCGCCCAGGCATTCGCGCGCGAACTCGGCGCCGTGTGGGCGGGCGCCTCCGAGGAGCAGCCGCCCGAGCTGCTCGACGCGGCGATCGTGTTCGCGCCCGACGGTGCGCTCGTGCCGCTCGCCCTCGCCGCCCTGGCCCCCGGCGGCACGGTCGTCTGCGGCGGCATCCACATGAGCGACATACCCTCCTTCCCGTACAGCCTGCTGTGGCAGGAGCGCTCGGTCCGCTCGGTCGCCAACCTGACCCGCGCCGACGCGGTGCAGATGCTCGCGCTCGCCCCCCGGGTGCCAGTCGCCACGCGCGTACACACCTATGCCCTCGCGGACGCGCCAAGGGCGCTCGAGGACCTTCGCGCCGGGCGCTTCACCGGGGCGGCCGTCGTCGTTCCCTGACCACGCCGAGCGGCGCGTGTCGGCATCCGGCCGATCCCACAGGCCGCTCCTCGGAGGGTCCGGGCGGGACAGGATGTCGGAATCATTCGGCATGGGATGGCTCCTTTGATGTATCGTCCGAGGCGAGCCAACTCGGTGAGACGAGGAGCAGATGGCGAGCGCGAGTCCGGAGAAGACAAGGTGGATGCGGGGTCCCTCGACGCCGCTGCGGGGAGCGTTGCTCGGGCTGTTGCTCGAGCGTCCCGGCCATGGGGGTGACCTGGCCAACCGCCTGGCCGCACGGCTGGGCGAGACCTGGCGCGTCGACACCAACGACGTGTACCGCCTGCTCGAGCAGCTCGAGAAAACAGGCCTCGCCGTCTCACGCGATGAGCCCAAGCGGACAAATCTCCGGCGTACGCACCTCGTCTACTACCCGACCGATCAGACCCCCGAAGCGCTGACGATCTGGATGGAGACGCTGCTTCCGCGCGAGCCGGTCAGGCTCGGGCTGCAGGCCAAGCTGTCGGTCGCGCGCCAGGAGGACGCGCCCCGGCTGCTGATCGCGCTGCGCGCCTACGAGCGCGAGTGCCTCGTCCTGGCCCAGCTCGTCTCGCCGACCGACGGCGAGGCCCGCTCCTGGCCGGCGCTGTGCATGGACTGCACGCGCGACGCCGTCTACGCGCAGCTTCAGATCGAGGTCGACTGGGCCACGAGGACGCGCCAACGCATCAACGAGTTCCTGGAACGCAGCGACTAGCGGCACCGGTGCGATGACGCCGCTGCTCTCCTTTCTCAACGTCAGCAAGCGTCACCTCGACGGCGGCCGCGATCGCGTGGTGCTCGATCACGCGACCCTCGACATCGACGCCGGCATGTCTGTCGGCGTGTACGGCGCCCGCGGTTCGGGCAAGTCGACGCTGCTGCGCCTGGCGGCCGGGATCACGCTCCCCGATGCGGGCACCGTCCGCTTCGACGGACGCGATACGGCGTCGATGACCGCCGGGGAGCGCAGCCGCCTGCTGCGCGGCGCGATCGCCTTCATGTCGGCCGAGGACTGGCGCGCGAACCCGGGCGAGAGCGTCGTCGACCACGTCGCGACGTCGCTCGGCAGCGAGGGACTGACGATGCGCCAGGCGCGCCAGCGCGCCCTGCGCGCACTCGACGCTGTCGGGGTGTCCGCGTCGGGCGCTCAGGATCTCGCAGCGTCGCTGTCGGTGACCGCGCGCACGCGCGTCATGCTCGCCAGGGCGCTCGCGCGCGAACCGCGTCTGCTGATCCTCGACGAACCGGCGCTGATGCCCAGCCTCGGCGACCGCGACCGCTTCTACGCGCTTCTGCGCTCCGCCGCCCGCGAGCGCAACATGTCGCTGCTGCTGGCCTCCGAGGAAATGTCGGCGCTGCAGGGCGTCGGCGTGCTGATGTCGATCGCCGACGGCGAGCTGTGCTCGACCG
>DAIRTT010000160.1:0-6027 GCA_036803745.1 Solirubrobacteraceae bacterium | reverse complement strand
TGATCGAGACGATGGGCGAGGACTACATACGCACGGCGCGCGCCAAGGGCCTGTCGGAGCGCCGGGTGGTCCTACGCCACGGCCTGCGCTCTGCGATCAATCCGATCGTCACGGTTCTCGGACTCGACATCGGCGTGCTGCTGGGCAGCTCGGTGCTCGTCGAAACGGTCTTCAACATCCCCGGCATCGGGCGCCTCAACTACGTCGCGATCACGCACGCGGACTTCCCGATCGTGCAGGGGACCGTGCTGGTGGCGGCGCTGTTCATCATCGTCGCAAACATCGTCGTCGACATCGCCTACGCGTTCCTCGATCCGCGCGTGCGCTACTCATGAGCACGACCGACGCACTGTTGCGCGTCGAAGATCTCAGGGTCGAGTTCTCGACCGACGACGGCGTCGTGCAAGCCGTGGACGGGATCACCTACGAAGTTCAGCGTGGGCGCACGCTCGGCATCGTTGGAGAGTCGGGCTCGGGCAAGACGGTCTCATCGCTGACGACGCTGGGGCTCACGCGCAGCCAGGGCGCGCGCATTTCGGGCAGGATCCTGTTCGAGGGCAGCGACCTCGTCGTCGCGAACGAAGACGAGATGCGCGCTATCCGCGGCAACGAGATCGCGATGATCTTCCAGGACCCGCTGTCCGCGCTGCATCCCTTCTACAAGGTCGGCGCCCAGCTGATCGAGGCCGTACGCGCCCATCAGGACGTCAGCAAGAAGTCGGCGCGCACGCGGGCGGTCGAGCTTCTCGGCCTCGTCGGCATCCCCGACCCGGGACGGCGCGTGGAAGAATTCCCGCACGAGTTCTCGGGCGGTATGCGTCAGCGAGCGATGATCGCGATGGCGCTCGCAAACGAGCCCAAGCTGCTGATCGCCGACGAGCCCACGACGGCCCTCGACGTCACCGTCCAGGCGCAGATTCTGGCCCTGCTCGAACGCCTCCAGAGCGAGCTCGGGATGGCGATCGTGATCATCACCCACGACCTCGGCGTCGTCGCCGAGCTGGCCGACAGCATCGCCGTCATGTACGCGGGTCGGATCGTCGAGACGACCTCGGCCCAGACGCTGTTCTCCAAGCCTCAGCACCCCTACACGTGGGGCCTGCTGAAGTCGATCCCGCGGCTCGACACTCCGCGAGACGAGCCGCTCGTCCCGATCCAGGGCAGCCCTCCCAGCCTGATCAACCCGCCGTCGGGCTGTCACTTCCATCCGCGCTGCCCCTACTCCCAGCCCGACCACGCGCGCATCGACCCGGCGCTTGAGCCGGTGCCCGGCGAGCCCGGCCACCACGTCGCCTGCCTGCTCGCCGCGGGTACGCGCGGGCGCCTGTGGGACGAGCTGCGCGCCGGGCGCATGCCCGAGGAGGCCGCCGCGGCCGTCGGTCTGCCGGAGGCGGGCTGATGAGCACCCTCGTCCGGGTCCGCGACCTCGTCAAGCACTTCCCGATCACCCGCGGGATCGTGATCCAGCGCAAAGTGGGCGCCGTGCAGGCTGTCGACGGGGTGAGCTTCGACGTCGAGCAGGGCGAGACGCTGGGCATCGTCGGCGAGACCGGCTGCGGCAAGAGCACGACCGCGCGGCTGATCATGCGCCTGCTCGAGGCGAGCTCCGGCTCGATCGAGTTCGACGGCCGCGACATCACCCACCTCAAGGGCAACGAGCTGAAGGCCGTCAGGCGCGACATGCAGATGATCTTCCAGGACCCCTACTCGTCGCTGAACCCCCGCAAGACGATCGGCTCGATCATCGGCGACCCGTTCGCGATCCACAACCTGCAGACGGGCAAGGGCGAGCGCAAGCGCGCCGTGCAGGAGCTGATGGAGACAGTCGGCCTGAACCCCGAGCACTACAACCGCTACCCGCACGAGTTCTCCGGCGGGCAGCGCCAGCGCATCGGCGTCGCCCGCGCGCTGGCGCTGAAGCCCAAGCTGCTGATCGCCGACGAGCCCGTCTCGGCGCTCGACGTCTCGATCCAGGCGCAGGTCCTGAACCTGCTGCGCGACCTCCAGCGCGAGTTCGGCCTGACGGTCGTGTTCATCGCGCACGACCTGTCGGTCGTGCGCCACATGTGCGATCGCGTCGCGGTCATGTATCTGGGCAAGATCGTCGAGATCGGGCCGGGCGACGCGCTCTATGACTTCCCCCGTCACCCCTACACCGGAGCCCTGCTGTCGGCCGTCCCGGTCGCCGACCCCGGGCGTCACGGAAGCGAACGCCACGTGCTCACGGGCGACGTCCCCAGCCCCGCCAACCCGCCGAGTGCCTGCCGCTTCCACACGCGCTGCCCCAAGGCGCAGGAGCGCTGCTCGATCGAGGAGCCCATGCTCGCCGAGATGGACTCGGGCACGCGCGTGGCATGCCATTTCCCGCTGACCCGCGAGGAGGTCCCGGCGATCGGCGTACGATCCCCGGGATGAGCGAGAGCGCGATCGCCGCAGAGGCCGAGGAGCTGCTCAGCGGGCTGATCCGCTTCGACACCGTCAACCCCCCCGGAAACGAGCGCCCGGCGCAGGAGTTCCTCGCCGCGCACCTCCAGGAGGCGGGCTTCGAGTGCGAGCTGCTCGGCGCCGAGCCCGGCCGGCCCAACCTGGTGGCACGCCTGCGCGGAGCGGCCGAGGGTCCGACGCTCTGCTACCTCGGCCACGTCGACACCGTCCTCGCGGACCCCGCGGCGTGGACGCGCGACCCCTGGTCGGGCGAGGTGGCCGACGGATTCCTGTGGGGCCGCGGCGCACTGGACATGAAGTCGCAGGTGGCCGCCGAGATCGCCGCCGGCGCCTCGCTGGCGCGGGCGGGCTGGCGCCCGGCGCGCGGCGAGCTGTTGATCGTCTCGGTCGTCGATGAGGAGACGGGCGGCGAGCTGGGCGCTCAGTGGATCACCGAGCAGCACCCCGAGAAGGTTCGCTGCGACCTCCTCGTCAACGAGGGCGGCGGCGCGGTCTTCGAGTACGGCGGCCGGCGCTGCTACGGCGTCTGCTGCGCCGAGAAGGGCGTCTTCCGCTTCACGCTCACGACCGACGGCGTCGCCGGCCACGCCTCGATGCCCGGGATGGGCGAGAACGCGCTGCTCAAGATGGGACCCGTGCTCGACCGCCTGGCAGCGCGCCAGCCGTCCTACCTCCCGACCGACGAGCCGCTGGCGTTCCTCGAGGGGATCGGCGAGGACCCCGCCGACCCCGAGGGCTCCATTGCCCGCCTGCGCGCCGCCGACCCCCGGCTGGCGACGATGTTCGAGCCGATGCTGGGTGTGACGTTCACGCCCACCCGGATCAGGGCCTCGGAGAAGATCAACGTGATCCCCAGCCGGGCCGAGCTGAAAGTCGACTGCCGCGTGCCCCCCGGCCTCGGAGAGGCCGAGGTTCGCCGGGGTGTCGAGGAGGTGCTCGGTAGCGCGGAGGGGGCCGCTTGGCGGCTGGACTTCACCGAGCAGGTCGTCGGCAACCGCTCGCCCGTGCGCTCGGCGCTGATGGACACGATCTCCGGGTGGATCGGCGAGCAGGACGAGGGCGCGCGGGCCGTGCCCGTCGTGCTCCCCGGCTTCACCGACTCGCGCCATTTTCGCCTCGCGTTTCCCGACTGTGTGGCATACGGGTTTTTCCCGCATCGCCACCAGACGCTGCTCGAGTCCGCTCCACTCGTGCACGGCGCCGACGAGCGCATCGACGTGCGCGACCTGGCGTTCGCCACCCGGTTCTTCGCGCACCTCGCGCAGCGCCTGCTCGGTTGACTTCGACCAGCCCTCGACAGGCGAGGAGAAAACCCGCATAATCATTGAGATGCCACGGATGGTGCACTCTCGAAGGGGCGACGGATGAGCACGCAGGCGACGACCGTGCCCGCGGCCGATGCGCCGGCGCAGGCGGCCCCCACGCATGCTGGGAAGGCCGCGTCCCATGGGGCGCCCGCAACGGGCAGCAGCGCCACTCACGGGGCCGTGAGCCACGCGGCCGTCACGACCCACGCGGCCGTCACGACCCACGCGGCGACGATCCACACGGCGCCCGCGCCCGCGCCGCACCTCTCGCTGGCGACGGAAATCCAGAACTTCGCCTACAACTGGCAGCCGGTCCTGATGATCCTGTTCTTCACGGCGATCATCGTCGTGCTGTGGCGGACGCTGAAGGTGATGCCGCGGACCAAGCCACAGCAGATCAAGCCCGCCTCAAACCAGGCTGTGACCTTCGACGACATCGCCGGGGTCGACGAGGCCAAGGCCGAGCTGCTTGAGATCGTCGAGTTCCTGCGCGATCCCAAGGCCTTCCAGGCGCTCGGCGCCAAAGTGCCCAAGGGGATCCTCCTGCACGGGCCGCCCGGCACCGGCAAGACGCTGCTCGCCAAGGCCGTGGCCAACGAGTCCGGCGCACAGTTCTTCGCCCAGTCGGCCGCCTCCTTCGTCGAGATGTTCGCCGGCCTCGGCGCCGCGCGCATCAGGCGGCTGTTCGCGGTCGCCCGCAAGCACGAACCGGCGATCATCTTCATCGACGAGCTCGACGCCGTCGGCGGACGCCGCGGCTCGGATATCTCGGGCGAGAAGGACCAGACGCTCAACCAGCTGCTCGTCGAGATGGACGGCTTCGCCAGCAGCGGCAGGGTCGTCGTGATCGCGGCCTCGAACCTGCTCGAGAAGCTCGACCCGGCGCTCCTGCGCCCCGGGCGCTTCGACCGCCAGGTGTTCGTCGTGCCACCAGACGTCAAAGGGCGCCTCGGCGTGCTCCAGGTCCATACCCGCGACAAGCCGCTCGAGGACGTCGACCTCGGGCTCGTCGCCCAGCAGACGAGCGGCCTGACGGGGGCCGACCTGGCCAACATCTGCAACGAGGCCGCCATCTTCGCGACACGACGGGGCGCCAAGGCGATCGCGATCCGCGACTTCGACTCGGCGATAGAGCGGGTGATCGCGGGCGTGCAGTCCAAGCGCGTCCTCAACGCCCACGAGAAGCGCGTGGTCGCCTTCCACGAGGCCGGCCACGCGCTGTGCGGCGAGGTGCTGCCGTCGGTCGACCGCGTCCACCGCATCTCGATCGTGCCGCGTGGCCAGGCGCTCGGCTACACGCTCAACCTGCCCGCCGAGGACCGCTACCTGAAGACGCGCGAGGAGCTGCTCGACTACATGACGGTGCTGCTCGGCGGTCGCGTGGCAGAGCAGATCGTCTTCGGTGCGATCACCACCGGCGCCTCGGACGACCTCAAACGGGTCGCCGACATCTCGCACTCGATGGTCCATGACTTCGCGATGGGCACCGCCGGCGTCGGCCGCTCACCCGAAGGCGACGTGAGGCTCTCGGAGACGACCCTGCGCATCCGCGACGAGGAGCGCCACGACCTGATCGAAGAGGCGCGCCGGGCGGCCCAGAAGCTGATCGTGGCTCACCGCGAGCAGCTCGACGCGCTCGCCCACGAGCTGCTCGAGAACGAGGTCCTCGACCGCGACGCGATCGACAAGATCATGCACGGAATCCCGCGGATGGAGCGCGCGCCCGGGGTCGGCCTGCGCGTGGTCGCCGCGACTCCGCACGCCGCGCCCGCCGGCCCAGCCGCGATCGGGCTGCCCGACGCGACCCCCGAGGGCGGCGCCCGACGGCTATAGACTGCGGCGGATGTTCAGCCGCATCGACCACATCGGGGTCGCCGTCGAGGAGATCGAGCCGGCGCTCGAGCTCTACCGCGACACGTTCAAGCTGACCGTCGCCCACCGGGAAGTCGTCGAGGAACAGGGCGTGGAGGCGGTCCTGCTCGACGTCGGCGAGAACCACGTCGAGCTGATCGCGCCGCTCGGCGCCGAGACGCCGGTGGGGAAGTTCCTCGCCAGACAGGGCCCCGGCCTGCACCACGTGGCCTACCAGGTGCAGGACATCGAGGCGACCCTGCGCTCGCTCAAGCAGGCGGGCCTCGCGCTGATCGACCAGGAGCCGCGCACCGGCATTCGCGGCTCGCGGGTCGCGTTCATGCACCCGCGGGCGACCGCCGGCGTGCTCACCGAGATCGTCGAGCCGGCGGCCGGCACTGGAGGACATTGATGCCGGCAAGCA
>DAIRTT010000159.1:0-6043 GCA_036803745.1 Solirubrobacteraceae bacterium | reverse complement strand
GGCTATCGGATCGAGCTGATCGAGCAACCGCGGCTGTAGCGAGATGAGACCGCTGCTCGGCATCACGGCGACGATCGCTTGCGCGGTAGCTCTCGCCGCGCCGCTGGCCGGCTGCGGCGGCTCCTCCAAGCCGACCGGCAGCAGCGCCATCTCGCCGGGTCTGTCCTCGCCGGCCACGCCCCAGCCGGAAAGCGGGCTCGTCCACCCGCTTGGAGAACCGGAAGCCGAAACCAAAGGCAAGCAGGCCCAGCAGGCTCAGGAAGAAGCTCAGAAGGAAGCCGCCGAAACGAAGAAGCAGGAAGCGGAAGAAAAAGCGCTCAGCGGCGAAGGGCCCTGAACCCGACCGAGCGCCGGACGGACGCGCGCACCGTCACCCCGCCCGCAGCGGCGCCAGCGCAGCCTCGACGCGCACGAGCTCGTCGAGCATCGTGTCCGCCGCCTGCTCCATCACCTCGTTGGCCTGCACGGCGCCCTCGTCGTCGACGAACTGGGCCACGAACGGGATCGCCACGGTCTCGAACAGCGGCGTCATCTTGACGGCGAGCACGACCTGCTTGACCATCTGCGCTGCGCGCGTACCGGCGGCGACGCCCCCATAGGAGACGAGGCCGACGGGCTTGTAGAGCCACTCCTGGTGGAGATAGTCGATCGCGTTCTTGAGCGGAGCGGTGAGTCCGTGGTTGTACTCGGGCATGACGAACGCGAAGGCGTCGGAGGCCTCGATCCGGGCGCTCCATGCCCGGGTGTGCTCCTGCGTGTACTGACGCAGGCGGGGATGGTTGGGCTCATCCATGAACGGCAACGCGATCTCGGCCAGGTCAGAGACCTCGACATCGAAGGCGCCGTGCGCGCGTGCACGCGACTCGAACCAGCGGCCGACCGGCAGGCCGACTCGCCCGGGTCGGGTGCTGGCGATGATGATCTGCAGGGTCGGCATCGGGGTTGCTCCATTCGCGGGGGACAGGCCCAATCTAGAACGACCCTCGCTACCCTCCTTGAGAAATGGCGGACACCGGCAAGATCGCCAAGAACCTCGAGCGCTTCGCCCAGGCGGTCGCCTCGCACGACCGCGAGAACCCCACGCACACCGCTCACGGCATCGGCCTCGCGCACTTCGACATGGAGCGCCTTGGCTTCGATGAGGGCGAGGAGATCCTTCCCGGCATCACGATCCACGCCGACAGCGGTGTGACGGGCAACTTCCGCGTCCTCTGTGACGGCGAGCACGACGAGGAGCTGACCGAGGCCGAGGAGCAGGCGGTCGAGGCGATCTCATCGACATCGGTTCCCGCCGTCGGCGGCCCCGCCCCCTCGCCCTTCGAAGCTCACTAGCCGGTCGACCGAGCGCCCGCCGTCAGGACTGGGGCACCACGACCGGGGCGGGGACGCCCGCGCGCTCGGCGATCATCCTCGAGAGGCGCTCGATCGTCGGGCACGCGATCCCGTGGCGGGCGCCCGCGCGCATGACCGAACCGGGGATCGCGTCGAGCTCCGGTTCGCGTCCGGCGGCGATGTCGCGCTGCATCGAGCTTCCGAGCGTCTCGTGGGCGCGCTCGAGCTCGCCGATCGCGATCGAAGCCTCGACGTCGCGGGCACCCTCGGCGCGGCCCACCGCGCAAGCCTCCTCGATCGCACCGACGAGGTCGGCGCGCAGCTCGGGCGTCGAGCGGATCTCCCCAAGCAGCTTGTCGTAGGCGCTCGTCGTACACGCGAGCGCGTTGAGTCGCACGAGCTTCGACCACATCACCTGGGGCTCGGAGTCCCCCGTCCGGGTCGGCACCCCGGCGTCGGACAGCTCCGCCGCGAGCATCTCCATCGCCGGCCTGAGCGCCGGATCGGCGCTCGCCATGTCGACGAGCAGGAAGGGGCTCGTGTGAACGATCACGCCCGGCTCGGGACGGTCGGCCTCGACGCGGATCGAACCTGCCAGGACGCGGCCCGGGAAACGCTCGCGCAGGACCGCCAGGTGGTCGAGCCCGTTGAGCTGGGGCAGCACCAATCCGGGCTCGACGGCGACCCGCTCGAGCGCCGGTGCCAGGCCGCTCGCCTTTGTTGCCACGATCAGCGCGTCGACCGGCTCCTCGAGCCGCGTCACGACGGGTGGGTGGGCGAGGAAGTCGCCGAGGATCACGCTGCGGATGTCGAGGCCGTGCTCGGCGATGTGCGCCGCCGTCGACTCGCGGGCGATGAGCACGACATCGCCACCGGCGCGCTGCAGAGCGCCGGCCAGCAGACCGCCGACCCCGCCCGGGCCGAGGACGGCGGTCCTCATCGCACGCCGCCGATCAGCACGCCCGGGTTCATGACGCCGGCCGGGTCGACCGCCGCCTTGGCGCCGGCGAGCGCCGCTGCGAACGGATCAGGGCGCTGGCGGTCATACCACGGCCGATGATCGCGCCCGACGGCGTGGTGATGGGTGATGGTGCCCCCGCCCGCGATGATCGCGTCGGAGACCGCGAGCTTGATCGCCGCCCACTGCTCGACCTCCTCGCCGCGTCGGGCGGGCGCAAGGACGGTGAAGTAGGGCGCGGGACCGTCGGGGTAGACGTGGGTGAAGCGGCAGAACACACGGCCGTCGCCGTTGCACACCTCGCGCACGGCCTGCTCGGCCGCGGCGATGACCCGGGCGTGGAACGCCTCGAAGCGATCCCATGTGATGGCCGTCTCGAACGTCTCACCGAGGACGCCGACCGCCACGAGCACGTCGCGGAGGTAGGGCGCCCCGAGGAACGCGCCGCGCCAGGAGCTCACCGCGTCGCCGCCCGAGCCTCCCCCACCGCCCGCCTGTTCGGCCGCCCCGCCATGGGCCGCACACAGCTCGAGTGCCCGCGCCATCGCCTCATGCACCGGATGGTCGGTCGACTCGAAGCCGAGCACGAGCACGGCGTGCGAGCCATCGCCCGCCAGCGTCAGACCGGCCTCGCCCGCGTCGAGCAGGCGGCAGTTGGAGGGGTGCAGGCCTGACTGTGAGATCGCGCGCACGCACTCGGCCCCCTGCGCGAACGTCGCAAAGCGCACGCCTGTAGAGGCGCGATGGTCGGGACGCGGCTGAACCCGCACCCACGCCTCCGTGATGACGCCGAGGATGCCCTCCGAGCCGGCGAGCATGCGGTCGGGGCTGACCCCGGCGCCCGAGCCCGGCAGGCGCCGCGACTCCCACGCCCCCGCGGGTGTGATCGCGCGGACTGACTCGACCAGATCCTCGATGTGGGTCCACACGGTCGCGAAGTGCCCTGCCGCCCGCGTCGCGATCCAGCCGCCGAGCGTCGAGTACTCAAACGACTGAGGGAAGTGGCGCAGCGTCAGCTCGTGGCCGGCCAGCTGTGACTCGAGCGCCGGGCCCAGAGCGCCGGCCTGGATCCGCGCGCTGCGCGACACCGGGTCGACCTCGAGGAGACGGTCCAGGGCGCCCATGTCGAGCGACACGCCGCCGTTGAACGAGCCGTCGAGCTCGGGGGTGACCCCGCCGACGACCGACGTGCCGCCGCCGAATGGGATCACGGCCACGCGCTCTGACGAGCACCACTCGAGCACGCGTTCGACGTCCGCCTCGTCGCGCGGCCGGAGGACCAGATCGGGTGGATGCTCGAAGCGCCCTCGGAAGCCACGGACGACGTCCGAGTAGGACTTGCCGAGCGCATGCGAAGCGCGATCGTAAGCGTCGGTGCAGGCAATCGCCGCCAGCTCAGCCGGGGCGGCGATGCGGGCGGGCGCGAGCTCGAGATCCTCGAGCGCGACCGGCTCCTCAACCTCGTCGAGGGTCATGCCGAGCTGCTCGGCAAGGGTCGGCAGCGAGGCGCGGATCTGCGCCGCCGTGGCCTGCTGATCCTCGTAGCCCCAGCCCCAGTGCTTGCGCCGGCGAACAGTCACGGCCGCGAGTCTATGCGCCGTGAGCTCCCGGGCGGGCGCCGGTAGGCGGATCGCCCGCGCCCCGCCATTGACTAGATTTGTGGACGTGTCCGCGCAGGCAGAGCCGAGCAACCAGCCGCCCGAGATCCTCGCGCGTGGGCCGTGGCCGATCGAGCAGGTCAGCGCCCACTGGCAGGACGAGCACTTCGAGCCGCCCGCTCGCTACACCGAGGCGGCCGACGCGGCGATCCGGGAACTCAAGGAGCGCGGCTCGCCCAGCCACGATGGACTCGCGGCCCGGATGGTCGGCTACCGGCTCGACGACGACGGCATCTCGATCGATCTGCAGCCGCTGCGCTGGGCGCTGCGGCTGGTCGAAGGCGACGCCTCGCACAGCGTCGCCGCCCTGTGCGTAACGCGCTCGGCCGACGGGCGCTGGCTGGCCGGTCGCCGGGCATCGTGGGTGTCATCGTGGGCCGGTCGCTGGGCGCTCGGGGCCGGCGGAGCCGTCGACCTCGGCGAGAGCCCGGCTGACACGCTCGTGCGCGAGCTGCAGGAGGAGTGGTCCGTGGCGCCCGAGCGCGTTCGCGGCGAGGCGCTTTTGAGGTTGCCGCACAAGCTCGTGATGTTCGTCGGCCAGGCGTGGCTGGCAGAGGGCGACGACGAGCTCGTCACGCCCGATCACGAGCATGACGAGTACGCGTGGTGGCCCCGCGAGATCGACCGCTGGCCGGCCGAGGCGGGCGAGGCGCTGCCGCGGATGGCAAGCTGGCTGTCGGAGTGAGAGCAGGCGCACGCCCGACGCCCGGACAGCGGCCCGCGGCTGGGCCGTTGACGTTCGACCGCCTCAAGTGGACCTCCTTCGCCCACTCGCTCGTCTATCTCTCGCTGCTCGTGTGCGCGTTCATCGCGGGCAAGCCCGAGCCGGAGACATTCGTGCTCGGCCTCGCCCATGGCCTGCTCTGGATCTTCATGTCGCTCGCCTGCATCGCGGCCGCGCGTTTGCGCGTCGTCTCGCTTCGGCTGGCCGTCGCCGTGGCGGTCCTCGGCGGCATCGGGCCCTTCTTCGGGAGCTATGAGTTCATCCGCGAGCAGCGGCGCCGATCGCCCTCCGGGCCGTCCGCCGCATGAGCCATGTGAGAACGCTCACACCCGGTGCTGAGGTCAGCCGAGCCGGGACGCTAGAGTGAGGAATTGGAATGGCAGCGGGCACCACGGCTCAGGAGACGATCGACGTTGTAACCCCTGCCGCGGGAGAGTCCGTAACCGAGGGAACCATCCTCGAATGGCATGTCAAGGTCGGCGATCAGATCAAGGTCGATGCGACCATCGTCGAGATCTCGACCGACAAGGTCGATGTAGAGCTTCCCTCGCCGGCGACCGGCACCGTCTCTGAGATCCTCGTGGAGGAGGGCGACGTGGTGACCGTCGGGCAGGTCATCGCGCGGATCGCCGTCGGCGAGTCGGCGCCGCCGGCCGCGACCGACACCAACGGCAGCGGCGAGGCAACAGCCGCCGACTCCCCGCCGGTCAGTGACGGAGCCGAGTCGAGCGCGCCCGACGGAAGCACGGACGCGGATGGACAGATCGTCGA
This sequence comes from Solirubrobacteraceae bacterium, assembly GCA_036803745.1. Taxonomy (GTDB): domain Bacteria; phylum Actinomycetota; class Thermoleophilia; order Solirubrobacterales; family Solirubrobacteraceae; genus Palsa-744. Next base: position 600 of record DAIRTT010000159.1, on the reverse strand, counting down.
CGTGGTCACGCCCGCGGCCGGCGAGTCGGTCACCGAGGGGACGATCCTCGAATGGCACGTGAAGGTGGGCGATCAGATCAAGGCCGACGCGACGATCGTCGAGATCTCGACCGACAAGGTCGACGTCGAGCTGCCGGCCCCCGCCGGCGGCACGATCACCGAGCTGCTCGTGGCTGAGGGCGACACCGTCACCGTCGGGCAGGTCATCGCCCGCATCGCCGTCGGTGCCGTCGACGCGAAGGCCAAGCCCGCGGCCTCCTCCGGCAACGGCGCCAAGGCCGCCGAGGCAACCGCGGCCGGCAACGGCGGCGGGGTCCCCGACGGGACGAGCGTCTCGCCGGTCGCCTCGCGGGTCGCGGCCGCCGAGGGCGTGGACCTATCTCGGGTCTCGGGCAGCGGCCCGGCCGGGCGTATCGTCAAGTCCGACGTGCTCGCCGCCGCGACCGGCGACGGCGGCGCGACCAACGGCGGCGCTGCCACGGCCGAGCCGATCACCCAGCCGATGCGCGGCGGCGCCGCGGCGCTCGCGCGCTACATGGACGAGTCGCGCTCGATCCCGACCGCGACGAGCTTCCGGACGCTGACCGTCACGGTTCTCGA
>DAIRTT010000158.1:0-6106 GCA_036803745.1 Solirubrobacteraceae bacterium | reverse complement strand
CGATCGACGGCGACGGCTTCAAGTCGATCCAGTACCAGAACGCCAACAACTCGGTCCGCGTCACCGACGAGTTCATGCGCGCCGTCGAGGAGAACGGCGAGTGGCGGCTGCTCGCCCGCGCGACCGGCGAGCCCGTCGGCGAGCCGATCCCGGCGCGCGAGCTGATGCGCGAGATCGCCGAGGCGGCCTGGCGCTGCGCCGACCCGGGCGTCCAGTACGACACCACGATCAACCACTGGCACACCTCCCCCAACAGCGGCCGGATCAACGCGTCGAACCCCTGCAGCGAGTACATGCACGTCGACAACTCGGCCTGCAACCTCGCCTCGCTCAACCTGATGAAGTTCCGCCGCGCCGACGGCAGCTTCGACGTCGCCTCCTTCGAGCACGCCGTCGACATCGTCCTGCTCGCCCAGGAGATCCTCGTCGGCCCCTCCAGCTACCCGACCGAGGAGATCGGAGTCAACGCCCGGGCGTTCCGTCAGCTCGGCCTCGGCTACGCGAACCTCGGCGCCTACCTGATGAGCAACGGCATGCCCTACGACTCCGACCACGGCCGCGCGGCCGCCGCCGCCATCACCGCGCTGATGACCGGCCGCGCCTACAGGCGCTCGGCCGAGGTGTCCGGCGCGCTCGGGCCCTACGAGCACTACGAGGTGAACCGCGACGCCCACAACGGCGTCATGCGCATGCACCGCGACGCGTCGCACGCGATTCCCGACGCCGCCTGCGTCGACGGCGAGCTGCTGAGCGCCGCACGGCGTTCGTGGGAGGAGGCCGTCGAGCTCGGCGAGCGCCTCGGCTACCGCAACGCCCAGGCCACAGTGCTCGCGCCGACCGGCACGATCTCGTTCCTGATGGACTGCGACACGACCGGCGTCGAGCCTGACTTCTCGCTGGTCAAGTTCAAGGAGCTCGTCGGCGGCGGGCAGATGACGATCGTCAACCGGACCGTCCCGCTGGCGCTCCAGACGCTCGGCTACACAGAGCCCCAGATCGAGCAGATCGAGGCCCACCTCGCCGAGCACGGGACGATCGTGGGCGCGCCCGGCCTCCACGACGGCCACCTGCCCGTCTTCGATGTCGCGGTCGGCGAGCGGGCGATCACCCACATGGGCCACATCAAGATGATGGGCGCCGTCCAGCCGTTCATCTCGGGTGCCATCTCCAAGACCGTCAACCTGCCCCAGGAGGCGACGGTCGAGGACATAGCCGACGCGTACACACAGGCATGGAACCTCGGCGTCAAGGCCCTCGCCATCTACCGCGACGGCTCCAAGACCGCCCAGGCTCTTCGGACCGACGCGCAGCAGGGAGTCGACGCCGGCAAGAGCGACGCCGACGTCGAGGCGATCGTCGCGCAGGCCGTCAGCCGCGCCCTTGCCGAGGCCGGTCCGCGACGCAAGCGCATGCCGCGCGAGCGCCAGTCGCTGACGCACAAGTTCTCGATCGGCGGACACGAGGGCTACATCACCGCCGGCATGTACGCCGACGGCAGCGTCGGCGAGATCTTCCTGACCGACATCGGCAAGGAGGGCTCGACGCTGCGGGGCATGATGAACTCGTTCGCGACCGCCATCTCGATCTCGCTCCAGTACGGCGTCCCGCTCGAGACGCTCGTGCGCAAGTTCAGCTACATGCGCTTCGAGCCCGAGGGCATCACCGGCAACCCCGAGATCCCCTTCGCAAAGTCGATGCCCGACTACATCATGCGCTGGCTCGCATCGCGCTTCCTCGACACCGACACCCAGGAGGACCTCGGCATCCTCACCACAGAGGTCCGCGCCCGCAAGGTCGCCCAGGACGTCGCCCAGTCGGTCATGGCCTCCGACACCGCCGGCCCCGCCGGCGATGAAACAGCCGCCGAGGGGAACGGAAGCCCGCAGGCCTCCGCCGGCAACGGCTCGAGCACCCCCGCCGCCGCCTCGCTCACGGACTCGCCGCCCGTCGTCCCCGCCAGGCTCCAGGGCCTCGACCTCGGGCCGGCGTGCAGCCAGTGTGGAGGGATGATGCAGCGGACCGGGTCTTGCTACACCTGTTCATCCTGCGGCAACAACACCGGCTGCGGCTGACAGCCGCGGGTCGGCGCGAGACGTTGTCCTCGATCGCTCGTGTGCAAAGCACACTTCGCTCCCTGCGTCCTCGTCTCGCTTGACCCGCGACCGTCAGCTCCTTGCCCCGCCGTGGCGATCGCTTTGCCTCAGCTCGTGCACGATCCGCGCACACACTTCGCTCACTGCGTCCTGCGGCGCCGGTCCGGTCGCGTCTCGCTCGACCCGCTCCCGTGAGGGGTTGTGAGCGGGGCTGAGGGGGGTGGGGCTCGGGTGCGGGTGGCGCGGCCTTCGCTGCCGCCGCTCGAGCGCTATGTCGAGCTGCTCGAGGGGATCTGGGAGCGGGGGACGCTGACCAACGACGGTCCGTGCGCGCGTGAGCTCGAGGCGGGGTTCGCGCGCTACGGGCGACTGGAGCATGTTCTGGCGGCCAGCAGCGGGGATGTCGCCCTCACGCTGGCGGTCGCCGCGCTCGAGCTGCCTGTCGGCTCGAGCGCGATCCTGCCGTCGTTCGCCTACCCCTCGACGGTCAACGCCGTCGAATGGAACGGCCTGCAACCACGGTTCGTCGATGTCGACCCCGACGACTGGTGCCTGCACGCCGAGCAGCTCGACGGCGAGCTCGACGGCGTGTCGCTGATCCTCGCCACGCACATGTTCGGCGCGCCGTGCGATGTCGAGGGCCTCGAGGAGCTTGCTAGCGACCGGGGCATCGCCGTCGTCTACGACGCCGCCCAGGCAGCCGCGACATGGTGCGGCGACCGCCACGTGGCCAGCTACGGCGATGCGTCGGTGATCAGCCTCAGCGCGACCAAGGTCCTCACGAGCGCCGAAGGGGCGCTCGTCGCGCTGGGCGGTGACGAGTGCGCTGCGCGTTTCACGCAGGCGCGCAACTACGGGATCGACCGCGACGGGATCAGCCGCCGCCGCGGCCTCAACGGCAAACTCTCTGAGCTGCACGCAGCCCTCGGGCTGCTCTCGATAGCCTCGCTAGAGGAGCGGCTGGCCGCCCGTCGCTCACTCGTCGAGCGCTACCGGGCCGGCCTCGCGCACCGCGAGGACGTCGGCTTCCAAAGCCCTGCCGCCGGCTCGACCGTGACGCCCGGGTTCGCAGTCGTCGACCTCGGCGAGGCCCGCGACGGCGTCCGCGCGGCGCTCGCGGCCCGCGGGATCGAGTCTCGCCCCTACTTCCCAGCCCTGCACTCTATGCCCCGGCTGCAGGCGCTGAACACCCGGTCGCTGCCCGTCAGCCAACGCCTCAGCCGCGACCTGCTCTCGCTCCCGCTATACCCCGAGCTGGAGCCATCCTCGGTGGACGAGGTCTGCTCAGCGGTGTGCGAGGCGCTGGACGGCCTCTCCAGTGCTGCGAGTAGGTCCCGCGGCTCGACCTAGTTGTCGGGCGTTTTGCCCTGAGCCGCTTCGGCTTCGCGTTCGCGCGCCGCCTCTTCTTCGCGTTCGCGCTTTTCGCGGGCGGCCTCTTCTTCGCGTTCGCGGGTTTCGCGCGCTACCTCGGCTTCGTGTTCGGCGCGCTCGCGCGCGGCCTCCGATTCCTTTTCGCCACCCGACGGCGGCGGTGCCGATTCGCCCGATGAGCCCGGCTCACCCGATCGATCGTGTAAGGGGGGAAGCTTCATTGGCCTGGCGCTCGAACTCCATGGCCAATCTAAACGTCAACCCGGCGACAGTCCAGCCCGGAATGGACAAACTGGACGCCGTCCACGGGACGAGGGGGCCGGTCCCCTCAAGGACCGGCCCCCTGTGCGTCCCGCAGTCTGTGCGCTGCGACTACTGAATCAGGTCGATCTGGTGCCAGATCGAGCCGCCCGAGCCGACGCTCAGCTCGGCCTCGCGAACGACCGCACCGGGGACCAGCGCAGCCGACGTGCAGCTCTGCTGGCCTTCGTTGCCCTGGTGATCGCCGCCGCCGTCCTGGCCGCTTTCGCCGCCCTGTCCGTCGTGGCTCGACGTCCGCGCCGTCGTCGTGGAGGAGCTTTCGTCGTTGCCGTTGTCATCGCCCTGATCCTCGCCCTGTTCGCCGGCGGTCGCCGACTGGCAGTGGATCTCGGTCTGTTCGGTCACTTTGCCGCTGACCGTCGAGCCGTCCGTCAGGGTGATCGTCAGCACGCCGTTCGTGAACGAGGCAACCGTGCCGGCCGTTTCGCCGCCGGCCGGTGTGCTCGGCGTCTGGGGTGTGCCCGACGCAGGCGTGCTCGGCGTGGTCGCGGCGGGAGTCGTCGTGGTGCCGAAGACCATGACCCGCGCGTGGTGGGCCCGACGGGCGTGGTGGTGGCGATGGTGGCGCTGACCGCTGTGCGCCGCAATCGCGACGCCCGGCATGGCGATCGCCAGAACCGACGATGTCGCCGCCGTAATAAGCATCCGTTTCATCACTGAACCTCCTCGACCGCCGCCCTTTGGGGCAGTCGCTGTTTGTTGGGTACAGACAGTGAGACGCAGCCGCCGCCTGAAACTCACGCGACTCATACGAATGTCCGCACCGGCCTAGGATGGGAGGCATGGGAGACCCGTCCTCAGATCGGCCCCCGCGGCCGCCCTCGGCGGAGACCCCCCTACAGGGAGGATGCCTGTGCGGTGCCGTGCGCTTCGAGCTCACGACGCCCCTGCGATCCGGCTCCACTACCGCCAGTTCCTCGACTCGGCGGCCCCATGGGAGCCGGTTCCACACGACGGACTCGACGGCTACCCGGGCGCGCGCGGCGCCTGAGCGCAGGCGCTCCCCGCAGACCGCGGGCGCGCTCGCGCAGCCAGCGAAGCGACCCGGGCTCGCCGCACTGCTCCCGCCAGCCGCTCAGGGCGGCCTCGACACGCTCGCCGTCGGGCTCGCGCGCCAGCACCTCGACGCGTGCGCCCGAGCTGCCGGCGTCGGGACCGAGGCGCGCCAGATACAGCTCGCCCGTCTCGCTCACCCATGCCGCGCGGTGGAGGGGTCCGTCGGAGCGCTCGCGCCACCACAGCCCGACATCCTGCTCGCGTGAGCTGATGCGGCGCGGGTCGGCGGCATAGAAGCGCTCAAGCGTCTCGTAGCGGCTTACCCCCGGGTCGTGGAGGAGGGGTTCTGTTCGTGTCATCGGCGGCACCCGTCTTTCGGTGGCGAGGTTCGCCGCCAAGACTGGCCCACCTGCCTTAACCGGTTGTTACAGGCCCGTAAGGATTCTCGGAGAACTACTCAGGCGAGGGACGTCACCGGCCCCGTCGGGCCGGTGACACCTTGCTCGCACGGTCGGCCTTTCAGCCGTTGAGGCGCTTCTTCAGCGCGCTCGCGGACGAGAATTTCGCCGCCTTGGACGCTGCGATCTGGATCGTCTGGCCGGTCGAGGGGTTGCGTCCCTCGCGGGCAGCCCGGTGGCTGACGCTGAACTTCCCGAAGCCCGCGATTGCGACCTCACCCCCGGCGGCCAGCTCGTCTGAGACCACCTCGATCGCCGCCTCAACCACCTGCCGTGCCTGGCTGGCGGCCAGTCCAGTGCGCTCGGCGACCTTCTCGGCTAGCTCGTTCTTGGTCATGCCACTCCCTTCTCGAGTGTCTTTGCTATCAGCAGGCTAACCGCTCCCTAGGACGACGAGACGCCCAAACGCGGCTTGCGGGCAGCTGAGAAGCCCTAATTTCCGGGGAACTCGAGTGGCACGACCGTCCGCAACGACCCCTCGGGCGAGCGTCCGGGCACCGCTTCGGAGCTGCGTGAGACGAGCGGGCCGGCCGCGAACGCCGCCCACAGGACGGCCAGCCAGGCGGCGCAGGCGAGCCCGACATGGACCCAAACGAGCTGCGTCGGCAGGTGGGTCTCGTACTGGTCGAGGCCCACGAAGCCCTGCAGCGCGAGCAGCACGCACAGGAACGTCAGGGGCCGCTGCACGACCGGGCCAGCCTCGCGGCGGCGCGCCATGAACCAGATCGCCACGGCCGCCAGGCCGAAGACGAGCGCGATCTCGCCGTGGCGGTGGATCACGAAGTCCATCGTCCCGCGGCCGTCGAAGCTCAGCCGGTTGATCTTCTGCCCCGGCGAGCCGCCCGCGTGGGGCCCCGCGGCCGTCGC
>DAIRTT010000157.1:0-6165 GCA_036803745.1 Solirubrobacteraceae bacterium | reverse complement strand
GCGTTCCAGGCGGCCGTCGAGAGCATGTGGGCCTCATCGAGGATGTAGACCTTGCGCCGGCCGCTGACGGGCGCGTAGGCGACGCTCTCGCGCAGCTCGCGGATGTCGTCGACCGAGTTGTTGGACGCGGCGTCCATCTCGATCACGTCCAGCGACGTGGCGCGGGCGATCGAGAGGCATGACTCGCAACGACCGCACGGCTCGACCGTGGGGCCGTTCTCGCAGTTTAGGCAGGCCGCGAGGATCTTGGCCATCGAGGTCTTGCCGGTGCCGCGGGAGCCGACGAACAGGTAGGCGTGGTGGACCTTGTCGCGCTCGACGGCGTTGCGCAGCGTGCGCACGACGGGCTCCTGGCCGACGACCTCAGCGAAGGTGCGGGGACGGTGCCTGCGGTACAGCGACCGCTGCTGCTCCTGTGGCTGCTCCTCGACCGACACCGTTCGGCTGAGTCTACCCACGCCCCGGCCCGGGCCGGGCGGCGGCCCGAGCGGGTAGCGTCCGCGCCCATGAGCACCTCGTCAAAGGCCCTGCCGGCACGGCTCGCAGCGCCCGCCGTGATCGCCGTCGGGGCCGTCGTGCTGCGGCTGCTCAGCGGCGTCGGCTTCGTCAACTACGACACCCTCTACGCGCTCGCCTGGGGCGGACAGCTCTCGCGCGGGCAGGCCCCCGCCTACGAAGTGCCGATCGCGCCCACGCCCCACCCGCTCCTGGAGCTGCTCGGCATCCTCCTCTCGCCGTTCGGCCCGAGGGCGGCCACCGAGGTCACGATCGCGCTCGCGTTCCTCGCGCTGTCGGGGTGCGGCTGGGTCATCTACCGGCTCGGCGCCGAGTGGTTCGGGCGCGCCGCCGGGACGCTCGCCGCGCTCGTGTTCCTCACCCGCGTGCCCGTCCTCTCATACGGCGTGCGGGCATACGTCGATCTTCCCTACCTGCTGCTCGTGCTCGCCGCGCTCCTGCTCGAGTCTCGCCGCCGCTCGCAGACCGGCCGTCCGGCCGGCGCGCCGGTGCTCGTCCTGCTCGCCCTCGCGGGGCTCCTGCGCCCGGAGGCGTGGGCCTTCTCGGGCCTCTACTGGCTGTATGCGATCGGATGGCGCCCGCCCGGGCTCGCCGGCCGCGGCCCCTGGCTTCCCCGCCCGCTCGAGCGCGGGGAGAGCCTGCACCTGGCTCTCCTGGCCGCCTCGGCGCCGTTGATCTGGCTGCTCAGCGACCTGGCGGTCACCGGCCAGCCGCTGTGGTCGCTGACGCATACGCGCAGCACCGCCTCGGCGCTCGACCGCACGACGGGCATCGCCAACGTCCCGCAGTACGTCCCCCGGCGCATCGGCGAGATCCTTCGTCCCCCGGTCCTGCTCGGCGCCGCGCTCGGCGGGGTCCTGTCGCTGCTGTGGCTTCGCCGTCGCGCGCTCGTCGGCGCCGCAGCCGGCCTGCTGGCAGTCGTCGTGTTCGCCGCGTTCGCGTCCCTGGGGCTGCCGATCAACACCCGCTACGCCTTTCTGGCGGCTGCGATCCTTGCCGTCTTCTGCGGCGCCGGGGCATTCGGCTGGACGTGCCTGCCCTCGGGCGACCCCCGACGGCGCTGGTGGATGGCCGGCGGCGCGATCGTCGTGGTCGCGCTGCTCGCCTACGCGCCGTCCCAATACCACTCGGCCGACCGCGAGTTCACCGAACTAGCCCGCCAGCAGCGCATCGAAGGAGACCTTGTGGCGCTCGTCGAGAGCCACGCGATCAACGTGCGCTGCGGCCCGGTGGGCGTGCCCAACCACGCTCCGATCCCGCTCCTGGCCCTGTACCTGGAAACGAGCCCGGCCAACGTCCGCAGCGCCCAGGCCTCGCCGATCTCCTCGGGCGTCTATGTCGACCCGGCGAGCGTGACCGTCGAACACGACTACGTGCTCGACAAGCGCGACCCCCATGCGACGGCCAGCGTGCCGCCCGGCTTCTCGGCCGTGACCGCCAACCGGTCATGGCTGATCTTCCATCGCTGCTCGAAATAGTGGACCGTGCACCCCGCGTCGTGATCTCGAACATCCGGCGTCTGACGCCGCCCACGGCTCCGGTCCGGGAGCTCCCGCTGCGCCTGCCGGTGGTCGCTTAAGGCTGCTTCCTTCCGGACCTGACCTGGTTCGCAAGCCGACACCGCGCGGGACCCGAACCATCGACGCCCCGAGCGACGGAGCGACCGGAGCCGAAGGCCCCTCGGAAGGGAGTTCGGCCCCGCTAGAGCGGATTGCGGATTCAGGGCACCGCTACCTCCCCGCCTAGCACGGTCCACGGCCGATCCTAACGTACGCATGGCCCCCGCAAGTTCCGATAGGCTGCGCGACCGTGACCTACTTCAAGACCCTCCACCCCAAATTCCCCTCGCGCCCCGCCGCTCTCCTGGCGACCCTCGCGGGCACGATCCTGATCGCCGGCTGCGGCTCCTCGAGCAGCTCGAGCAGCATCACTGTCGGCGCTGAGAACTCCTCCGACAACGCGCTCATCAAGGCCGGCGAAACCAAATCGGGCGAAAGCTCAACACCGGCCAAGACGCCGACGAGCGGGCCGCTGTCCAAAGAACCGAAGGTCACGCCGCCCAGCGGCGCGGCGCCGAGCAAACTCGAAACCAAAGACCTGATCGCCGGCACGGGCCCCGAAGCCAAAGCCGGCCAGACGCTGACGGTCAACTACGTGGGCGTGCTCTACAAAGGCGGCAAGGAGTTCGACGCCTCCTGGAAACGCAACGAACCGTTCGGCTTCACGCTCGGCAAAGCGCAGGTCATCGCCGGCTGGGACCAGGGCATCGCCGGCATGAAGGTCGGTGGCCGGCGCGAGCTGATCATCCCCTCGGCGCTCGCCTACGGCCCCAAAGGCTCGCCGCCCACGATCCCGCCGAACGCGCCGCTCGTGTTCGTGGTCGACCTGCTCGGCACCTAGGCGACCCACGCCGACGCTGCGCCAACGCATCGTTCGCCGCGCGACCGGGACGGCGCTGCTCGCGCTGGCGCTCGGCGGGGCGATGCTTGCGTGCTCGGGCTGCGGGGGGCAGACGGCGCCGAGCGCAGCGACCGTTCACCTCGAACGTGAAGACCTGATCGCGGTCGCCCGGGCGCTCGAGGCCGAGCGCCCCGCCGTCGCGCTAGAGGTCGTCGCGGCGCGATCCGCATGGCGGCTAATCGCCAACGGCCTCCCGGGCGCCACCGGCGCCACGGCGCGCGCGCCCGTCGCGACCGCAGCACGAGCCGCCGAAGGCGTCGTGCTGCCTGTGCTGTTCGAGGAACACCTCGCCGCGAGCGTCACCGGGCCGGGCTCCAGCCTGGTGGGCCTGTTCCGCAGCTACGATCGGCTCTCGGCGCGCGGGTGGCGGCTGATGGGTGCCAACATCGATGACATCGGCGCCGGCCCGCCCGCCAGCGTGCGCTTCGCGCGAGAAAACGTGGCCCTTTACATCGAGAGCGTCTACGACGCCCACTTCGGCCTCGCCCAGATCGGCAAACAGCTGCTGAAGGGATACGAAAAACTCGGCGGCGGCGATGCGTTCGGCTCCTCGCTCACGCCGGCGCAGGTCTCCTCGCTGGCAGGCGTCTACTCCGAAGAGCGCGACCGTCTGCACCCCCACGTCGGAGTCCGGCTCGGCTCGTGAGCGCGTTCGTCACCGCCGGAGCCGGGTTCCTGCTGGCGGTCCTGTGGTTCGACCTCATGTTCGACGTCCAGGTGCTCGGTCACGACGGCGGCCCGCTGCCGGAGCCGGTGCTCGCCTCGATCGCGTCCTACTACGCCCGCGTGACGAGCGCAGCCCGTCCTATGAACCACCTGATCGCGGCCGTCATGCTGGCCACGCTCGGCGCGATCGCAGCCGAGATCGCCGGGAGCGAGATCGACGCGTGGGTCGCCTGGCTCTCCCTCGCGCTCGCCATCGCGCCGATCGGCCTCGCAGGCGCGCGGGTCGTGCCCCGCGCGGTGCGCCTCGGAGCCCGTGCCGAGGACGAGCAGGCCCAGAGCGCTCTTGCGCACTCGATCTTCCGCGAGCACGTCGCCTGTGCCGCGCTGATCCTCGGACTGCTGGTCCTGCAGCTCGCCTTCGCCTGAGCCGCCGCGCGGGCAGCGCTAGCATCGCGCCCGATGCTGCCCGTGGAGATCGTGCCCGGCCTGCTGCGATGGAGCGCACCGCACCCCGGATGGGAGCCCGGCGCTGCGCCGGGCAGCTCCTCAGACTGGGAGGAGACGGTCGGCTCGGTCATGTTTGAGGCCGAGGACTGCGTGGTCCTGATCGACCCCCAGCTCCCGCGCGACGGCCGGGAGGAGTTCCTCGAGCGACTCGACGAGCTCGTCGCGGGGCGGCCGGTCAGCGTCCTGACGACGATCCGCTGGCACCGGCGCGACCGCGACGAGTTGGCAGCGCGTTACGCCGCCAACAGCTCGCGCGCATGGAACGCGGTCCCTCCCGGCGTCGAGCCGAGGCCGCTCCGCGGGGCGGGCGAGACGATGTACTGGCTGCCCTCTGCCGCCGCACTCGTCCCGGGCGACCGGCTGCTCGGCGACCCCGAGCGCGGGCTGCGTGTCTGTCCAGAGTCGTGGCTCAGTCGCGTGCAGGTCGACCGCGCGGGGCTCGCGCGGCTGATCGGCGCGCTGATCGAGCTGCCGATCGAGCGCGTGCTCGTCTCCCACGGCCAACCCGTCCTCCACGACGGCCGCGCGGCCGTCGCCCGCGCGGTGGCCGACGCCGGCGGCGGTTCGGGTACGCTTGCCCTGGGGTTGTGAACCAGGAACCGAGAGGGGCATGATGAGCACTACGAGTCAGGACGCGACCGAGCAGGTGCCGCTCGACGAGGTGCTCGTCGGCGACAGGGCCAACTTCCACGAAGGCCCCCCGCTGGAGCTGTTCAAGCGGCTGCGCAGCGAGTGCCCCATCCACTGGTCGGAGAAGATCTCCGAGTACCCCGACGAGGACGGCTTCTGGTCGGTCACGACGGCCGAGGACGTCTATGAGGTCAGCCGCGACTGGCAGACCTACTCCTCCGAGGTGGGCGGCTTCACGGCACTCAAGAACGCGATCCTCAAGCTCGAGCTCCAGCAGGCCATGTTCATCGGCATGGACCCGCCCAAGCACGACCGCATCAAGGCCCTCTTCCAGCGCGGCTTCACGCCCAAGCGGATCGCCGAGCACGAGGACGCCATCCGCGCGATCACGATCGACGTCCTCAGCCGCCTCGACGGCCGCGAGACGTGTGACCTCGTCAGCGACGTCGCCCAGCCGGTCGTCGCCCGCGTGATCGGCTCGTTCATGGGACTGCCGCCCGAGGACGACGAGGTATGGGCGCACCTGATGAACACGATCCTCGGCGCCGGCGACCCCGACGCGACGCCCGAGGGCGCCCAGGTCGTGATGGAACGTGACGTTCCCGAGGTCTTCGAGCGCTGCGGCAAGCTGATCGCCGAACGCCGTGAGACGCCGACCGACGACCTGACGAGCGTCCTCGTCCACGCCGAGGTCGACGGCGAGAAACTCGAGGACCACGAGATCGTGATGGGCTTCTTCCTGCTGATGGCCGCCGGCAACGACAGCACCAAGGCGACCTACTGCAGCGGCATGCGCGCTCTGATGGACAACCCCGACCAGCGCCAGATGGTCCTCGACGATCCCACGCTCGTCCCCGCGGCCGTCGAGGAGTCGCTGCGCATGTTTCCTGCCTTCGCCCACTTCGCCCGCACGGCCACTCACGACACGGAGCTTCACGGGCAGATGATCCGCGAGGGCGAGAAGGTTGTCATGTGGTACCCGTCCTCCAACCGCGACGAGGCCCGCTTCGAGGACCCCGACCGCTTCGAGGTCAACCGCAACGCCGAGCACCAAGCCTTCGGCGCGGGCGGCCGGCACTTCTGCCTCGGCACCGCCCTCGCCCGCCTCGAGCTGCGCATCCTGATCGAGGAGACGCTCAGGCGCTTCCCCGAGATGGAGGTCGCCGACGCGCCCCGCTACGTCGAGTCGCCGTTCGCCAACCAGCTCAAGACGCTGCCCGTGCGGCTCGCGCCCCAGGCCGCTTAGCCGAAGCAGCGCCCGGCCACGGGCCGGTGCCGTCGGGCCCTCGGGCGGCGGCCCGACGGCTGCTCTGCGGCCCAATACAATCCGGGCCTTGGGCGCGTAGCTCAGTGGGAGAGCGCTCGCTTCACACGCGAGAGGTCGCA
>DAIRTT010000156.1:0-6194 GCA_036803745.1 Solirubrobacteraceae bacterium | reverse complement strand
ATGGGCGACAATCGTGGCGAATCCGACGACAGCAGGTTCTGGGGACCTGTCCCCAGGGGTTGGATCATCGGCGGAGCCTTCGCCACCTACTGGCCACTCGATCGAATCGGGGCCCTCTAGCGGTGCCGAGGAGGCCGGCGGCGAGATGAGCGCGGCGCGCTCGAAGGGACGTGCATCCTCGGCGCGCTCGCGCCGCCAGCGCCGTCGCGCCGGCAGCGGCCAGCGCCTGTTCGCGTTCGACCGGCGCCTCGGAGTGGAGCTGATCGCGGGAGCCGACGAGGCCGGACGCGGCTGTCTCGCCGGGCCACTGGTGGCGGCGGCCGTGATGTTCGACTATGGCTCGCTCACGACCCGCGACCTGCGCGCGCTGAGTGCGCTCAATGACTCCAAGCAGCACAGCCCGGAGGCGCGCGAGGCGCTCTACCCGCTCGTGCTGCGCAGCGCCGCGCGCGTCCACGTCGTCTCGCGCTGCGTTCGTGGGATCGACTCGCGCGGCCTGCACAAGACGAATCTCGCCGCTCTTCGCGACGCCCTGCGGGGGGTCAGCGATGGCACGCCCGGCGAGGTCCTGTGCCTCGTCGACGGGTTCTCGGTCGCGGCGTTCGAGCGCCAGCAGCGAGCAATCGTCGACGGCGACGCCACGAGCGCCGCGATCGCCGCCGCCTCGATCGTCGCCAAGGTCACGCGGGACCGCTTCATGCACCACGCCGACGTCCGCCATCCGGGCTGGAGCTTTGCCGAGCACGTCGGCTACTCGACACCCTCGCATCGGGAGGCGATCCTGCGCAACGGGGTGTCTCCGCTGCACCGCATGTCCTTCCAGTCGCTCGCCTACCAGCAGCTCGCCCTCTAGCGGCGCTACCACGCCGCTTCGACGTGGTCGAGGCGAGCCAGGCGACCTGTCGCGTCGATCACGACGCCGACGGCGTCGAAGCGGATCTCCCTCGCGGCCGGCCTCGGCACCCCGCCGTCGGCCATCCAAGCTGCCGCAAGCCTCCGCAGCCGGACCCGCTGACGGGGCCGCAGCGCCGCAAGCGGCTCGATCGCCGGGGCGCCGCGGGCGCGCGCCGCGACGCTACACCGCCGCGTCTTGACCTCGACGAACACGAGGCTCCCGTGGCCCGCCACGATCAGGTCGATCTCGCCCTGACGTGTCCGCGCGTTGCGTGCAAGGACCCGATATCCGAGTCGCGTCAGGTGGGCCGCCGCGACGTCCTCCCCCTGGCGCCCGAGTGCCAGGCGCGGGGTACCGTGAACTCGGGGCCGCTCGGGGCCGCAGGGGCTCGGGTGACCTTTGGGGGCTCGCGTGACGCTCATCGGCTCTCACGCTAAGCCCCCGCCTGTCACACGCGTGTCAACGGTGTGTCGATTGAGCGTCTCGAGTGTGACTTGGGTGTGTCCTGCGAGGCCGGCGCCGGCCCGCCGCCGCTCGTGGGGCGCGCTTCGGCGCGGAGCTCTCGGCGCTCTCGGCATCGCTGATGGCCCAGGCTAGGCGCTCGATCAGCTGGGCGGCCGCGTGTCCGGTGCTCAGATGGACAGTTCGGACGCTCTCGTCGAGGAGCACGGATGTGTCGCGGGGTACGCGGGGGGCGTCGGTCGTGACGATGATGCGGGGCATGGGGAATTCCTTTGCGTAGATCTCCGATCGCCGTTCGGTGGTCGACCGCCGGCTGGTGAAGGAGGGTGTCCGGGGAGGGCGGAGGGGTCGCCCTCCCCGGACGGAGGAGGAGATGAGACGTCTACCTGCGTACTGCGTTACATCGTTCGGCTACGCCGACCCGTTCCCGAAGGGCGCGGGTAACGTCGGTCCCGGGGATGGACGGGACAGGCGTTGTGGCGAGTGCATCCCCGAACATTGTCTATCAAGTATATCGACAATATGAGAAAAATCAAGGGCTGCTCGAGAAACATGCAGGGGCCGCGCGCGCGGGTGGCCGCGAGGCGGCGCAAGCCGCACGCCGCGGTCGGCTCGCGTAGCCTGCGGGCGGTGTCAGAGGACGCCGACAGCGCAGCGAGCGGGCGTCCCGGCGAGTCCGTTGGCCGCGAGGGCCCGGAGGCCCTCGACGGGGTCACGAGCTTCATCGGCATGCGCTGGGAGGACCCGCAGACGGTTCGGCTGCAGATCAGGCCGGAGCTGATCAACCGCGGCGGCCTGTTGTCGGGGGTCGTGACGTACGCGTTGATCGACTACTGCATGGGCTCGACGCTGTGGGCCCAGACGACCCCCGAGGAGCGGATCGCGACGATCGGCATCTCGGTCAACTACATCCAGACGGCGGTCGAGGGCGAGATCGTGTGCCGGACGGTGCTCGACCGGCGCAACCGGACGATCGGGATCATGAGCTCGGAGGTCAGACACGAGGACGGCCGCCTGCTGGTGACGGCGATCGGCAGCTACTCGATCTTCCCGGCTCGCAAGCGTCCCCGCCCGCCCGCCGCACCCGACGGCTGACGACGCGCGGGAGGCGAGCGGGCGATGGGAGACGAGGATGTGCCGGGCATGAGCCCGCCCGACGTCGGCGGCGAGCGAACGCCCCGGGTCCTGACGATCGCGGGCTCGGACTCGGGCGGCGGCGCCGGAATCCAGGCCGACCTGAAGGCCTTCGCCGCCTGCGGCGTGCACGGCATGTCGGCGATCACGGCGATCACCGCTCAGAGCACCGTCGAGGTGAGGGCGGTCGAGGCGCTCGCTCCCGAGCTGGTCCTCGAGCAGGTGCGCACGGTGCTCCACGACATCGGCGTCGACGCGGTGAAGGTCGGGATGCTCGCGAACATCGCGATCATCGAGGCGGTCGCCGAGGCGCTCGAGGCGCTCCCGGAGGGCACGCCCGTGGTGGTCGATCCGGTGATGGTCTCCGAGTCGGGCGGGAGGCTGCTCGACCCAGGCGCCCAGGGCGCCCTCACGGCCTTGATCCTGCCTCGCGCGAGCGTGCTCACGCCGAACCTGCTCGAGGCGCGCGTCCTCGCCGGTGCGCCGGCGCGGGAGGGCGAGCGCGACGGCGAAGCGCAGGAGCTGGTGCGTGCGGTGCTCGCGCTGGGCCCCCGCGCGGTCGTCCTGACGGGCGGGCATCGCGATACGGTCGTCGACCTGTTCCTCGACTCCCTCGGCGACGGCGAGATCGTGAGGATCGAGGGGCCGCGCCATCCCGGCGGAGCTGCTCACGGCTCGGGTTGCACGCACTCCTCGGTGCTCGCCGCCCAGCTCGCGCTCGGCCGTCCGCCGCTGCAGGCCGCCCGGATCGCACGTGAGCTCGCGGGGGCAGCGGTCGCGGGCGGGCTGCGCGATATCGGCCGGGGCCCGGGGCCCGTCGACGTCATCGGCCTTGCCCGCGTGCGGGCCGCCCGGCGAGGCGGGTCCGCTGGTTTGCCATAATCGTTTGACGATGAAGCTCCTGCGCATGAAGCCCGGTCACGGAGAGATCGTGCTTGCCGAGGGCGACATCGAGGTGCCCGAGCAGGAGCGGGCCCTGATCGAGGCGTTCCGCCGCGAGCTCGACGAAGGCATGTGGGCGGCCGTCCCGACCGAGACGCAGACCGGCCGGCGCGAGGCCGAGCTGGTCAAGAGCTTCGCCGAAGTCCCGCGGGACGCCGAGCGCGTGATCTTCTTCCCGCGCGCGGCCGGCGGCTGCGGCGCGGAGCCCGCCTAGCTGCAATGGCGCTCGCGCTGGGCACGGGCGCGGTCGTCCTGGTCGTGCTCGTGTGGGAGCTGGTGCGCCCGACGCTGAGGCGCACGCTGATCGGCCTGCAGCTGCGCTGGCACGCACGGCGCACGGCGGCCGCGGCATCGGGGTATGACCCGGGCCGCGAACGCCGCGCTGAGCAGCGCGCCCGCGCTCTGCTGCGCTCGTGCGTGGCAGAGCACGACTGGGCGATGTACACGGACCTGGGCTTCCTGCGCGTACGCGGGCGGCTCGGCGAGGAGACGGGCGGGGCGGTCGAGGGCTCGGAGTACGCCTATCTGATCTACCCGCACAAGCCGATCGTCGCCTACGTCCCGGAGACCGGCGAGCTGCTCAACGAGTACTGCGTCGCCTTCCCCGACCTGTCGCGGCCCTACGGGAGCGCCCGCCTGCCCCACTCAGACGACGTGCTCGCCAAGTGGATGGCGCTGACGGCCGACGAGCGGCGGCTGATCGGTGAGGCCAACATGCACCTCCCGGGCCGTCAGATCGATCCCGAGCGGGTTCGCCGGGACATCGCCCGCCTGGCCCGCTGGGAGGCCCAGCGCGGGGTGCGCGCGGCCGAGCTGCGGCCGCCCGGTAATGTGCGCGCCGCGTGAGTCCGGACGAGTTCGATGTAAGGCACCGCAGCCGCGCCCTCACCGAGGGGCCCGAGCGCGCGGCCGCGCGCGCCTACCTCCATGGGATCGGCTACTCGGCCGAGGACCTCGCCAAGCCGATCATCGGCGTCGCCCACTCGTGGATCGAGACGATGCCGTGCAACTTCAACAACCGCATCCTGGCGGCGAAGGTCAAGGAGGGCATCCGCAAAGCGGGCGGCACGCCGATGGAGCTCAACACGATCGCGATCTCCGACGGGATCACGATGGGAACCTCTGGCATGCGTGCCTCGCTCGTCTCGCGCGAGGTGATCGCCGACTCGATCGAGCTCGTCGCCTCCGCCCACGCCTTCGACGCGCTCGTGACGATCAGCGGCTGCGACAAGACGATCCCCGGGACCGTGATGGCGCTTGCGCGGCTGAACATCCCCGGCCTGATGCTCTACGGCGGCTCGATCCGGCCCGGGCACTTCAAGGGCGTCGAGGTCACCATCCAGCAGGTCTTCGAGGCCGTCGGGGAGTTCGCCGCGGGCAAGATCACCGAGCAGGAGCTGCACGAACTGGAGGAGGCCGCGTCGCCCGGCGCCGGGGCCTGCGGGGGCCAGTTCACGGCCAACACGATGGCGATGGCCTTCGAGGCGCTCGGGATCTCGCCGGGCGGCAGCTCGATGGTCCCGGCCGAGGACGGGCGCAAGCTCGAGGTCGCTGTCGAGGTGGGCGAACTCGTGATGGACGTGTTGCGCCGCGGCCAGCGTCCGAGCGACGTGATCACCAAGGATGCGCTCGGGAACGCGATCGCCGCGGTCGCTACCAGCGGCGGCTCGACCAACGGCGTGCTTCACCTGCTGGCGGTGGCCCGCGAAATGGGCGTGCCGCTCGAGCTAGACGAGTTCGAGGCGATCTCCGAGCGCACGCCGCTGCTGTGCGACCTGCAGCCCGGAGGGCGCTACGTCGCGACCGAGCTCTACGAGGCCGGCGGCGTTCCGCTCGTGCTCGCCCGCCTGCAGGAGGCGGGCCTGCTCAACGCCGATGCCGTGACTGTGACCGGGCGGACGATCGGCGAGCATGCGTCCGAGGCCGAGGAGACCGCCGGGCAGCGGGTCGTGCGGCCCCTGAGCGACCCGATCAAAGCGACCGGGGGCTTCGCGATCCTGCGCGGGAACGTGGCTCCCGACGGCTGTGTGGTCAAGCTCTCCGGGCACGAGCGGCGCAGGCACGTCGGCCCGGCGCGCGTGTTCGACGGCGAGGAGGCGGCGATGGCCGCGGTCATGGACCACCGGATCGAGGCCGGGGACGTCATCGTGATCCGCGCCGAGGGACCCGCGGGGGGACCGGGGATGCGCGAGATGCTGATGGTGACGGCCGCGATCACGGGGGAGGGCCTGGGCGAAGAGGTCGCGCTGATCACCGACGGGCGCTTCTCGGGCGCGACCCGCGGCTTCATGGCCGCCCACGTGGCGCCCGAGGCCGTCAGGGGCGGCCCGATCGCAGCGATCCGCGATGGCGATGAGGTGACGATCGACGTCGACAGCGGCCGCCTCGACGTGACGCTCTCAGACGAGGAGATAGCCGCGCGCGTGGCCGCCTACGAGGCGCCCTCGAAAGCCGATGCCCACATCGACGTCGCGATCCGGAAGTATGCCAAGCTCGTCGGCAGCGCTGCCCAGGGCGCCGTCACGATCTAGCCCTACTCGGCGAGGAAGTCTCTCAGCAGGGAGTTGAAGGCCGCCGGGCGCTCGAGCATCGCCACGTGCCCGGTGTCCTCGAAGACGACCTTGCGCGAGTCGGGGATCAGTTCGGCGAACACATCCGCGTCGCGCACGCTGATCAGACGGTCGCCGTCGCCCCACACGATCAGAGTCGGGCACGCGATCTCGGGCAGCCGGTCGCGGAAGTCGTACTCCATGATCGCCTC
>DAIRTT010000155.1:0-6209 GCA_036803745.1 Solirubrobacteraceae bacterium | reverse complement strand
AGCCACGGCACGACATACCCGGTGGACTTCCCGGCGCGGGGCGGCGCGATCACCATCGGCTGCACCTCGATCTCGGCCGCAAGCATCCGCCGCGAGCGCCGCCCGGTCATCCCGAGGTAGGGCCGCCCTGAGACCGGACCCGGCACCCACAGGCGCCGCAGATCCCTGGGTTGCGCCCAGGTGCGCTGTCTGACCCAGCCGCGGTCCACGGCGCGGCGGGCGACGCTCCGCTGATCCTTGCCGAGTGGCGACCCGGCCCGCCACGCCCCGAGCCGCTGTGCCACCAGCCATCCCGCGCGCCCGGCGAGCGCGAGCGAGACGACACCCACGGTCATGTAGGCCCATACGCTGGGTGCGTGCTGCTGCTCGAGGCGGGCGGGGAACGCGCGGCCGGGGGTGCTCCACCCGCCTTGAATCAGCAGCCGCCACATCGCGCTCGCGCAATCGGCGGCTGACAGGCGCATCGGGGGGTGCAGTGAGGCCAGGCACGCCGCCTGGGTCCAGCACCAAGCGACGCCTCCCGTGAGGATCGCGGCCGCCGCCAGCACGACGGCGGCGCCCAGCCCCAGCCGCGTCCTGGGGCGCACGCCGACGGCATGGACCCTCATCCTCTGTGCCCCTCACGCCGGTGGGGATTGGCCGTTGGCGGGTCGTTGGCTGCCATCGCTGCTGCTGACCGCCGACGAGCTCTGACGGCCTGCCGCCTTGAGGCGAGCCGCGGGTTTCGCCGCCAAAGCCGTTGGCCGTCGCCGCGCCCTGGTGGTCATTGAAGCCAGTCACGGGGATCCTCCCCGTGGTGCGCAGGAAGTTCAGGGAACGATGCGTCTCAGATCGCGACTCCAGACGAATGGATGGCACCCCCGCAGGTTCGCGGGGCGTCACGTCCGCGAGGCTTCGTGGCTCGGCGGCGCTTCGTTCCTTGCCCCATCTTCGACGCCGTCGGCGTCGTGTGGGCTGCGCAACTCGCACCACCAACCATCGAAGGAGAAACGAGATGAGTGTCAACAGGTACATCTGCACCGGAAACCTGACGAGGGACCCGGAGCTGCGCGAGCTGCCGTCCGGCACGACGGTCTGCGATCTGCGTGTCGCGGTCGACGCGATGGGTCGCGCCGGCGAGGCCGGCTACATCGACGTCAGCGTCTACGGCAAGCCCGGCGAGGCCGCCTCGCAGCACCTCGGCAAGGGCTGGCTGGTCGCCGTCGACGGCCGGCTGGACTTCCGCGAGTGGGACACCGACGCGGGCGATAAGCGTCACGACTACACGGTCGTCGGCAACGTGGAGTTCCTCTCCGCTCCTCGTCCCGCGGAGCAGGAGCCAACCCCACCCCGGCGTCGCCGGGAGCCCGTCGCGGCCTAGCCACATCGGTGGCCCGCGCCCGACCGACGGCGCGGGTCACCCATTCGATGGAGGGATCCAAGTGCTTCTCAAACCGTCATGTGCAGACTCCCAGCTCGCCTATCTCACGATGCTTGCTGGGGCCGGGGAACCCGGCCGGTACTTCGACGTGCGCTGGCGCTCGCAGGGGGCGTCGATGCGCCGCCGCTTTCTCCCGGCGCAGTCCGTCCAGGACGCCGCCCACCTGATTGCTCGGGTCGCAGCCCGCAGCGACGTGTATGTCGGCGTCGCGCTGCGCAACGGCTGCTCCCATGGTGGCCGCGCCGCGATCGAGTGTTCTCACTTGGCCTGGGTCGAGTCCGATGAGGAGAGCACCGCCGAGCGCCTCCTCGACTTTCGCCACCCACCGACGATGGTCATCGCCTCAGGCACCCCCGGTCACCTGCAGCTCTACTGGCATCTGATACGCCCCCGCCCGCTCGGTGAGGTGGAGAGCGCGAACCGGCGGCTCGCACTCGCGCTCGCCGGCGACCTCGGGTCCGCGGATGGCGCCCGGATTCTGCGTCCGCCCGGGACGTTCAATCACAAGCACGACCCGCCGATGGCAGTCACACTCCTCGCCTTCAGAGAGGGCCTCTCGTTCACCCTCGCGCAACTGATCGACGGGCTGCCGCAGGACGCGAGGCCAGCGGTCGCGGCGCGTCGCCTGCCTGGCCGGCGGACTGGTCGCACGCGCCTTGACCGCGAGCTGCTGGCCGTCCCGGCCCCCGAGTATGTCCGCGTGTTGGTGGGTCGCTCGCCGGACCGGGAGGGCAAGGTGCTGTGCCCGTTCCACCTCGAGAAGGAGCCCAGCCTCCAGCTCTACGCCGACGGTGGGTTCTACTGCTTTGGCTCTGGATGTAGGAGGGGCGGAACGATCTTCGACTTCGCGGGGCACCTGTGGCGCATTCCCCCAAGGGGCGCCGGTTTCCTCGAGCTGCGCGACCGCCTCGCGGAACGCTTCGATCTCACGGCGACGCCAGACCGCGAACGTGTTCACTCCCAACGCCACGAAGTGAGCACGCTAGCGCACGCCTCACCCGGACCTGACTAGCGCGACCACGTTCTCCGCAAGGAGCTGAGCATCGACTGCCGGCGCCCTTGCTCCCCGGATTTTGGCACGCCCGTCGGCGTGCGGAGGGATCGCACAGGGCCTGCGCGTCGTTGCGGGCTGTCCAATGAAACGGAGGAATCATGGGGTGGACTGGTGGACATTTGGAAGGAGGTTTCACTGCACTGGCGGCGATCGAGTTCGACCTCGGGTCGGATTTCGCATCCAGGGTTATCGACACCGTCCGCTACGGGACGGTGATCTACGCGGCGGTACGCTCGAACGACGAGCGGCAGGTGTTTGCGCTCGTTCTACTCGCTGAGCGCCAGGGTGGCGTGCTGTACACGAAGCCGATCGGCGAGGACATGGGGCCGGCTGAGGATCGCTGTCCCGCGCGCATCCTCGACCTGCTCACCGAGCCGAGCAACGACTACGCCCGGCAATGGCGGGCGAGGTGCCGTGCTCAGCTTGCGAAACCCATGCCAGCCAAGGGCCAGCGCGTTCTCTTCGCCAACGACCTGTCCTTCACCAACGGTGAAATGCATGCCAGCTTCGTGTACGAGGGTGGCTCACGGTTTCGCGCGGCGAACGGCACGCGATGTCACATCAGCAAGTGGCGCGAGCGTGACTTCACATTGCAGCCGTGACGGTGGCCGCGACCGGGTGCCGATCGCTGGCCGATCACGGCAGGTCACGCACATAGACATCGAGCCCGATGAGCAAACGGAACCTCCCACCTGTCTGGGTCGAGCCCACCCCCGAAGGCCAGCAGACCGGCTTTCTCTGGCGCGTAAAGCCCCACGCTTCGCGTCGCCTTCGGCGATCCCTGGCGGGACAGGGCTTGACCCGCCTCGCCGGCCTGCTCTGGCCGGGGCGTGCTCAACCCCGACAGAAGGAGACCGAGATGAGCTCCGCATCACACGCAGCCCCGACGCAGCGCCAGCTTCGCTACCTGCGGGTGCTGGCGAGCGCGACCGCCACGACTTTCGTCTCTCCGGCGACGCGAGCGCAGGCGAGCCGACAGATCGACCGTCTGCGCAAGATCGATCGTGCGCCGCACGGTTCCGGCCTGCCGGAAGCAGACACAGGCGCGGAGCAACTCGCGTACGCCACGGCGGTACACCCCGATGAGGTGGAGGGCTACGGGTCCTCCGCGACATGGCGTGTCACAGCGCCGCCCGCGGCCCCTCCAGCGCGGGCGATGTCGATCCGGGCGGATGAGGAGCTGGCGCGCTACACGGTCAGCGCCGGCGAGCGCGTCCTCTGCAGCGAGCGGATAAGGGGCGGCGCGAGGATTACCGACCGGCCCGGCTCGGGCAGCGGACGCTCCTACCTCGTGGAGCGTGACCTGGAGGATGAGCAGGGCGCGGCCCGGGACGCTCTCGTTCTCGACTATGTCGGCCAGGCGCACCGGCTGGATCAGGTTCCGATGGCGAGTGCCGCCGTCCGGCAGATGCTCGGCGTGCCAGGCGCACATGCCTAGCGTCACGAAAGAGCGGCCCGTCCACGCGTCCGAGCGGGCTCGGCCTGCACGCGGCGGGCACCCCGGCCACGTCCACGCCCGCCGAAGCACCCCTGCCCCCGCGGGCCCCGGCAGCGTCGCAGTGAACGCAGGCTCTTCCCGCGACGTTGCCGCCGGCGAGTGTTCCCTGCTCGCCTCGATCGCGGATAGCGCCCGTCGCCTCGGCCGATACGTGGCGCTGGAGACCGGGCAGGCGCGCGAGATCCTCGCCGTCGCTCGGGCGGACGCGAGCGTCCTCGTGATCGACTATGTCGAAGGTTCGCTCGCGGACCCGCGGCTGGTGGCACGGATCGCACCGGAGGAGCCCCAGGAAAACGCCCGTATCCTCTGCGGGCTGTACCTCGCGGATGAGACGCGCGGGCGCTGCCGTGCGCTGGAGAGCGAGGATCTCGACCCGCAAGCTGCAGCCGCCCCCGTCGCCCGCAGCTCGCCGACGCCCCTGTCTGCGATCGAGTGCAACGGTCACAGCTACCGCATCCGCGCGATCACCCCGGATGCCCGTCCGCGCGAGCTGCGCTGGACGAGCTCTCCCTCAGCAGCCACGGATGGCGCATTTCAGCCGGTGACGCTGAGAGATGTCATCGCCCGCGTCGAGGACTATGAGCCCGCGCGCACGATCACCGTGGACGCGATCGCGGCGCACGCCGAGCTGGACGATGTGTCGACGGTTCTGGTGCGCTGCGAGCTCGAGCGCCTCGCCGGCAGCCGGATCGTCCTGAACAGGGGTCTGCGCGAGGGTGTCGAGCGGGCGCTGACGGCTGGGTTGACGATGAGCGAGATCGCGATTCGCTGCCGCCGGCTGAAACGCGACCGGCGCGGAAACACGAGTGGTGAGACGAGCTGGCTGGCGCGCCGGATCGGCCGCCTCCCGGAGGCCGGGAGGGTGTCGCCGACTCCGTGGGTGCATAGCCGCACCCTCGCGCTGATCGCTCGTGAGGGCCTGGGCGTGAGCCCGAACGAGGTCGAACTGTGAGCCACCTGTTCGCGACTGGCGGCTCGTGCGGGCCGACCCCATCCCGATGGTCGCACGCCTTGCGGCGTGCGGGGGATGTGGGGATCGGTCCCGCATCGGGCGGGATCAACAAAGGGAGGTTCTCTGATGAGTAGCGTTGCCGTAGCACCGAAGCGTGCCGGACTGGACCTGATCGATGTCGGTGAGAACGCGCGGGAGCTGGACCCGGCGCATGTGGAGGCGCTCGCGAACTCGATCGCGCTTCGCGGCCTGATCGTGCCGCTCGTTGTCCGTCCGGACGGTGAGAGGTTCGCTCTCGTCGCCGGGCACCACCGCTACGCCGCGTGTCGCAGCCTCGGGCTGGATGAGGTTGAGGTCACGCTCCGCGACCAGGAGGGCTCAAGCGCCGACAGCGCCGCGGAGAACGTCGTGCGCAAGCAGCTCTCGCCCCTTGAGGAGGCCCGCGCGGTGGCGCATATGCTCGATGAGGGCTACACCCTCGATGGCGCGGCCACCGTCCTTGGCTGGAACCGCAAGCTCGTCAGCGCCCGGGCGAAGATCCTCGACCTGCCCGAGACCGCGCAGCAGCTGATCGGCAAGGGCGAGCTGGCACTGAGCGCGGTGGGCACCGTTGCGAAGATCGCGGAGGTCTCCGCGGAGCTGTGCGAGGCGGTGCTGGCTCCGATCGCGACCGGAGAGATCACCGGAGAGCAGTTCACGAGCAACCCCGGCTGGGTGATCGGATACGCGCTCCGCGAGAGCGCAACCAAGGTGTTCGCCGCCTACCTCTCGACGCTGAGCCACCACGACGTCTCCGAGCTGCGCCTCGGCAAGAAGGCCGAAGCTGCCTATGCGGAGGCCGAGGCGCTACACAAGCAGATCGACCGGCACGCCTACGGGCCGCCGACGATCCGCTTCGCCGAAGCGGAAGTCGACCAGGCACGGGCAGCGGGCGTGCTGATCGAGTTCGAGCACGGCACGCCGGTCATCACCGACCGGGCGCTCTTCCGCGAGCTCGCCAAGCAGGCGATCGACCGCACGCTCCAGGAGTTGCGCGCCGTCAAGCAGGAGGACGCCTCCGAGCGCGCGACCCGCAAGGTGCAGGGCAAGGACGAGCGTACGCCACAGCAGAAGCTCGACTCTGAGCATCGGGCAACTGTTCGCCAACTGACGGCACAGGCCCATGGGACGAACCTGGACCTCGGCGCGGCACTGCTGCAGAAGCTCGCCACCGTCGACCCGGCTGACATGGATGTCGCGCGGTTCTTCGCGTACGGCCTGCTGGGGCCGGATCAGCGCGGCTACC